>NZ_JBJURM010000001.1:0-486307 GCF_046097995.1 Rhodococcus sp. 5A-K4
TAGTCCTGACCCGGCTGGGTGGAAGTCTCCGCGCACCCGCTGTAGGCCCCGACACGCCGATACAGCCCTGGGGCTGAGATCGCGAGATTGAGTACCGAGGTCGCGGTCATCGAGATCGCCGCGATGGAGTTGACCCCGTTGGTACCGAACTGCGCATCGATGACTGGCGGCAGTTCGCGAGTGAGGAACGTCTGCCACTTGTTGCGTCCGAGTACGGGATCGTCCTTCTGCCAGTCGGTGTAGTAGCTGAACGCTCCTTCCAGCGGCGTCACGACGTTGACGTTCTTGTCGGCGAAGAAGTCCAGGACATCGGTCCGTCCTTCCCACGTTGCACTGTCCTCGCCACCACCGGCGCCGTTGAGCAGATACAACGTGGGCCGTGGGGCGCTCGTGTCGGCGGGGAGGATCACCTCGAGTGGAATGTCGCGGCCCATCGCATCGGAGTGGACGCTGATGGTTACGGTGCGTGCCGGATCTGCGTTCGCGGGCCAAGGCGCAAACAGCAGTGGAACCAGTGAAATTGCCAGCGCTGCTGCTACGCGTCGACGGTAGGTTCGGATACTCATCGGAGTATGCCCCCAGGTGTGCGAGTCGGATTCTCGGAGCGGATACCCGCTCGCCGCGCCTCGAACCGGCCCACCCGGACGCAACGGTTCGGGATCAACCGTGAGCGTTTGCCTCGCGCAATCGGCTGGGGGCGACCATCATGGGAGGCATGCGCTCGATTTGGAAAGGCTCGATAGCCTTCGGTCTGGTCAACGTTCCGGTCAAGGTGTACTCGGCGACCGAGGACCACGACATCCGATTTCACCAGGTCCATGCAAAAGACGGTGGCCGCATCAAGTACAACCGTGTGTGTTCCGAGTGCGGAAACACGGTTCAGTTCGCGGACATCGACAAGGCGTACGACTCGGAAGACGGATCGCGCGTCATCTTGAGCGACGAGGACTTCAACAAACTCCCGGCCGCGGAGAAGCACGAGATTCCGGTGCTGGAATTCGTGCCGAACGATCAGATCGATCCGATCTTGTTCGAGAAGAGTTACTTCCTCGAACCCGATTCGGCGTCGCCGAAGGCGTACGTCCTGCTTTCGACTGTGCTCACCGAGAGTGATCGAACGGCACTGGTGCATTTCACTCTGCGACAGAAGACGCGCCTGGCCGCGATGCGCGCTCGCGACGGCGTCCTCGTGATCCAGACGTTGCTGTGGCCCGACGAAGTTCGCGCAGCAGAGTTCCCTTCACTCGACGACGTGGAGAAGCCGAAGGCCAAGGAACTGAAGATGGCGCAGACGCTCGTCGAGAGCATGGCGGGCGATTTCGATCCGACCGAGTTCACCGACGACTACCAGCTCCAACTGCGGCAGTTGCTCGACGAGATGATCGAGAACGGCGGCAAGAAGGTCATCCCCGCCGCCGAGGTCGACCAAGAGGGCACCGATGCAGAGGTGGTCGACCTCGTTGCCGCACTGCAGCGCAGTGTGGACGAAGCGAAGTCGAACGCCTCCAAGGCCGGCTCGTCGAAGTCGACGACGCCGAGGAAGAAACGAGCCTGAGTCAGCCGCGCACGTCTTGGATCTCGATCAGAGCGTCCAACTCAGCGTCGACGTCCGGGGCCGCGTGACGACCCGTTCCGACCGCCAGGTTGATCACGGGCCCGATCGCCTCCAGACCTGCCTCGGTGAACATTTCGGCGTGTGACGTGGGCACCGGACGGTCGATGATCACCCCGGACACGAACGGTCGCCACGCCGACGCCGTTCGCAGCGGGTCGAAGGTGTCGGTCTGTGCCGAGAAGAACAGCAGATCGCCCACGAACTTGCCCGGGCGGTACCGGTGGGCAAGCTCCGCGCCTGCGGAGTATTCCTCGAACAGTCGCTCGATCCGATCGCTCGAGACCAAAGGGTGATCGCCGATGGCCTCATGCAAGAGCGCTTCGGCGTCCTCCGGTGTCAGATCACGCTCGTCGGCGTCCGGGACCGAGATCCCCAACCCGCCGATCAGTTCGGCGAGAGAAGGCTGCGCGCCCGCCATCGTCGGGTCTTCGAGAACGAAGCTGTCGAGCAGAATCAGGTCGGCGACGCTCTCACCCGCTGCTTGCAACTGCACCGCCGCCGCGTGAGCGATCAATCCCCCGATCGACCACCCCAGCAGGTGATACGGACCGTGCGGCTGAACTCCGCGAATTTCCTCGACGTACCGCGCCGCGAAATCCTCGATCAGCTCCGCCCGGAATTCGGGGTCCGTCAGAATCGGCGACTGCAGGCCGTAGAGCGGCCGGCTGGAATCGACGTACCGATCGAGTGCCCCGTAGCACCAGGCCAATCCGATGGCCGGATGGATGCAGAACAGTGGCTCGGCGCGGCCTTCCGGGCGTAGTGGCAGGACTACTGCAAGTGCGGAGGTATCCGCGTCACTTGTCACAACTGTTGCCTCGAGTTCGAAGAGTCTGCGCGCCAATGCCTCCGGCGTCGGGTCGGAGAATATCCACGCGACGGGGACGGTCATGCTGGTGCGTTCCTTGATGGCAGCGACCAAACGCGTTGCCATGAGCGAGTTTCCGCCGAGTTCGAAGAAGCTCGAATCGGCGTACGTGTCTGCGTCGGCGAGATCGAGGACCTCCGCGAAAGCAGCGCAGATCGCAATCTCGTCGCTGCCTTCCGGACTGCGTCCACTCGGCGACTCCCAGAGGGGCGCAGGCAGAGCTGCGCGATCCAGCTTGCCCGCCGGCGTGGTCGGGACTGCACCGATCGTGACAAAAGCGGACGGGATCATGTGCGCAGGCAGGGATGTGCCTGCGTGGCGTCGTAGTGCGGTGACGTCGACGTCCCCGTGTGCCGGGACGACGTACGCGACTATCCGAGCGTCGACGCCGTTGCCGACGACCACGCTCACAGCCGAATGCACGGACGCCTCCGACGCCAGCACCGCGTCGATTTCACCGAGTTCGATCCGGAACCCTCGGACCTTGACCTGGTGGTCCGCGCGTCCGAGATAGACAAGCGACCGTGCGCGATCTTCACGCACAAGATCTCCGGTGCGGTACATCCGAGAGCCTTCGGGTCCGTGCGGGTCGGCGACGAACCGCGCTGCCGTGAGCGCGGGGTTGCCGAGGTACCCGCGGGCGAGACCGTCGCCGCTGACGTAGAGCTCGCCGACGACCTGCCCGGGGACCGAGTGCAGTCGGGAATCGAGAACCATCGCATCCACGCCTCGGATCGGACCGCCGATCGTCACGGTCTGCCCCGCGACGAGTGAATCGCTGATGGTGACTGCGACGGTGGCCTCGGTCGGGCCGTACGCGTTGAACATTCGGCGCCTCGGCGCCCACCGAGATACGAGGTCGGCGGTGCAGGCGTCGCCACCGACAACGACGGCCTCGAGATGGTCGAGACCGGCGGGATCGACAGTCGCCAGGGCGGCCGGAGTCACGAATGCATGGGTGATCGTCTGCTCGTCGAGCAGTTCGTGCAATTCGACACCGCCGAGAACCGTCGGAGGCGCAATCACCATCGTTGCGCCGGCGCCGAATGCCAGAAGGAGCTCGAGAACCGACGCGTCGAAGCTCGTCGAGGCGAAGCTCAGAGCGCGAGAGTGCGCGGTGACGCCGAAACGTTCCCGCTGTTCGTCGGCAAACGCGGCCAATCCCGCGTGAGTGACCAATACGCCCTTGGGTTTTCCGGTCGAGCCCGAGGTGTAGATCAGGTAGGCCGGGTTGTCGAACTCGAGTGGCGCGTCCGGCAGTGTCTCGGAATGGACTGCCTCGATTTCGGTGGTGAATTCGACCGCGTCGAGCTCGATCCACGACGTGACGCCCGGAAGGCCGGCCGCATACTCGCCCCTGGTGATACCGAGTACCGCCCCACTGTCGGTGAGCATGTGCTCGATCCGCTCGGCGGGGTACGCCGGGTCCACGGGAAGAAACACTCCGCCGGCTTTCGCTACGGCCCAGAGCGCGATCACATAGTCGGCCGACCTCGGAAGCGCGAGTGCCACAATCATTTCCGGCGCAATCCCGCGAGCGATCAACGCAAACGCCATTGCGTCGGAGCGTCGGTCGAGTTCGCCGTACGTGAGCGTGGCGGAAGCCGCGACGTCGACGATTGCCGGAGCATGCGGATCGGCCGCGCCGCGAAGCAGCAACTCCGGCAAGGTCAAAGCATCGCCGGCCGGACGTCCGGGCAACGCACGCAGGCCACGTCCCGCAAGATCCACGTCACCGACGACGGCGGAGGGCTGGGCAGTCAGTGTCTCGATGACCGTTTCCAGCATCACCGCAAACGACTCCGCCGTATCGGTGTCGAAGAGGTCCTTCGCGTAGGTGAGGGAGGCCTCGTAGCCGCCGCCTTCCTCCGCGGTCTGTTCGACAACGGTGAACTGCAGGTCGTACTTGGCGATGTCCGGTGTGATCTCGTGGGCACGAACGGCAAGTCCAGGCAGGTCCCACGTCGTTGGGTGGGCGCCGTGGAACGAGATCATCGTCTGGAACACCGGATGACGGTCGGTGGTCCGGGTCGGCGCCACAACGTCCACGACCTGCTCGAACGGAATGTCCGCGTGGGCGAAGGCGTCGAGATCGACGGAGCGGACAGTACGCAGAACGTCGACGAACGTCGACCCGGGATCGACCGTCGTGCGCAGTCCGACCGTGCCCACGAACATTCCCACGAGGTCGTCGAGAACTCGGTGTCCTCGCCCGGCGACCGGAGATCCGATCACGATGTCCGTGCTTCGACTCAGCCTGGACAGCAGCACGGCATAGGCAGCGTGCAACACCATGAACGGCGTCGCCGCATTCGAGCCGGCGACCGCCTCGACCGCGATCCGGGTGTGCGCCGGAAGCGAGACCGCGGTGTGGCCGCCGCTCAACGACTGGGTGAGCGGGCGCGCTCGATCGCTCGGAAGGTCGATCAGCTCAGGTGCTCCCCGCAACGTCTCCCGCCAGTACGACGCCTGTGCCCCGAGCACGCTCTCGGATTCGTTCACAGAGCCCAGCGCTTCCCGCTGCCAGATGGCGAAGTCCGCGAAATGCACCTCGAGCGGGGTGAACTCGGGAGCGCGTCCCGAACTTCTCGCGACGTAGGCGGTGAGCACGTCCTTCATCAACGGCGCGATCGACCATCCGTCCGCCGCGATGTGGTGGATCACGATGACAAGTGTGTGGTGCTGCGGCGTCGACTCGAGCAGGAGCGCGCGAACGGGAGCTTGGGTCGTGATGTCGAATCCACGCGACGCGAATTCTCTGGCGAGCTCTGCCGGTTCACGGGTGTCCGCATTTGCGTACTCCAGCGAGGTGAATGCATCCTGGATCACCTGGTGTGGGCCGGTGTCGGAGTCGGGGAACACCGTGCGCAGGATTTCGTGCCTTTCGATCACGTCGAGGACCGCAGCTTCGAGGGCTGGGACGTCGAGTGCACCGTCGAGGGAGATCGCGGCAGGGACGTTGTACGCGGGTGAGCCGGGATCCATCTGGTTGAGGAACCAGATGCGGGCCTGCGCGTAGGACAGCGGAACTTGCTCGGGGCGGTCGACGGCGGTGATCGGTGGTAGCGCCTTCGCCCCGGCGGATGTGTCGAGCACGGTGGCAAGTTCCCGAATTTCGGGGTGCTCGAACAGCATTCGGACAGGTACCTGCCTGCCCAACGATTCGCCCAGTCGCTGGGCAAGTCTGGTGGCGAGCAGTGAGTTGCCACCGAGTTCGAAGAAACTGTCGGACGCACTGATCTGTTCGATACCCAGCAGTTCCGCCACGACGCCGGCAACCTGGAGTTCGGTCGCGGTGGTCAGCGGCTCGACACTCCGCTCGGACGAACGCAGCGTCGGCGCCGGCAGCGCCGATCGGTCGAGTTTCCCGACGGGGGTCAGCGGAACGTGCTCGATCGGGGTGATCGCCGACGGCACCATGAAGGCGGGCAGTGAGCGGCGCGCATGGATCAGCAATTCGTCCATCTCGACCGCATCGGAGCCGAGCACGACGTACGACGCCAACATCGTCTCACCGGAAGCTGCGTCGATGCCCACGGTGACCGCGAACTCGACGCCGGGGTAATCGCTGAGGACGGAGTCGATCTCGCCCAGTTCGATGCGGAATCCGCGTACTTTCACTTGGTGATCAGAGCGTCCGACGTATTCGATCGTCTCGAGCGGCGTCCACCGAACCAGGTCACCGGTCCGGTACATGCGGGCGCCGGCCGGGCCGAACGGCGCTGCCACGAATCGCGTCGCCGTCAACGCGGGTTGGTCGAGGTAGCCGCGGGCAAGTCCGAGGCCGGCGATGTAGAGCTCACCGGTGACCCCGACGGGTACCGGCTGAGCCGAGCCGTCGAGAATTACCGCGGACACGCCCCGGACGGGCCCGCCGATGGTCACGGTCTCCCCCACCGTCAGGGCATCGCTGATGCACACCATGACCGTGGTTTCCGTCGGCCCGTAACCGTTGAACAACCGGCGACCCGGTGCCCACTTGCGGACCAGTTCGGGTGAACAGGCCTCGCCGCCGACAACGATCGACTGCAAGACGTCCAGCCCGGTGGGATCGACCGAGGCCAGCGCTGCCGGCGTGATGAACGCGTGGCTCACCTGGTGATCGGTGATCAGTTTTGCGAGGTCCTCGCCGCCGTACACATCGGGAGATGCGATCACCATCGTCGCGCCCTCACCGACGGCGAGCAGCAGTTCGAGGATGGATGCGTCGAAGCTCGGTGAGGAGAAGTGCAGCGTCCTCGACTGCGCCGAGATGCCGTAGCGCGCCGTCTGCTCGGCGGCCAATGCGCTCAGGCCACGGTGAGTGACGCTGACACCCTTGGGCTTTCCCGTCGATCCGGAGGTGTAGATGATGTAGGCGAGGTTGTCGATTCGGATCGGCGCGGCAGGAACCGGCTGCCAGACACCGTCGCCGTGGATGTCGTCCATCGTCATCCACGGAACCGGACGGGGCAGTGATTCGATCACCGCTTCCGTTGTCACTCCGCGAGTGGCTCCGGAGTCGGTGAGCATGTGCAGAATGCGATCGGCTGGGTATCGCGGATCGACCGGAACGAACGCGGCGCCGGTCAAGGAAACGCCCCACAACGCGACGATCGAGTCGATCGAACGCGGAATCGCTATCGCCACAATGTCTTCGGCGCCGATACCTTCCGTGGTCAAACGGTGCGCAAGCGCCGATGCACGGGCGAAGAGATCTCGGTAGAGCACGGTGGTGCCACCAGATCGAAGGGCCACCGAATCGCCTGAACGGTTGGCGGTCCGCGTCAATATTTCGGCCAAGGTGCGCGAACTGGTCCACGCCGGACCTCGTACCGGCATCAGCGACGCACGCTCGAGGGTGCTGAGGAATTCCATGTCGTCGATCGCGGTGTCCGGGTCTGCGGCAACGGCGCGGGCCACCGACTGCACACGTGAGGCGATCGTTTCCGCGGTGGAAATGTCGAAGAGCGCCTCGGCAAACCTGAGCGACCCGGTGATCTCCGCGTTCTCGGAATCGCCTGCCAGCAGGGTGAACTCGAGGTCGAACTTAGCGACGGACGGTTCGAGCGCTTGCGCCTCGAGATGGGCGTCGTGGACGGTTACCTGCGGCGAGACCACATTCTGGTGGTACGACAGCATGACCTGAAACAGCGGGTGTCGCGTAGTGGACCGGTCGAGATCGAGGGCGTCGACCAGCACCTCGAATGGCAACTCGGGGTGCGCGAAGGCGGCAAGGTCGCGTTCACGGACGACCTCGAGCAGGGAGGTGAACGACGCTCGGTGATCGACCGGTGTGCGAAGCGGTACCGAATTGACGAACATCCCGATCAGGGAATCCAGTTCGGGTCGGCCGCGGCCTGCCACCGGAGTGCCGACCACCACGTCGTCGGTAGCACCGAGACGCGCCAGAACAACCGTCAAGATCGCGTGTACGACCATGAATTGCGTCGTGCCACTGCGCCTTGCCAAGGCGGCGAGCCGCTCCCCGGTCGCCGCGTCGATGACGATCGGCACCGATCCGACGGCGGTCGTGGTGACAGATCCGCGTGGGCGATCCACCGGTAGCAGTACCTCGTCCGGGGCACCAGCCATGGCAGCGGTCCAGAAGGTCAGCTCGCGGGCAACCAGAGACTCCTGGTCGTCGATCTGCCCGAGCGAGTCTTGCTGCCACACCGCGTAGTCGGCGTACTGCACGTCGAGCGGTGTGAAAACCGGGGCGTCTCCGACGACGCGTGCGGAGTACGCCGCGACGAAATCTGTCGCGAAGGGAGTCAGGGACCAGCCGTCGAAGGCGATGTGGTGGATGACGACGACCAGTACGTGAGCGAAAGTGTCCTCGCGCACCAGCATGGCCCGAATCGGCAGATCCGAACCGAGATCGAACCCACGCGCCGCGAACTCCGTCGTCGCGGATTCGATACCTTCGGATCCGCGGTAGCGCTCGACGGAGAACTGCACGTCGGAAATTGCTCGGATGACCTGACTCGGGCCGTCGGCGCTGTCGACGTAGATCGTTCGAAGCACCTCATGGCGTGCAATGACGTCCGCAAGCGCCTCCTCGAGTGCATCGCCGTGGATGTCTCCGGTGATCCGGATCGCGAACGGAATGTTGTAGACCGCGGACTGCGGGTCGAAGCGATTGACGAACCACAGCCGCTGTTGCGCAGCGGAGAGCGGTAGTCGGTCCGGGCGAGCACCGGCGCTCAGGGCAGGTCGATCGTCTGATTCTTCGGCGCTCGCCGCCAGACGTGCAGCGAGCGCTTCGACGGTCGGTGCTTCGAAGATCGAGCGCACGTCCACAGCGAGTCCCGTCGCTGCGCTCAACCGCGCGGACACCTGCGTCGCGACGAGTGAGTTGCCACCGAGATCGAAGAAGCTGTCTCCGGCCCGGACCTCGGGTACGTCGAGCAGTGAAGCGAACACGTCGGCGACGGTGCGTTCGAGCCCGGCCTCGGGTTCACGACCCGTACCGAGGACTTCGCGCGGTATCGGCGTCGGCAATGCTCTCCGATCGAGTTTGCCGACCGGAGTCAACGGAATCGCGTCGATCGGGGTGATCGATGACGGAATCATGTACCGCGGCAGCGTGTCGGCGAGTGCCGCAAAGAGCGACTCGATATCAGCGTCGCCGCTGAGCAACACGTACGACACCAGAGTGGTGCCTGCGGCGGATTCGACGGGAATCGTCGTGGCGAAGTGAACGAGAGGGGAATCCATCAGAGCAGCGTCGATCTCGCCGAGTTCGATGCGGAACCCGCGGATCTTGAGCTGATGATCGCTGCGGCCCACGTAGCGGAGGGTCAGGTCCTTGGTCCAACGGACCAGGTCACCGGTTCGGTACATCCGCGCACCGGACGTCGAGTACGGATGCGCGACAAAACGATCCGACGTCAGCGCGGGACGAAGGTGGTAACCACGTGCAAGCCCCGGCCCACCGATGTACAGCTCGCCGACGCCGCCGATCGGGACCGGTTGCAGCCGAGCGTCAAGCACCACGGCGTCGATTCCGCGGATGGGACCGCCGATGGTGATCGGATCGCCCGGTGAGAGTGGGTCACTGATGGCAACCATGACAGTGGTTTCGGTCGGACCGTATCCGTTGTGCAGTCTGCGCCCGTTGCCCCAGCTCGAGACCAATTCCGGGGTGCACACGTCGCCGCCGACGACTACGCATTCCAGTGCCGTCACGCCCGCCGGATCGACGGTCGCCAGAGCAGCCGGAGTGATGAAGGCATGAGTGACCTCGCGGCTTCGGAGGAACTCGCTCAACGCCTCCCCTCCGTAGATGTCGGGAGGGGCGATCACCATCGTCGCGCCGGTCGAACCGGCGAGCAGTAGCTCGAGTACGGCGCCGTCAAAGCTCGGTGACGCAAAATGCAGAGTTCGCGACCCGGCGGTGATCCGGTACCGATCCTGTTGTTCGCGAGCGAGATTGGCCAAACCTGCGTGAGTGACGACGGTGCCCTTCGGCACTCCGGTCGAGCCGGAGGTGTAGATGACGTACGCAGCCGACGCCGCGGTGATCGACGCTGTTCTGTCAGCGTCGATCACCGCGGCGTCGGAGTAGGCGGCATATTCTGCAACCGTGTCCGCGTCGCCGAGGTCGATCCAGACTGAGACGTTCCCGCCGGTTGCCGGACCGGCCGCAACCTCGGCGGACCGAATTCCGATCCGCACACCCGAATCCTCGAGCATGTGCGCAACTCGATCTGCGGGATAACGGGGATCGACCGGGACGAAAACGCCGCCGGCTTTTGTGACCGACCAGACTGCGAGCACGGAGTCGACCGATCGGGCGACGGCCAGTGCGACCGGTGTCTCGGGGCCGACGCCCAGGTCCATGAGGTATCGAGCGATCCGATTCGATCGACGCTCCAGCTCCCCGTACGAGAGTGAGCGCTCGGAGTCTTCGAGGGCGATCGCGTCGGGATACGTCCTCGCGGTAGCCCCGAGGATCTGCGCCAGCGTCGATTCGCCCACCGAAGCCACGCCGCGCCGCGGCAATATCGCGGCACTCTCCCGGGATCCGAGTACACGAAGGTCACCAACCGGTGCAGTCGGTTCCGACACTGCCGATTCCACGAGGGTCACGAAGTTTCGCGCCAAGGCTTCGACGGTCGCGTTGTCGAACAGGTCGGTGGAATAGGTGAACGTGGCATCGATTCCTGCTGCGGCCCCGGACTCGTGACGTTCGGTGACGGTGAGCTCGAGGTCGAACTTGGTCAGCCCCGTCTCGACTGCCCGCGCCGTCATCGACACCCCGGCCAGTTCGGCTGTGTGAGCCGTGGTTATCCGAGAGGTGATGGCAGCTTGAAAGACCGGATGGTGCGCAGGCGAGCGGTCGAGTTCGAGCGCGTCCACGACGACGTCGAAAGGCACGTCCGCATTGTCGAAGGCATCCACGTCGACGGCCCTGACCTGCGACAGGTGTGCGGCGAACGTCGCGTCCCGATCGACGACGGTCCGCAAGGCCAGAGTGTTGACGAACATGCCGACGAGCAGATCGAGAGATCTGTCCCCTCGTCCTGCCACCGGTGTTCCGATGACGATGTCGTCCGTGCCGCTGTACCTGGCCAGAAGCAGGGCGAAGCACGCGTGCAGGGCGATGAACAGCGTGGCGTCGTGATCGCCGGCAAGTACAACGAGCTTCTGATGAGTGGAAGCGCCAATTCTGATGTCGACTCCGGCCCCGCGCATGGTCGGGTCGAGTGGGCGCGGACGGTCCGTCGGCAGGTGGAGTTGCTCGGGCGCTCCCGCCAGCTGCTGCTTCCAGAACGCGATCTGTGAGTGGGCAAGCGAATCGGTGGATGCCACGTCGCCTAGGTGTTCTCGGTGCCAGAGCGTGTAGTCGGCGTACTGCACCGGAAGGGGTGCCCACTGCGGGCTGTTGCCGCCGACGCGGGCGGCGTAAGCGCCGGTGAGATCAGCAGCCAACGGCGCGAGCGACCAGCCGTCGGCCACCATGTGGTGCAGAACTACGACGAGGACTGCTTGCTCGTCATCGCCGTCCTTGTCATCGCCGTCCTCATCGTCGGCGACAGTGATCAGCAGGTATCGGACCGGGCGTTCGCGGACCAGATCGAAACCCGCCGAGGAGAATTCGAAGATCACTCTTTCGAGATTCTCGCGTTCCACTTCGATCGACTCGAGCCCCGCGATACCCTCGCCCAGGCCCAGAACCTTCTGCGTTGCGTTGTCCCCGATTTGAGGAAACACGGTGCGTAGTGATTCGTGACGTGTCACGACGTCCACGATCGCGGCGCTCAGTGCGTCGGGATCGACGTCGCCGCGCAACGACACCGCCAACGGAATGTTGTATGCACCTGATTCCGGTGCGACGCGGTTCAGGAACCACAGTCGCTGCTGCGCGGGAGCAAGAGGCAGTACCGCCGGCCGGGCCACGACCTGGATACCGTCGGCGTCCGGGGTCTGGGCGGCACGCTCGATCGTCGCCGCGATCCCGGACACCGTGGGATGGTCGAAGAGCGCACGCAGCGGCATACGAACTCCGGTGGCTTCGGTCAAGCGCGCCACAGCCGTCGTCGCTACCAGCGAGTTTCCGCCCAAATGAAAGAAATTATCGTCGAGCCCGAGCGGTCCACTACCCAGGATGTCAGCCAGAACCGCGGCTACCTTGCCCTCGGTCGTGGTCGTCGGGGGCCGGAAAACCTTGGTGGAGGCGAGGATCGGCGACGGCAGCGCACGCCGGTCGAGTTTTCCGTTGGTGGTCAACGGAATCGAATCGATGACCATGAAGGCATCGGGAACCATGTAGGTCGGGAGGGCTTCGGCGGCGTGCGCGCGAAGGGCTTCGGCGTCCACGGCGTCCGAAGCGGTCACATAGGTCACGAGAGCGCCGCCGGCCGGCGTCGGAGCCACGACGGTCACGGCGTCGTCGATTCCCGGCGCGCCGAGGATGACGGAGTCGATTTCGCCGAGTTCGATCCGGAATCCGCGGATCTTGACCTGCGCGTCGCCGCGTCCGAGGTACTCGAGCTGTCCAGGTGCAATCCATCGTGCGCGGTCACCGGACCGGTACAACCGTCGTCCGCCGGCATTGAACGGATCGGCAACGAACCGGCCCGCGGTGAGGTCTGGTCGGCCCAGATAGCCACGGGCGAGTTGACCGCCGGCGACATAGATCTCCCCCGCAATCCCCACCGGGACCGGGGAGAGATGCTCGTCGAGCAGGTACACACGAAGTCCGTCGATCGCGTCACCGATCCGGCTGCCGGTAACCGCACTCGCGCTCGCCCGGTCGAGTTCGAGATGGGTGACATGCACCGTCGTCTCGGTGATGCCGTACATGTTGACGAGTGCGGGCCCGGATTCCGTGTGATCGTCGTAGCCCGCGTGATTGTCATACCAGCGCCCGAGGCGACGAAGATCCAAGGCTTCGCCACCGAAGATCACGTACCGGAGCCGGGTCTCCGAATCGGCTCGAAGGTCGGCTTCGATGTACTGGTAGAAGGCCGAGGGCGTCTGATTGAGCACGGTGACGCCTTCTGCGGCGACGAGCGCGCGGAAGGCATCGGGGTCGCGTGAGACTTCGTGATCGACCAGAACCAGCGTTCCACCGTGGAGCAGCGCGCCCCACAGTTCCCACACCGAGAAGTCGAAGGCGAACGAGTGGAACATCGTCCACACGTCGTTGCCGTCGAATCCGAAGTCGACCTGCGTGTTCTCGAACAATCGCACCACGGTGGCGTGGGTGACCGAGACGCCCTTGGGTCGGCCCGTCGACCCCGAGGTGTAGATCACGTATGCCAGATTGTCGACTCCGTGCCCGCGCGGGCACTCATCGGTTTCCAGACCCTCACCGGAGTACTCGTCGGAGTCGACCCCGACGACCACCACGTCAGAGTTCGGGAAGGCGGAGTTCGGGAAAGTGGAATCGGAGATGACGCACACCGGTTGCGCATCCTCGACCACGTATGCCAAACGCTCGGCGGGGTGCGCACGATCGAGTGGGAGGTATCCGCCGCCGGCCTTCACTACCGCGACAGCGGCAACGATCATGTCCACGGATTTCGGCAGCATGATTCCGACCAACGACTCGGATTGCACGCCATGCTCGACGAGCTTGCGCGCCAACTGATTCGATCGTCGATCGAGTTCGCGGTACGACACGCGCTCGCTACCTGCGACAACGGCGATCGCTTCCGGGGTCGCCCGAATGCGATCGGAAAGGATGTCGGAGAGCGTTCGGACCGGGGTAATCGGGAGAACGGGCGGCACCAGCGCCTGGCGCGCGTCCGGGCGGAGCAGATCCACTGAGCCGACCGCCGAGTGCGGAGCACCGACCATCGCGGTCAAGATTCGTAGATAACGGTCGGCGAGGTCCTCGGCTTGCTCCTTCGTGCCGAGCCAATCCAGAACACCGGAGATCGGCTGATCGAAATCGGCATGCTCACCAGTCGGAATCGCCAGGGAGACAAACAGTTCCGGCACGGTGGCCAGATCCGATCCGATAGGCGCACCGACCATGAGCCCCGGAAATCTCGGGTGAGCATCCAGCGGCTCCTCGAAGCAGACCATCGCCCGGAACAACGGGCCCGTCTCCACCCAGCGGCCGTCACCGAGTGCGGCGGTCACCGAAGACAGAAGAATGTCTGCGTGTTCGAAAGCTTCGATTGCGACGGTGTCCACCGCACCGACCAGGTCGTTGAGCGTCATGGTGTTCGACACCGTCGAGCGAAGCACCAACTGGTTGGCGAACATCGAGACGAAATCGTCCGGGTTCGAGGCGCCGTACCCGCGGACCGAGACGCCGATCGACACCTCGTCAGCCGAACCGACGCGGCGCAGCAGTCCGGCCATCGCAGACTGGAACAGCACGAACAGACTCGTGTTCATCGTCGTCGCCATCGTCTCGAGGCGGCGGCAGAGGTCTGCCTCGATCTCGAGGGGCGTGGACGTCCGACCGGATCCGGCGACGACCGGCAAACCCAGATCCTCGGCGGGGTTCGACAATGTCGAAGACCAGTACTCGACGTTGCGGGCGTGTTGAACTTCGGCGATCCACTTCCCCGCGGCGTCCGGGTCGATGTCCATCAATCGAGTTCCCGATTCCGCAGCGCAGAACAATTCGAGGAATTCGAGGAAACGTCGGTGGTGACGCGAGATGTCCTCGTTGGTGTAGAGGTCTGGGTTCGCGGCGAAGTCGATCTGGATCTCTTCGGCTGCGGAAGTCTGATAGACGTTGACCGAGAGGTCTTCGATCGGCCCGGTCGAGATCACGTTCAGTTCGCCGTGCGCGTCCCCGAGAGTGATTCCCGAGTGGAACAGCATGAGGTTGATCAACGGCCCGTGGAAGCCGCGTCCGTCGGCGATGCTGTGATCACCGGCGTTGAGGTCGCGTCGCAGGTCCTCGTGGCGGTACTTCTGATGACGCAGTGCGCCGGTGAGTTCGATCTTCACCTCGTGCAGCAAGTCCCCGACCGCGAAGTGCGGATCGACACTCGCACGTATCGGGACGACGTTCGACATCATTCCGCCGGACCTGCGAGCAGCTTTTGTCGTCCGCCCCGAGACCGGCAGGCTGAGGACCACGTCGCGGGTCCCGGTGGCCCGGGCGAGGTAAGCCGCCAGTGCACCGATCACCACTGACGACGTAGTCACGTCGTGAGCGACGGCAAGCCGTTCGAGGGAGCTTCGCAGTTCCGTAGGTACCGTCGCCGACCGAAGGCGTGACCACGCCTGCGACGGAGCAGTCGAGGACGCGAGCGAGGTTCCGCCCGGCTTGTCGGCCATCTTGGTGTTCCAGTAGTCGCGATCGCGCTCCCACCGGGAAGAGCCCAGATAGTCGGCCTCTGCCTTCACCAACGATTGGAGGGGGGCAGTTACCGCTGGGGGAACTGGCAGATCCCGCACCGCGGCGGTGTAGATCTCGGCTGTGCGGTTCATCATCGACATCGCGCCGAAACCGTCGAGCGCCACATGATGAATACGGCTGTACCAGTAGTAATGGTCGTCGCGAAGCACCAGGACTGCCAGCCTGACCAGGCGATCGGTGAACGGATCGATGGCAGCAGTGTGCTCTTTGCGCATCCATTCTCGCGCCGCCGATTCCGGATCGGATTCGGCGCGCAGGTCGACCACGTCGAGAGAGTCGTCCATGTCGAGATCGAGCCACTGACGCGCAACCCCGTCCAACTCGACCAGGCGCAGGTATCCGGAGCCGATCTCACGGCCGGTCTGTTTACTGGCAGCGGTCAGCAGCTCGATGTCGAGCGGACCGTCCACGTCGACGTACTGAGCGATGCTGACGGGAATCTCGGGTCGAAGCTGTTGTGCGACAAGCAGGGAAAGTTGCGCGGCAGAAAGAGGGAAGGTGAGTTCGTCGTCCGGACGAGCTGCGGAAACGATTCCTCGGTCGGGACTGCCATCCACACGAATCTCCCTCTTACAACTTGATCATGATGCAAACAGGTATATGCGTCCGCTGGACGCTTCGAACTGATCGGGGCACTTCGAAATGAGACGAATACATTGGAAAGCTCGGGTGGAAACTGGCAAATCGCCCGCCGGAGATCACATCGTGACAATCAGCTGCGATGTTACCGATCAGTCAGCTTCCAGCAAATATTCATCAAACAACCATTTGGGACTATTGTCCTGAATATCATGGCTAAAACGGCCCTATATAACAAACCGAAGCGCCGGTACCCGACGAACGGGCACCGACGCTCCGGTGAAATGTATTCAGTTGATCGTGCAGCGAGGCTGCTTGTCAGACCGTGAAGCCGAGTGCGCGCAGTTGCTCGCGTCCGTCTTCGGTGATCTTGTCCGGTCCCCACGGCGGCAACCACACCCAGTTGATCTTCATATCGGTACACAGATCGCTACGCACAAGTGCGCCGCGCGCCTGGTCCTCGATCACGTCGGTCAACGGGCACGCCGCCGACGTCAAAGTCATGTCGATCGTGACGACACCGTCGTCTTCGAAGAGTCCGTAGACCAAGCCGAGATCGACGACGTTGATTCCCAGTTCGGGGTCGACGACGTCGCGCATCGCTTCTTCGAGTTCGTCGAGTCGCTCAGGCGACGGGACAGTGCCACTGCCCTGTGCGCCACCGAATTCCGCAGTGGAATCGGGATTCGGATTCACCGGAGCGCCGACCTCGGCGTCCTGCACTGGTTGTGTCTCGGTCATGATCCCTGTCCTTCAGTCGTGTCGACCAATTCACTGCTGCTGTCCGCCGTCGTCACAGCATTGCCGTCGACAATCTGGACTACAGCATCCTTGAATGCCATCCATCCGAGCAAGGCGCACTTCACGCGTGCCGGATACTTCGAGACACCGACGAACGCGATGCCGTCGCCGAGAACGTCCTCGTCCCCTTCGACGGTGCCCCGACTGCTCACCATCTCGTTGAACGCCGTCACCGTCTTCAGTGCGTCGGTGACCTGCATCCCGATGACGAGGTCGTTCAGCACCGACGTCGACGCCTGGCTGATCGAACAACCCTGCCCGTCGTACGAGACGTCGGAGACCGTTCCGTCCTCGGATATCTGGACGCGCAACGTCACCTCGTCGCCACACGTCGGGTTGACGTGGTGCACCTCGGCGCCGAACGGCTCACGGAGTCCGCGGCCGTGCGGATGTTTGTAGTGATCGAGGATCACTTCCTGATACATCTGCTCCATGCGCATGATTCAGTTCAACTCCCCTGCGACACCGAAAAATTCCTGCGCACGCTTGATCGCTGCAACGAGAACATCGATTTCCGCGGTGGTGTTGTAGAGCGCAAACGACGCACGGGCCGTCGCAGCGACACCGAACTTACGATGCAGCGGCCACGCGCAATGGTGTCCGACGCGGATCGCGACGCCCTCGTCGTCGAGGATCTGGCCGAGGTCGTGGGCGTGAATACCGTCCACGACAAAGGAAATCGCGCCGCCGCGGTTCTCGGACGTCTGCGGTCCGATGATGCGCAGACCTTCGATCGCCGACAACTTTTCGAGAGCAGCCTCCACCAACACGTGCTCGTGCGCGGCGACGGCGTCCATCCCGAAGGTGTTCAGGTAATCCACGGCAGCGCCCAGTCCGACCACCTGTGAGGTCATCGGTACGCCGGCTTCGAAACGCTGAGGCGGCGGCGCGTAGGTGCTGACCTCCATGGTGACCGTCTCGATCATCGATCCGCCGGTGATGAACGGAGGCATCGCTGCCAGCAGTTCACGACGGCCGTAGAGAACTCCGACCCCCGAAGGGCCGAGCATCTTGTGACCCGAGAACGCCGCGTAGTCCACTCCCAGTTCGTGGAAGTCGACGGCCATGTGAGGCACCGACTGGCACGCGTCGAGCACGACGAGTGCACCGACGGCGCGTGCTCGTCGCACCAATTCCTCGACGGGCGCGATCGCGCCGGTCACGTTGGACTGGTGGGTGAACGAAACGACCTTCACCGCGTCTGTCAGCTCCAGCGAATCGAGATCGATCCGGCCGTCGTCGGTGACGCCGTACCACTTGAGCGTCGCACCGGTGCGGCGCGCAAGTTCCTGCCAGGGAACGAGGTTGGCGTGGTGTTCGAGTTCGGTGATGACGATTTCGTCGCCAGGACCGACGTGGCGGTCGAAGCGATCGTCACCGAGAACGTAGGTCACCAGATTGAGAGCCTCGGTGGCGTTCTTGGTGAACACCAACTCGTCCGAATCCGCGCCCACGAAAGAAGCGATGGTGGCGCGAGCATTCTCGTACGCGTCTGTCGCCTCTTCTGCGAGCTGATGAGCACCCCGGTGTACTGCCGCGTTACACGTGGTCAGGAAGTCCCGTTCGGCATCGAGAACCTGGACCGGACGCTGCGAGGTAGCGCCGGAATCCAAGTACACCAAAGGTTTTCCGTCGCGCACGGTTCGCGCCAGGATCGGGAAGTCGGCCCGAACCGCTGTGACGTCGAGCTCGCGCACCGAGGTGGTCATCGTGATTACGCTCCCTGGGTAGCTGCGGTGTCCGCGGTGAAACGAACGTAGCCGTTGGTCTCGAGCTCGTCGGCCAGCTCCGGTCCACCCGACTCGACGATGCGGCCACCGACGAACACGTGAACGAAGTCGGGGTTGATGTAGCGCAGAATGCGCGTGTAGTGCGTGATCAGCAGAACGCCGCCGTTCTCGCGCTCCTTGTAGCGGTTGACGCCTTCGGAGACGGTGCGCAGAGCGTCGACGTCGAGGCCGGAGTCGGTCTCGTCGAGGATCGCGATCTTCGGCTTGAGCATGCCCAACTGCAGGATCTCGTGGCGCTTCTTCTCGCCACCGGAGAAGCCTTCGTTGACCGAGCGCTCGATGAACGAGGGATCGATCTCGAGCTCGCTGAGGGCTTCCTTGACTTCCTTGACCCAGTGGCGCAGCTTGGGAGCCTCGCCTCGCACGGCCGTAGCGGCGGTGCGCAGGAAGTTGGACATGGAAACGCCGGGAACCTCGACGGGGTACTGCATTGCCAGGAAGAGCCCGGCACGTGCACGCTCGTCGACGCTCATTGCGAGGACGTCTTCACCGTTGAGGGTGATGGAGCCGGACGTGACCTGGTACTTGGGGTGACCGGCGATGGCGTATGACAGAGTCGACTTGCCGGAGCCGTTGGGGCCCATGATCGCGTGGGTCTCCCCCGAGCGGACCGTCAGGTCGACGCCCTTGAGGATCTGGATGGGCTCGGCGTTGGCATCGGAGTTGGCGACCTCGACGTGCAGGTCACGAACCTCGAGGACCGAGGTGGTGGTGTTGTCACTGGTAGACATGAAATTCCTTCAAGATGAGGCGGGCGAGCGTAGCGACGGGGTGGTGTCGCAGGCGGGGCGGTCAGGAGCCGACGGCTGCGAGTTCGGCTTCGACTGCGGCTTCGAGGCGATCGCGCACCTCGGGAACAGCGATCTTGTTGATGATTTCGTGGAAGAACCCACGTACGACCAGACGACGAGCCTGATCCTCCGGGATACCACGAGCACGCAGGTAGAACAGCTGCTCGTCGTCGAAACGTCCCGTTGCACTTGCGTGGCCGGCACCGACGATCTCACCGGTCTCGATTTCGAGGTTCGGAACCGAGTCGGCGCGGGCGCCGTCGGTCAGCACCAGGTTGCGGTTGAGCTCGAACGTGTCGGTGCCCTCCGCTGCGGCGCGGATGAGAACGTCGCCGATCCACACGGTGTGCGCGTCGGGCTTGCCGGATCCGGGATCGCCCTGAAGCGCACCCTTGTAGACCACGTTGGACTTGCAGTTGGGCTGCGAATGATCCACCAGCAGACGCTGTTCCAGATGCTGGCCGGCGTCGGCGAAGTACAGGCCGAGCAGTTCGGCGTCGCCGCCCGGTCCGTCGTACTTGACGGTGGCGGACAGGCGAACCAGGTCGCCGCCCAGGCTGATCGAGGTGTATCGAAGCACTGCGTCGCGATTCAGGCGAGCGTGGTGTGACGTCACGTGAACTGCGTCGTCCGCCCAGTCCTGGATGGCCACCACGGTCAGCTGCGAACTGTCACCGAGAACGAATTCGATGTTCTCCGCGAAGGTTCCGCTGCCGCGCTGGTCGATCACGAACGTCGCCTTGGCGAACTGTGCCAGGTGAATCTGGGTGTGTCCGTAGGCGACGTTGTCGACTCCGGGGCCGGTCATGGTGACCACGACTGGCTTCTCGACCTCGACCTCGGCGCCCACCGAGATGACCGTTGCAGTCTCGAAGCTCGAATACGCCTGCGCTGCAATGCGATCAGCGGGAACGCCGGCTTTGCCCAGACGCGCGTCGTCACGGCCGACGGTCTCGACGGTGATGTCGCTTCCCCCGTCGACCTCGACGGTGACCTGTCCGTTGGCGACGGCGCTGCCGTCATGCAGTCCCCGGAGACGACGCAGCGGGGTGAACCGCCAGATCTCGTCACGTCCGCCGGGAACCTCGAATGCATTGACGTCGAACGAGGAGAACTGCTCGCCCTTGTTCGTGATAGGTGAGCCTGTGGCTGCACCCTTTACAGGAGCGGTCGGGTTCTCCCCGGCAACAGCTCCGATGACTCCGGTCTCTGGCGTGGTCACTAACCCACAGCCCCTTCCATCTGAAGTTCGATAAGGCGGTTGAGCTCGAGCGCGTACTCCATCGGGAGTTCCTTCGCGATGGGCTCGACGAATCCACGCACGATGGTGGCCATCGCCTCGTCCTCGGTCAGTCCGCGGCTCATCAGGTAGAAGAGCTGATCGTCACTGACCTTGGAGACGGTGGCCTCGTGACCCATGGTGACGTCGTCCTCGCGGATGTCGACGTACGGGTAGGTGTCGCTTCGGCTGATCTGGTCGACCAGCAGAGCGTCACACTTGACGGTCGACTTGGAGCCGTGGGCACCCTTGTTGACCTGCACCAGACCGCGGTACGACGCACGTCCACCACCACGGGCGACAGACTTGCTGATGATGGTCGAGGACGTGTGCGGCGCGAGGTGGAGCATCTTGGCGCCGGTGTCCTGGTGCTGGCCCTCGCCGGAGAACGCAACGGAGAGAACCTCACCGCGGGCGTACTCGCCCATCAGCCACACGGCCGGGTACTTCATGGTGACCTTGGAGCCGATGTTGCCGTCGACCCACTCCATGGATCCGCCTGCCTCGACCTTGGTGCGCTTGGTCACCAGGTTGTAGACGTTGTTGGACCAGTTCTGGATGGTCGTGTAGCGGCAGTGGCCGCCCTTCTTCACGATGATCTCGACGACGGCCGAGTGCAGTGAATCGGACTTGTAGATCGGCGCGGTGCAACCCTCGACGTAGTGCACGGAGGCATCTTCGTCGACGATGATCAGGGTGCGCTCGAACTGACCCATGTTCTCGGTGTTGATGCGGAAGTACGCCTGCAACGGGATGTCCACGTGGACTCCCGGCGGAACGTAGATGAACGAGCCACCGGACCACACGGCGGTGTTCAGCGCGGAGAACTTGTTGTCGCCGGCCGGGATGACCGATCCGAAGTACTCCTTGAACAGCTCCGGGTGCTGCTTGAGACCGGTGTCCGTGTCGAGGAAGATGACGCCCTGCTCCTCGAGGTCCTCACGGATCGAGTGGTAGACGACCTCGGACTCGTACTGAGCTGCGACGCCGGCCACGAGGCGCTGCTTCTCCGCCTCGGGGATGCCGAGCTTGTCGTACGTGTTCTTGATGTCCTCGGGCAGATCTTCCCACGACTCGGCCTGCTTCTCGCTGGACCGGACGAAGTACTTGATGTTGTCGAAGTGAATACCTTCGAGGTCGCTGCCCCAGTTCGGCATCGGCTTCTTGTCGAAGGTGCGCAGCGCCTTGAGGCGGATGTCGAGCATCCACTCGGGCTCGCTCTTCTTGGCGGAGATGTCCCGCACGACAGCCTCGGACAACCCGCGCTGCGCGCTGGCTCCGGCTTCGTCGGAATCGGACCAGCCGTAGCCGTAATGACCGAGGGACGCGATGGTCTCTTCCTGCGTGAGCGGCTCGGTGCCTGCTGCCGCAGTGGTAGTCGCCTGGTCTGATGTGACGGTCATGCGAGCTCCTTCCGGAGTCTTGTTTCTTGACGGCTGCTCGGTTTCAGCGAGGGCTGGTCGCTGTGGTCGAGCAGTTCTGACTTTGAAGAACTAGCTGAAAAATCTCTATTCGAACGCTGCACGGTGGCAACGCTCGGTAGAACACTGTGGTCCGGTCATCTACTCCCGGTGGACACGAGGGGCACGTGCGTCGTGCAGGCGCAGTCACCGTTGGCGATGGTCGCCAGACGCTGGACATGAGTCCCGAGCAATTGCCGGAATGCTTGCTGCTCTGCCTCGCACAGTTCCGGAAACTCTTCTGCCACATGGGAAACCGGGCAATGGTGTTGGCAGATCTGCACGCCGTTGCCGACCGGCCGGGTCGACGCTGCGAACCCCACCGCGTTGAAGGCTTCGGCGATTGCGTCCGCTGTCGCCTCGACGTTGTCGACATCTGTCGGATCAGCCGGTTCGACGTCTCCGACGATCGCCTGGACCCGACGCTTGGCGAACTCCTCGATTGCCGCGTCTCCGCCGATTTCACGGAGTTGCCGCATCGCGGCTCCCGCCAGATCGTCGTAGGTGTGGCCGAGGCGGCCGCGACCGGTCGCGGTGATCTGGAACTGCTTGGCGGGACGACCTCGTCCGCGCTGACGCAGCGACGACGCCGAAGCGGTACGTGCTTCGCCCGACTCGATCAACGCATCCAAGTGACGTCGGACACCTGCGGCACTCAAACCGAGGCGTGTGCCGATTTCGGAGGCGGTAATGGGGCCTTCTTCGAGTAGCAGCTTGACCACTGCCGCCCGCGTCTGACCTTCAACGCTCACCGTAACCGGATTTGCGGCAGCAGTCGGCGAGGCCGCTACAGTGGGCTGACCTGCAACTTCCTTGCTTCGTGGGTCTGACGCATTTCTTTTCACAACACAAGTGTGACGGAATTCTTTTCGCAGGTCTACTAAGGGCAACCTGCATTACATTCGGGAATATCCGGACAACGTACGTTGTTTGTGCTTGTCTGTCCGGCTGGATGGAGCCGCTACGCTGCCTGGTGTGCCGCAGACCCCCGAGAAGACGACGACCGCGCGATCGGCGCGCGCGATCCTGCTGGAAAAACCCAAGGCACTCGCGCTTTCCACAATCGGCGTTCGACCTTTCGGATCCGCTCCCCGGCAGAGTATGGCCGCGGTGCTGCACGGCGACGAGGACGAGCGCCCGGGCCTGAACGCGAAGGAAACCGCACAACTGCGAGGGATCCGCCGATTCGGCGCGACCGGCGCGGTCTTGATGGCAGTCGGAGCGCTCGGCGCCGGCGCACAACCCGTCCTGCAGAATCCGACCGCAGGACTTCGAGTCCTCAGCCTCCCCGGACGTATGCCGACGGTCTCACTCACCATGACGATGACCGGAACCGTGCTCGTCGTTCTCGCCTGGCTGATGATGGGCCGATTTGCAGTCGGGGACATACGCAGCCGTTCCGGCGCACCGCGGCGCATGACCCGTTCCCAGTTGGACCGCACACTCCTGCTGTGGATCCTGCCGCTCTCGGTCGCACCGCCGATGTTCAGCCGCGACGTCTACTCGTATCTGGCACAAAGCGAAATCGCGGCCCGTGGACTCGATCCGTACGCCATCGGCCCCAAGGCGGCACTGGGCGTCGACCACGTTCTCACCCGCACGGTTCCGACGATCTGGCGCGACACCCCAGCTCCGTACGGTCCGTTCTTCCTGTGGCTGGGACGCGGGATCAGCTCACTGACCGGCGACAACATCGTGGCCGGAATCTTCTTGCACCGCTTGCTCGCATTGGCCGGCGTCGCGCTCATCGTGTGGGCGATACCTCGACTGGCCAAGCGATGCGGTGTCTCTGCCGTCAGTTCGCTCTGGCTCGGTGCCGCGAACCCGCTGTTGCTCTTCCACTTGGTGGCCGGCATCCACAACGAAGCGCTCATGCTCGGGTTGATGCTCGCCGGAATCGAGATCGCCCTCCGCGCAGTCGAAGGGTCCGGGCCCATCCGTGGGCAAGCGCTGTTCTATCTCATTGCGGGATCAGGTTTGATCGCGTTGTCGTCGACCGTCAAGATTCCGTCCTTGCTTGCGCTGGGATTTGTCGGCATGGCCTTGGCTCGGCGTTGGGGTGGAACCTGGAAAGCCCTGGCGGGAGCCGCGATTCTCCTGGGCATCGTTGCCGCTGTCGTCACGTTTGTCATCAGCGTGGCCAGTGGGCTCGGTATGGGTTGGATCAACACCCTCGACACCGCCACCGCAGTCCGGAGTTGGATGTCCATCCCGACGCTCTTGGGCGTCGGCACGGGATTGGCCGGTGTACTGCTCGGACTCGGCGATCACACGACGGCGATCCTCACGATCACGCGTCCCATCGCGACTCTCGTCGCCATGCTCGTCACCGCACGGATGATGATCTCGGTGTACATGGGCCGCATACACCCGGTCGGTGGACTCGGCATCGCGCTCGGAGCGATCGTTCTCCTGTTCCCCGTCGTTCAGCCGTGGTATCTGCTGTGGGCGATCCTTCCGCTGGCCGCGTGGGCAACCGCACCGATTTTCCGCATCCCTGCCGTCGTCTTCACCTCGATCGTCAGCGTCATGTTGATGTCCAACGGCGCCGAATACCTTCCGTTCATGATCGTGCAGGCCGTCATCGCGACCATCCTCACCGCCGGAACGCTCATCGTCTTCACCCGCAATTCACTCCCCTGGCGTAGCGACAAGCCAGTAGCGGAGATCACGAAAGGCGGACCGGTAGACGAAGACAACTCGGCGGGGGCTTACGCTGATTCCCCGTGACCTCGAGAGCCTCCAGATCGTCGACGCCGGCGGTACAGATCCAGGGTGTCGTCAAGTCCTTCGACGGTGTTCGAGCCGTCGACGGTATCGATCTCACTGTCGAGACGGCCCAGGTCGTTGCCCTGCTCGGCCCCAACGGAGCCGGTAAGACAACCACCGTCGAGATGTGCGAAGGGTTTGTCACCCCCGATGCCGGCACGGTTCGAGTGCTCGGTCTCGACCCCATCGCCGACTCCGGTGAAGTCCGCTCACGAATCGGCGTCATGTTGCAGGGCGGCGGCGCGTACCCCGGGTCCAAGGCCGGGGAAATGCTCGACCTCGTGGCCGCATACTCGGCCGACCCGCTCGATCCCGCCTGGCTCCTTTCCAAACTCGGCCTCACCGATGCGCGCAAGACCCCGTACCGCCGTCTCTCCGGAGGCCAGCAGCAACGACTGTCCCTGGCGTGCGCGCTGGTCGGCCGCCCCGAATTGGTATTTCTGGACGAACCCACCGCTGGGCTCGACGCTCAGGCGCGCCTGCTCGTGTGGGAACTCATCGACGCTCTGCGACGCGACGGCGTGAGCGTCCTGCTCACCACACACCTCATGGACGAGGCCGAAGCACTCGCCGACGAACTGGTCATCATCGACCACGGCAAGATCGTCGCATCGGGAACGCCGGCCGAGGTCACCAGCAAGGGCGCCGAAGGACAACTCCGTCTGACGACGGTTCCCGGTTTGAGCCTCGATTCGCTGGCCGGTTCACTCGCCGGGTTCCGCATCGAGGAATCCAACCCAGGCACCTACGTCGTCGAAGGTGCAATCGATCCGGCAACCGTGGCAACAGTTGCGACGTGGTGTGCCGATCAGGACGTGCTGATCAACGACATTCGCGTCGATCAACGGAGTCTGGAAGACGTCTTCCTCGAATTGACGGGCCGGGAACTGAGGGGATGACGGAGATCAAGGTCATGAACGAAACAGCGTCGAACGGCCAGAGCAGTCCCATCAGCGTTGCCAGAGACCGACGGCTCGCCGAGAACCGCTTCGAGCCAGGCACCTTCTCGCCGGATCCCCGCCCCAATTCGGCGGCCAAGATGCTGGCGGCGCAGACCAAACTGGAGCTGACACTTCTGCTCCGCAACGGTGAGCAATTGCTGCTCACCATGTTCATCCCGATCACCCTGCTCATCGGACTGTGTCTACTTCCGATCGGCGATTTGGGCGATTCTCGGGTCGATACCGTGCTCCCTGGTGTCATGATGGTTGCCGTGATGTCGACGGCGTTCACCGGACAGGCCATCGCCGTCGGATTCGATCGCCGATACGGCGCGCTCAAACGACTCGGTGCAACGCCTCTACCGCGGTGGGGAATCATCGCGGGCAAGAGCGCTGCCGTCATCATCGTCGTGGCGCTGCAGTCGCTGTTGCTCGGCGCTATCGGTTTGGCGTTGGGGTGGCGTCCGTCGTTCGTCGAACTTGTACTCGGCGCAGTGGTCATTGCCATCGGTACTGTCACATTTGCAGCGCTTGGCCTGCTGCTCGGCGGTACATTGCGAGCAGAAATCGTTCTCGCGCTCGCCAACGTCCTGTGGTTCATCATGGTGGGCATCGGCAGTGTGGTCTTCGCCAGCGGTGAACTCCCGACCGCTGTTCACACGCTGGTGCGCATTGTTCCGTCCGGCGCCCTGGCACACGCACTCGAAGCGGCCCTCGACACCTCGATGGACTGGTTCTCGATTCTCGTACTTCTCGTCTGGGCCGCAGTGGCCGGAGTCTGCGCAGCAAGGTGGTTCAAGTTCACGTGAGTACACGACGGACAGCTCAGATCGTCGGCTGTGTGGCCGCAACAGTGATGTTGTGTGCCGGACCCGCAACGGCGACCCCTTCGGTGTCCGGTCCACTCGCACCTGCAAATCCGCACCTCGGTCCCGTCGGTACTTCCACCATGCACGGTGACGCGGGCTCGTCCGACGTCACTCCGCTGCCTGGTCCAGGAACCGGCCCACACGAGGTGACAGCTTTCCCGATGATGGCCGCCTGCCCGACGGTCCTCCAGGGTTCCGACGGCATGATCGTCTCGCTCTGCACGACGATGATCGGCCAGATCCCGACCATCCATTTGATCGATCCGAAGGCCGACGCCACACCGTTGGGCCGGTCGGTCGCGCAACTGCCGCTCGCGAAGGGCAGCCTCCTCGGCGGCGTCTACGCCTACCTCGACAACGAGAACCGTCTCGTAGCCGTCGACGGAAACCGTCAACTGGTCCGCATTTCCCATGCGCAGAATCCGGACGGCAGTTGGCGGCTGGAACTCGCGGATGTCATCGATCTCAGTGGTGCGGTTGCCGCCGACGACAACGTCACCGGCCTCGCTCCGGATTGGGACGGCAATGTCTGGTTCGCCACGGGGCACGGCACCGTCGGGTATGTCGGCACAGATCGAATCGCGCACAGCATTGCGCTCCCCGAGGGTGAGCAGGTGCAGAACAGCATCTCCACCTCCCCGACGGGCACTGCCGTCGCAACGACCCACGCGCTTTACCAACTGAAGCGAAGTGGCGACGAAGTCGTCATCGACTGGCGTCAGCCGTACGACCGAGGGCCGGCCCGCAATCCGGGTCAGCTCAGCTGGGGAACCGGATCGACTCCGACATACTTCGGCCCGTCGACGGGCAGCGATTTCTTGACCATCGTCGACAACGCCCACCCGACGGTGAGCTTGCATGTCTATCGCGCTGACACGGGCGCCGAGGTGTGCACGCAGCCGGTGTTGTCCGCGGCCAGCAAGGACGGCTCACCGAGTGGCAGCGAGAACTCCCCCGTCGGCATCGGTCATTCGGTCTACGTGGCCGGCACTTACGGATACCCGTACCCCACGACTCCTGAAGGTGCCGGTCCAGCGGTCCCCGCCACGGCACCCTTCAACGGCGGAATGACCCGGGTCGACATCGATCCGGTCGGCTGCCATGTCGTGTGGGACAACACGATTCGTAGCTCCGCGGTACCGCACCTCTCGACGGCGGACGGCTCGATCTACACCGTCACGCGGGACGGTAATCCGAGCACCTCTCCGCTCGACGGGTACTCGTTCGCGGTGATCGACTCGAAGGACGGGTCACAGATCGGTTCGACTCCGCTGCCGTCGACGATCCTCAACGACACCCTGCAGATGTCGGCACTCATCACCGAGTCGGGCGAGTACTTCCAGGGAACGATCTCGGGAATCGTGCGCGTTCGCGCGAACTGACGCGAGCTGGTCCCGACGACGCGGGGCAGCTCGCTTCGCGCCTGCTTCAACGCCTGCCCTTAACGACGCGGGGCAGGCGCGGAGCGAGCTGGCCCCAACGACACTGTGTAGTTGATGGGGAACTACGATCGTTGGCGTGGTGAATCGTGTGTATGCCGGATTTTTACGCTTGGTGGATCGACTACCTCTCCCCTCGCTGAAAACGCAGAAAATCATCGCGTTCATCGTGATCCTGACGCAGGGCGGCATCGCTGTCACCGGCGCGGTGGTGCGCGTGACGGACTCGGGACTCGGTTGCCCGACGTGGCCGCAGTGCTTCCCAGGTAGCTTCGTCCCGGTCGGCCACGGACAGGTCGCGGTGATTCACCAAGCCGTCGAGTTCGGCAACCGCCTACTCACGTTCCTGGTCGTCATCGTCGCTGCCGCAATCGTGCTCGCGGTGACTCGCGCTCGCCGCCGCAAAGAGGTGCTTGTCTACGCCTGGATGATGCCGCTCGGCACTGTCGTTCAGGCAGTGATCGGCGGTATCACCGTCCTCACAGGTCTCCTGTGGTGGACGGTCGCCATTCACTTGGTTGCGTCGATGCTGATGGTCTGGGTTGCCACGGTGATGTACGCGAAGATCGCGGAACCCGACGAGGCAACAACTCTGGTCGTGATGCCGAAGCCGCTGCGCTGGCTTACCGCGCTGTCCGGTGTCGCGCTGGCCGGCGTATTGGTCGCCGGAACTCTCGTGACGGGTGCAGGTCCCCACGCGGGCGACAAGGGCCTGGAGCGCACGGTTCCGCGCCTGGAGGTCGAGATCGTGACGCTTGTTCATCTGCACTCACAGCTGCTGGTCGGATATCTCGCGCTGGTCGTGGGTCTGACATTCGGTCTATATGCGGTCGGGACATCTGCGGCCGTGAAGATCCGTCTGAAGGTCCTGCTCGGACTGATCCTCGCCCAAGCGCTCATCGGGGTCGTGCAGTACTTCACCGATGTGCCGGAGGTTCTGGTGATCATGCACGTCGCCGGTGCAGGACTGTGCACGGCTGCGACCGCAGCAGTTTGGGCTGCGGGTAAGACCCGCCAGTACACGCCGACCGATTCGCCGATACCGGCTCTCTGACGCTTCAAGACACGTGTGGGGCGTAGGAACACCAAGAGGTGTTCCTACGCCCCACACGTCATTTCAGGCTTCGTTGCGTGCTTTCGGGAACCGGGTCTGGCTGGCGACCCAACCGGCCATCTTCTTGAAGTGGCCTTCCTGGGGGGTGACGATGCTCGTCAGCTCACGCTCCCACTCGGCAACGGTGACGGTGTCGAACGACGCAACGACGGCATTGGCCGTGGCGAGGTCCTCGACGACCTGATCACCGAGGATGCCGTCGGCACCCACGAGAGTGATGCGAACGCCGGCCAGGCCGACCGGCTGAATGACGGCGCTGGCGGTGCCGCCGTGCTCGGCGACGAACTTGGTGATGGCGTTCACCGTGGACTTCGGCAGTTCCGGCGCGGACGGGGTGGCGTCCGACTTCTCGGTATCGGTGCTCATGACTCGACAATACTGGTCGGTAGCCCGGAAGCGACACCAGGCATGGACTGAGCGTCGGCCGTCCCGGGTGTAGAACAGAAACCATGCGAGCCATCTACGTGACCGAGACCGGCGGACCAGAGGTTCTGACTCTGACCGAACAACCCGAACCGACACCCGGCCCAGGCGATCTACTCGTCAGGACCGAAGCGATCGGCATCAATTTCATCGACACGTATTTCCGAATGGGCCAGTACAAGCGCCCGCTCCCCTATATTCCCGGCGACGAAGGCAGCGGCGTCGTCGAAGCTGTCGGTTCCGACGTCACCGAATTCGCCGTTGGTGACCGTGTCGCGTGGGCGGCCGCCACGGGCAGCTACGCCGAGAAGGTGGCTGTTCCCGCCGCAGTCGCCGTGAAAGTGCCTGACGGTGTCCCGGCATCGGCCGCAGCGTCGGCGCTCCTGCAGGGGATGACGGCGCACTACCTCGCTAAGTCGACGTATCCGATCCAGAGCGGCGACACCGTGCTCGTGCACGCAGGCGCGGGCGGCGTCGGGTTGATCCTGACGCAGATGGCCGTCAGCCTCGGGGCGAAGGTCATCACGACTGTGTCGTCGGATGCGAAGGAAGAACTCTCGCGCGGCGCCGGTGCCTCGGAGGTCCTGCGGTACGACGAGGACATCGCAGCGCGAGTCCGGGAGTTGACCGGCGGCGAAGGAGTAGCGGCGGCATACGACGGCGTCGGCGCGACAACTTTTGATTCGAGCCTGGCTTCCGTCCGTATTCGCGGCACTGTCGCATTGTTCGGTGCGGCCAGTGGCCCGGTTCCGCCCGTCGATCCGCAGCGGCTCAATTCATCGGGTTCGCTGTTCCTGACGCGTCCGACGCTCGCACATCACATTCGCACTCGTGAGGAACTGACCTGGCGTGCCGGCGATGTCTTCGACGCCATTGCGGCCGGGAATCTCGATATTCGCGTCGGCGCCGAGTATCCGCTCGCCGATGCGGCAACAGCGCATCGGGATCTGGAGGGTCGAGCAACGACCGGGTCGATCGTTCTGATTCCCTAGCGAAGTGCTGTGCGCCTTTATTAACCGCCCGCGGTTAATAAAGGCGCACAGCAGAATCAGCTGAGCATGTCGCTGATCGTCTGGAGTCCGAGAACCGAGTCGACAGCGAGGCCGACGAAAACGATCGCAAGATAGTTGTTCGACTGCAGGAACAGGCGCAGCGGCTTGACCTGAGCACCGCCGCGAACGCTGCGGTACAGCTGATGAGCCATGAGCAGGAACCACGCACCGGCGACGATGGTGATTGCGGCGTAGATGACGCCCGACGCGGGGACGAGGACAAGCGTTGTGACGACCATCGCCCAGCTGTAGAACAGGATCTGCTTGGTCACGTGCTCCTCGGTGGCGATCACCGGAAGCATGGGAACACCTGCCGCCTTGTAATCCTCTTTGTATCGCATCGCGAGCGCCCAGGTGTGCGGCGGCGTCCAGAAGAAGATGATCAGGAACAGCACGACGGGCTGCCAGCTCAGCGACCCGGTGACAGCGGCCCAGCCTACGAGAACGGGCATGCATCCGGCTGCGCCACCCCAGATGACGTTCTGCCAGGTGCGACGCTTGAGAACCATCGTGTAGATGAGGACGTAGAACGCGATCGTGATCACGACGAGGATGCCGGCCAGGAGGTTGGCTCGCCACCACAGCCACAGGAACGACGCGAGTCCGAGAAGAAGCCCGAATACGAGTGCGTTACGGGTCGGCACCGCCTCGCGGGCCAACGGACGCTTCGCGGTGCGCTTCATGACCTTGTCGATGTCGGCGTCGACGACGCAGTTGAGCGAGTTCGCACTCGCTGCGCCCATCCAGCCACCGAAGAGGGTGCTGAGGATCAGAACGATGTCGACCGTTCCGCGATCTGCCAGCAGCATTGCCGGAATGGTTGCCACCAACAGCAATTCGATGACTCGCGGCTTCGTGAGCGCGATATAAGCCAGAACCTTGCCCGTTGCGCGACCCCACACCGTATCGGTATTGGTCGCCCGCGGGGCGGCACCTGGGCTGCCGAAGCCATGTCCGCTCGGCTGTTGCCCTGTCCGCACGTTCTCTCCTTGCACCACGCGTTACCGCACTAACTGTTCACGACACACTGCTGACACTGTCCTCTACTACGAACGATGGTAGACCGCAGCCATTGAGGAACCGAATCGACCCGGACAGCCAGGACCATTAGGCTGGGTTACGCAGTGGAGGGACACCCCACCCTCGCAATCCACGTACACCATGTCAGGAGACATCTGCCAGTGTCGATCACAGACGAGATCCACGTCCTCACGCAACCCGTCCACCCCTCGGACTGGACCGACCTGGACACCAAGGCTGTCGATACCGCCCGCGTGCTCGCCGCCGACGCGGTTCAGAAGGTCGGCAACGGCCATCCCGGAACTGCAATGAGCTTGGCGCCGTTGGCATACACCCTCTTTCAGCGCATCATGCGCCACGATCCTTCGGATGCAGAATGGGTCGGCCGTGACCGCTTCGTTCTTTCCTGTGGCCATTCGTCCTTGACGCTGTACACCCAGCTCTACCTGTCGGGCTACGGTCTCGAGCTTGCTGACCTCGAAGCTCTCCGCACATGGGGCGCACTGACCCCCGGTCACCCCGAGGTCGGCCACACCGTCGGCGTCGAGATGACCACCGGTCCGCTCGGCCAGGGCCTTGCGTCCGCAGTCGGCATGGCCATGGCTGCGCGTCGTGAGCGCGGGCTGTTCGATCCGGAGACCCCGGTCGGCTCCTCCCCCTTCGACCATCACATCTACGTGATCGCGTCCGACGGTGACATCGAGGAAGGCGTCACCTCCGAGGCGTCGTCACTCGCCGGTGTCCAGGAACTGGGCAACCTGATCGTCTTCTACGACGACAACAAGATCTCCATCGAGCACGACACCGCCATCGCTCTCGGCGAAGATGTCGGAAAGCGCTACGAGGCGTACGGCTGGCACGTTCAGCACGTCGATGGCGGCGAGAACGTCTCCGGCATCCTCGACGCGGTTGCCGCTGCCAAGGCCGTCGTCGATCGTCCGTCCATCATCTTGCTCCGCACCATCATCGGTTTCCCGGCGCCGAAGAAGATGAACACCGGCGACGTTCACGGCTCCGCACTCGGTGCCGACGAGGTCGCTGCGGTCAAGGAAGCCCTCGGCTTCGATCCGAGCAAGTCCTTCGACGTCGACGCCGACGCTCTGGCTCACGCCCGTGAGGTCGTCTCGCGCGGAGCCGACGCACACAAGGCATGGCAGGTCGAGTTCGACGCGTGGGCCGCACGTGAGTCCGAGCGCAAGGAACTCTTCGACCGCCTGTTCGCCGGTGAGTTCCCTGCCGGCTGGGCCGACGCTCTCCCGACCTACGAGGCCGACGCCAAGGGCGTTGCGACTCGCAAGGCCTCCGGTTCGGCACTCAACGCGCTCGGACCGATCCTGCCCGAACTGTGGGGCGGTTCCGCCGACCTCGCCGGCAGCAACAACACCACCATCAAGGGCGCAGATTCGTTCGGCCCCTTCTCCATCTCCACGAGCGACTGGACTGCGCAGCCTTACGGCCGCACGCTTCACTTCGGTATCCGTGAGCACGCGATGGGCTCGATCCTCAACGGCATCGCGCTGCACGGGCCCACCCGTCCGTACGGCGGAACCTTCATGGTCTTCTCCGACTACATGCGTCCGGCGGTTCGCCTGGCTGCACTGATGAAGACTGCCGTCACCTACGTCTGGACCCACGACTCGATCGGTCTCGGCGAAGACGGCCCGACTCACCAGCCGGTCGAGCACCTCGCTGCTCTTCGTGCGATCCCGAACCTCGCCGTCGTCCGCCCGGGTGACGCCAACGAGACCTCGTTCGCATGGCAGGCAGCACTCGAGAACAAGACGGGCCCGACGGCTCTGGCGCTCACCCGCCAGGACATCCCGGTTCTCGAAGGCACCAAGGAGAAGGCTGCCGAAGGCGTCAAGCGCGGCGCTTACGTCCTCGTCGACGCTGCCAACGGTTCGCCCGAGGTCATCTTGCTTGCGACCGGTTCCGAACTGCATCTGGCCACCGAGGCTCGCGAGACCCTCGAAGCTCAGGGCGTCGCAACCCGCGTCGTTTCCGTGCCGTGCCTCGACTGGTTCCTCGAGCAGGATCAGGCGTACCGCGACGAGGTCATTCCGCCCGCCGTCCGCGCACGCGTGTCCGTCGAAGCCGGTATCGCAATGCCGTGGTGGCGCATCCTCGGCGACGCCGGCCAGGCCGTCTCGCTCGAGCATTACGGCGCTTCCGCCGATTACAAGACCTTGTACCGGGAGTTCGGCATCACCGCCGACGCGACTGTCGAAGCCGCGCAGCGCTCCCTCGCATCTGTGAAGGGATGATCTCGATGACACAGAACGTGAATACCGAAAAGCTCTCCGCTGCAGGCGTTTCCATCTGGCTTGACGACCTCTCGCGAGATCGCATCCAGTCCGGCAACCTGCAGAACCTGATCGACACGAAGTCGATCGTGGGTGTCACGACCAACCCGTCGATCTTCCAGGCGGCACTGTCCAAGGGCTCGGCCTACGACGCTCAGGTTCGCGAGTTGGCCGAGCGCGGCGCCGATGTCGACGCCACCATCACGGCCGTCACCACCGACGACGTGCGCGCTGCGTGCGACATCTTGGCCCCGCAGTTCGAGGCCTCGAACGGCGTCGACGGCCGCGTGTCCATCGAGGTCGATCCTCGTCTGGCGCACGACACCGACGCGACTGTCGCGCAGGCGATCGAGCTGCACAAGATCGTCGACCGCCCGAACGTCCTCATCAAGATCCCCGCGACGCTGGCCGGTATCCCCGCCATCGCCAAGGTGATCGGTGAAGGCATCAGCGTCAACGTCACTTTGATCTTCTCGGTCGAGCGCTACGAAGCTGTCATGGGCGCGTACCTCGACGGTCTGGACACCGCCAAGGCTGCCGGCCGCGACATCTCGTCCATCGAGTCGGTCGCCTCGTTCTTCGTCTCCCGTGTGGATTCCGAGATCGACAACCGCCTCACGGCGATCGGCACGCCGGAAGCTCTCCAGCTTCGCGGCAAGGCTGCACTCGCAAACGCTCGTCTGGCGTACAACGCGTACCAGCAGATCTTCGAGGTGCAGCCGCGCTTCCAGGCTCTCCTGGCCGATGGCGCCAAGGCTCAGCGCCCGCTGTGGGCGTCGACCGGCGTGAAGAACCCGGATTACCCGGACACGCTCTACGTCACCGAGCTGGTTGCGCCCAACACGGTCAACACCATGCCGGAGAAGACGCTCGACGCTCTCGCCGACCACGGTGAGATCACGGGCGACACGATTTCGGGCACCGCTCAGGACTCGCAGGTCGTCTTCGATCAGCTCGCAGCTGTCGGCATCGATCTTGCGGACGTGTTCAAGGTCCTCGAGACCGAGGGCGTCGACAAGTTCGAGGTGTCCTGGAACGAGTTGCTCGACGCAACTGCCGAGCAGCTTCGCGCAGCAACCCAGAAGAGCTGAGCCTGTGAGCGATTCCGCGGCGGCATCAGATTGGGTGAATCCCCTTCGGGACAGCACCGACAAACGGCTTCCGCACATTGCGGGGCCCTGTGCCCTGGTGATCTTCGGTGTTACCGGCGACCTCGCCAGGCGCAAGCTCATGCCAGCCATCTACGACCTCGCCAACCGTGGACTGTTGCCGCCCGGATTCGCTCTGGTCGGGTTCGCCCGGCGTGAATGGACGGACGAGGACTTCGCGAACGTCGTCCTCGAAGCAGTCAAGGACGGTGCTCGCACCAAGTTCCGTCAGGACGTCTGGGAGAGGCTCGCCGAAGGTATCCGGTTCGTGGAGGGCAGTTTCGACGAGGCCGAGGCCTTCCAGAACCTGTCCGAGACGTTGGCCACCCTCGACAACGAACGTGGTATCGGCGGCAATCACGGGTTCTACCTTGCGATTCCGCCCAACGCGTTTCCTCAGGTGCTCGAGCAACTGTCGGCGTCAGGCCTCGCGCAGGCCGAGGACGGTCAGTGGCGACGAGTTGTCATCGAGAAGCCGTTCGGTCACGACCTCGAGAGCGCTCGCGAACTGAACGCCGTCGTCAACAAGGTGTTCCCCGAGGACACGGTCTTCCGTATCGACCACTACCTCGGCAAGGAAACGGTCCAGAACATCCTGGCTCTGCGCTTCGCGAACCAGTTGTTCGATCCGATCTGGAACGCGCACTACGTCGACCACGTCCAGATCACGATGGCCGAGGACATCGGCCTCGGTGGCCGTGCCGGGTACTACGACGGCATCGGCGCGGCCCGTGACGTGATCCAGAACCACCTGCTCCAATTGCTCGCGTTCACGGCGATGGAAGAACCCATCAGCTTCGAACCGCTCAATCTGCAGGCGGAGAAGATCAAGGTTCTTTCGGCAACGCGTCTGGCCGAACCACTCGACGAGACCACTGCCCGCGGACAATACGAAGGTGGTTGGCAGGGCGGGTTGCCGGTAGTCGGACTCCTCGAAGAAGAGGGCTTCGCAGCGGACTCCACAACGGAGACCTTTGCCGCCATCACCCTCGAGGTCGACACCCGTCGCTGGGCGGGCGTGCCGTTCTACCTGCGCACGGGCAAGCGTCTCGGCCGCCGCGTCACCGAGATCGCGGTGGTCTTCAAGCGCGCACCACACCTGCCGTTCGACAAGACCATGACCGAAGATCTCGGCCAGAACGCACTCGTGATCCGCGTGCAGCCTGACGAGGGCGTCACTATGCGGTTCGGCTCGAAGGTTCCCGGATCGAGCATGGAAGTCCGTGACGTCAACATGGACTTCTCGTACGGTCAGGCTTTCACCGAGTCGTCACCGGAGGCGTACGAGCGACTCATCCTCGACGTGTTGCTCGGCGAGCCGTCTCTCTTCCCCGTCAATGCCGAAGTCGAATTGTCTTGGGAAATCCTCGATCCCGTCCTCGAACACTGGGCAGCCGGCGGCAAGCCGGAACCCTACGAGGCTGGAACGTGGGGACCACCGTCTGCGGACGAAATGATGCAACGCACCGGACGCGAATGGAGGCGACCCTAGTGATTCTCGATTTGCCCTCCACCACCACGGTCCAGGTCAGCAAGAAACTGGTCGAGGTACGTAAGACCGGCGGCGCTGTCACCTTGGGACGTGTGCTGACGCTTGTCGTCTGCACCAGGGACACCGGGAACGCCGAGGCCGCAATCGAGGCCGCCAACGAAGCAAGCCGCGAGCACCCCTGCCGCGTCATCGTGCTTCTGCGTGGCGACGAGCAGAGCGAGCCTCGGCTCGATGCTCAGATCCGCGTCGGTGGGGATGCCGGCGCCTCTGAGGTCGTGGTGCTGCGCCTCTACGGTCCCCTGGCGGACCACGAGAGCAGCGTCGTCATCCCGTTCCTGCTCCCCGACACACCGGTAGTCGCGTGGTGGCCCCTCGAGGCACCCGAGATTCCAGCGAAGGACCCCGTCGGAAAGCTTGCGATCCGTCGTATCACCGACGCCACCGGTGCCCCGGATCCGACTGCCACCATCAAGGGACGACTCGCGTCGTACACCGCCGGTGACACCGATCTCGCCTGGAGTCGCGTCACCTACTGGCGCGCACTGCTCGCGTCGGCTCTCGATCAGCCGCCGCACGAGAAGATCACCTCAGCGGTGGTCTCCGGTCTCAAAACCGAACCGGCACTGGATATTCTCGCCGGTTGGTTGGCTGCCAAGATCGACGGTCCGGTCATCCGACGTACGGGTGAGCTCACCGTCGAGCTGAAGCTGGAGACTCGCAGCATCTCCATCAGCCGCCCACAGGAGGGTACGACCGCAACCCTGATCCGCACCGGTCAGCCCGACTCGCTGGTCTCGCTCGGTCGTCGAGAGACGCGCGATTGCCTCGCCGAGGAATTGCGTCGGCTCGATCCGGACGAGATCTACGAAGAAGCGCTGGCTGGATTGGAGAAGGTGACCTATGAGTGATGTTGTCGTAAAGAAGTTTTCCGACGCCGGCCAACTGGTCGATGCCGCTGCCGCACGCCTGGTCACGACGATCGTTGATGCCCAGAGGGCTCGCGGGTTCGCATCCATCGTTCTGACGGGTGGCGGAACCGGGATCGCACTTCTCGAGAAGTTGCGTGACGCTCCCGGCGACATCGACTGGTCGCAGATCGATCTGTACTGGGGCGACGAGCGGTTCCTGCCGTCCGGCGATCCCGAGCGGAACGAAGTCCAGGCTCGTGAGGCGCTTCTCGATCACGTGCCGGTCGATCCCGACAGGGTGCATGCGATGGCCGCCTCCGACGGTATCTACGACGGTGATCCGCACGGGGCGGCGACGGCGTACGAACAACTGCTGGGCGCTCAGGCACACGGCAATCAGGTTCCGACGTTCGACGTGCACCTGCTCGGCATGGGTGGAGAAGGACACGTCAACTCGTTGTTCCCGCACACCGACGCCGTTCGCGAGGAAGCTCGTTTCGTTGTCGCGGTGACGGACTCCCCCAAGCCGCCACCGGTACGGATCACCCTGACGTTGCCTGCTGTTCGGCGTGCCAAAGAGGTCTGGCTGCTCGTCTCGGGTGCTGCAAAGGCCGAGGCCGTTGCCAAAGCTGTCGGAGGTGCTTCGTCCGAGGACTGGCCGTCCGCCGGCGCCACCGGTTTGGTGGCGACGCGTTGGTTCCTCGATACGGACGCTGCCTCGCAGCTCTGATCTGATTTCACGGATCTGATTTCACACCGGGCCGGGAATCGTCTTCAGGCGATTCCCGGCCCGGTGGTACATCGAGGACATTTTCACAGTGGCGAGTCATGACTACCCGCTGAGTCCGGATCCGATGCGAATTTCCTTTTGACGGAACGGAACTCAATCCCGAGATCCCTTGTCTCCAACGGGCACTCTGCCCTGCACAATGATTCATCTCTCCCCCTGTCTCGTTCTTTCGAGCGATTACTACCTTGGACGCCGCGAAGTAGGGTTCGGTTCCGCAGATCGCTTTCACTCTTGAACGAAGCAATCCAGGCGAGAACAATCGAACAATGTCGTGGACACCGAATCCGGATGCACTTCGCGGGCGAGTGGCTGTTGTTGCCGGGGCGACGAGGGGCGCCGGACGCGGAATCGCCGCAGCCCTGGGTGAGGCCGGTGCAACCGTCATCTGCACTGGCCGGAGCACATCTGCCGGAATACTTCAGTCGGACTATCCGCGCGGCGAAACCATCGAGGAGACGGCAGAACTTGTCACCGAACTGGGCGGCGTCGGCGTGCCGATTGCCGTCGATCATCTCAAGAGCAAACAAGTGGCTGATCTCGCCGAACGCTTGCGCGCCGACTATCAACATATCGACATCTTGGTCAATGACATCTGGGGCGCGGAATTACTCAAGGGTGGGCCGGCGGAGTGGAACACGCCGGTATGGGAACACGATCTGGACAAGGGCTTTCACATTCTGCGCCTGGCGATCGACACCCACATCACCACGTCGCACCACCTCCTGCCGCTGATGATCGATCGGCCAGGCGGACTGGTCGCCGAAATAACCGACGGCACTACCGAATACAACGCATCGAACTATCGCATCTCGGTGTTCTACGACCTGGCGAAGGTATCCGTGAACAGGCTTGCATTTTCACAAGGCCACGAACTTGCCCCGTTCGGCTGTACTGCCGTCGCCATCACTCCGGGGTTCCTGCGATCAGAGATGATGCTCGACAATTTTGGTGTCGGCGAATCGAATTGGCGTGACGCTTTGTCGCCGGAGCGGGGTGGGCCGACTGCACCTCCGGATTTTGCCCGCTCCGAGTCACCAAGATTCACAGGACGTGCGATCGCCGCCCTCGCCGCCGATTCGAATCGGAAGCGATGGAATCAGCGATCGGTCAGTTCAGGCGAACTCGGAACGGCATACGGGTTCACCGACACCGACGGCAGCCGCCCCGATTTTTGGCGAGCCAACTGAATCCGACAGTGATTAAGATCCGTTTCATGGCCGAATTCGCGACGATCGACGATTACATCGCGTCGTTTCCCACCGACGTGCAGCGATCCCTCGGGAGCATCCGCGAGACGATCCACAGCACTGTTCCCGGCCTCGATGAAACCATCAGCTATCAGATGCCGACCATGACGGTGAATGGGAAGAACCTGGTTCACTTCGCAGGCTGGAAACACCACATCTCGATGTACCCACTCCCGGCAGGTGACGCAGAGTTCGAGAAGTCCGTCGACCCGTACCGGGCTGCGAAATCAACCGTGAAGTTCCCGCTGAACAAACCGATCCCCCTCGATCTCGTGGCTCGAATCGTCGAATTGCTCGCGCAGCGCCACTAACCTCAGTTCCCGTCGGAGCCTTGTGAGAGCGTATGGCCGTGCAGAGACAACCCATCCGACGCATCAAGGCCGGGACATCGTCGGGCGCTGACGTAGGCAGCTGGCCGATGACGGTGCCCGCGGTTGCGCAGATCATTCAGGACGGTCTTGAACTTCCACCGGGTGTCACCATTCTGGTCGGCGAAAACGGAGCGGGGAAGTCGACCGTCATCGAAATTCTTGCCGCCGTTCTCGGTCTCAATGCCGAAGGCGGGTCTACCAATACGCGACATCAGACCAGATCGAGTGAACCGAGCGGCCTCGACCTTGTGGTCGAGCGGAGCCCCGGCGCGTCGAAGTGGGCGTACTACCTCCGAGACGAAACCTTGCACGGGTTGTACACGTATTTGGAGGACAACCCCAATCCCACGCGACCTGAACCGCTTTACCATCACCTCTCCCACGGTGAGGCGCTGCTCGAGATCTTGTCGTCGAGGACCTCCGACGGCGGCTTCTATCTCATCGACGAACCCGATGCCGCACTCTCCTTCCAAGGGACCTTGACGCTGGTCGCGCTGCTCGGTGAGCTGGTGGAATCCGGCGCGCAGGCAGTGATCGCGACGCACTCGCCGATCATCGCGGCACTGCCGAACGCCAATCTGCTCGAGATCGGCGAATGGGGAATCCGAGCCGCGAGCTGGGAGGACCTCGATCTGGTCTCGAACTGGCAGCGGTTCCTTCACGACCCGCAGACGTACCTGCGCCACCTGATCTAACCTGGAACTCCACCCCAGGAGGCCTCCATGGCATACGACAAGGCGCTGGCTGAGCGTATCCGCGATGCGCTCTCGGGCGAGAGCGACGTCGAAGAAGTAAAGATGTTCGGTGGGCTGAGCTTCATGGTGAACGGGAAGCTGGCCGCCAGTGCGAACTCACACGGCAACATCATGGTTCGGTGTGACCCCGATCGAGTTGACGAACTCCTGACGCACAAGGGTGCAAGTTGGCCCGAGATGCGGGGTAAGCCGATGAGCAAGGGATGGATCGTCGTCGACCGAACCGGGACGAGTTCGAACGTCGAGTTCAATGCGTGGATCAAGGAAGCTCTGGACTTCGTGCACTGACTGGTACTGCCGGTTCGATCAATTTCGCTCGATTCGGCAAAAAGTGAAGTGGGCGGCCCTAGACTCCGAAAAAGCATTGGATTGGGCGCCACGACGGCGCGGAGGAAAGGTGGTCCGTCGCGTGACGTTCACACCCAATCAGCCGGATCACCAACGCGCCTTCGGGTTTCAGCCGCCGTCGACCCGCACGATTCCCTCCCTCATGCCCGACCGTTTCGGACCTAGCCTCATCGGATCGCTGTGGGCGTGCGCCGGGATCGTCGCCGGAAGCCTCGGCCCGTGGACGTCGTCCTCCGCCCTCGACCACAGTGGTATCGACGAATGCGGAGTGATCACACTCGTCCTCGCTCTGGGCTCGGTAACCGCGCTTATCACCCTCATGATTCGAGACGTCACGCCCGAGATGAAGAATCACTGCACGGGACCGCTGGTGGGAATCGCCGTCTTGATCGTTGCCGTCGGAAACGCCGCGTCCATTGTGCGACGTAGTACGGAGGTCGCAGGGCACACCGCCGGACCGTCCATCGGGTGGGGATTGTGGGTGGTCATCGCGTCCGCAGTGATCCTGTGCATCACGTCGTCGACCGTCGCGCACATGATCAGGTTTCAGGCAGCAATGATCACAAGGTCTTGATCAGACCGCCGTCGATCACGAAATCCGCGCCCGTCACGTTCCCCGCGCGATCGCTGGCGAGGAACAACACCAGGTCCGCTACCTCTTCGGGAAAGGTGAAGCGGCCCGTCTCGGCGCCGGCGGCGGCACTTTCGACGATATCGTCGGCCGCTGAACCATTCGCCTTCGCCAGCGTCGAGGCCACTCCGTGCTTGCCGAGCCACAACTCGGTCTGCACCGGACCAGGGCTGACGGTATTGACGCGGATCCCCTTCCCGCCCAGTTCTTTCGACAACGACTTCGAGAAGTTGGTCAACGCCGCTTTGGCGGCGCTGTAGTCGATCACCGTGGGGTCAGGTAAGAATGCGTTGACCGAACTGATCGTCACGATGCTCCCGCCACCTCGGCGGATCAACTCCGGCAGCGCAGCGCGAACAGTGCGTACAGCCGACAAGAACGTCAGATTGAACGACGACGCCCACTCTTCGTCCGTGATAGCCGCGAAGCCGCTCGTTCGCGGGGTGACGGCGCCGACGTTGTTGACCAAGATGTCGACGCCGCCCCTCGCTGCTGCAACCTCGAGCAGTCGGGTAGATCCTTCGACACTCGCGAGGTCGACGCCGACAAAGGTGACGGCGCCGCCGGACTGCAGCGATTCGAGTTCCGGCGAGAGCGTCCGCGAGCCCGCGACGACGTGGACTCCCTCGGCCACCAAGGCCCGAGTGATCGCCAACCCGATACCTTTTCCCGCGCCGGTAACCACGGCAGTTCGTCCGTCCAATTGCAGATCCACTGCGGTCCCCGTTCGGTCCGGTGCGCAGCGTTGGGTGTGCGTGCGACAGCTCTAGAGTCGCCGCACGCACACCCTGGTAAACCTGCAGAACCAGCCGCTGTTACCTAGCCACTGTTACGAAGCGCAGTGGCCAGGCCGTTCATCGTCAGCTGGATACCCCGACGCACCTGATCGCTCTCGTCGCCGGAACGGTACCGACGGATCAGCTCGACCTGTAGATGGTTGAGAGGTTCGAGGTACGGGAACCGGTTGTGGACCGAACGCTCGAGGCCCGAGTTGTCGGCAAAGAGGTTCTCGTTGCCTGTGATTGCCTTGTACATGCGAATTGTGCGTTCGTGCTCGTCGGTGATCATTCCGAAGACTCGATCGCGCAGTTCGGCGTCGGGCACGAGGTCCGCGTAGCGGGCCGCCAAACCGAGATCAGACTTCGACATCACCATGGCCATGTTCGAGAGCACGGTTCGGAAGAACGGCCACTTCTCGTACAGGCCCGTCAACGTGGCAAGCCGAGTGTCGTCTCCGTCTATCCATCTTTCGAACGCGGCGCCGGTTCCGTACCAACCCGGAAGCATCACGCGAGACTGACTCCACGAGAGCACCCAAGGAATGGCACGCAGATCGGAAATCGCCTTGGTCTGCTTGCGAGAGGCCGGACGAGAGCCGATGTTGAGTGCTCCGATCTCGGCGACCGGCGTCGACGCTTCGAAGTACTGCACGAATCCTGGTGTGTCGTGCACCAATTCGCTGTACGCGGTGCGGGCGAGTGCCGCCAACTCGTCCAACACCGCGTAGGCCGCATCTGCGTCGCTGCCAAGACCTTCGACGTCGAGCAACGTCGACTCGATAGTCGCGGCGATGAGTGTTTCGAGGTTGCGGTGCGCCAGACGCGGTTCGGCGTACTTGGCCGCAATCACCTCACCCTGCTCGGTGATTCGCAGAGAACCAGCGACGGCACCGGGGGGCTGCGCGAGAATCGCTTCGTAGCTCGGTCCGCCGCCACGTCCGACGGTTCCGCCGCGGCCGTGGAAGAGCCTCAACCTGATTCCGCTCTTACGCGCGGCATCGACGAGGTCGAGTTCGGCACGGTACAGCGCCCAGTTGGCGGCCAAGTACCCGCCGTCCTTGTTCGAGTCGGAGTACCCGAGCATCACTTCCTGACTGTCACCGCGCGAACGGACGATCGCACGATAGATCGGGATGTCGAGCGTCGCCAGCAATGTGTCGGCGCCGCCCTGCAGATCCTCGATCGTCTCGAACAACGGGACGATGCCGATCGGGCAGGAGGGTTCGCTACCGACGCCCGGATCGAGCACCCCGACCTCTTTGAGCAGCACCGCAGCTTCGAGCATGTCGCTGACCGAGGTACACATGCTGATGATGTAGTTGGGTACTGCGCCCGCTCCGAGAACCCGCACTGCCTTGGCGCCGGCCGCCATGATGGCCAGTTCCTTGGTGGTCAATTCGCTGAACTCGGCGTCCGGCGAAGTCAGTGGTCGCCGCGTCGTCAACTCGGCCGACAGCAGTTCGACTCGATCGGCTTCCGGCAAGGACGTGTAGTCCGGGTGAACTCCGGCCCACGCCAGAAGTTCTGCGACGACGCTTTCGTGTACCTCGGAGTTCTGCCGCATGTCCAGACCGGACAGGTGAAAGCCGAACACCTCCACCGCTTCTCGGAGCCGATCGAGTCGATCGTCGGCGATGGTCTCGTCGCCGAAACGACGCAACGAGGTGTCAATGATTCCGAGATCCCGCTGCAGTTGTGCCGGGTCGGTGTACGCCTCGAGTCCGTCGTCGGAGCCGTGGGCGGGCAACTCCCCCAGTACCGTCAGTGCGGTTGCGCTCAATCGCCCGCGGATGCCGCGAATCGCGCGACGGTAGGGCTCGTCGGCCCGGAATGCAGAATCGTCGCCGGAGGTAGACGCCAGCAGATCGAGTTCGGGCGTGACGGACACCAACCGCGCCGACATCGACAGTTCACGCTCGAGATGTTCGAGTTCCTCGAGGTGATGCTCGAGAGCAGTCGCCGCAGCGCGCGACGTGGCGCGCTGGACGATTTCGCCGGTCACGTACGGATTGCCGTCCCGGTCACCGCCAATCCACGAACCCGGCCTCAGGATCGGTTCCGGCAGGAGCCCGGCGTCCGGCCAACGCGTGCGCAGAGCTTTGCGGACCTCGGCATTGATCTTCGGAATCACCTCGAACAACGCCGCGTCGTAGTAGCGCAGGCCTACCTCGATTTCATCCTGGATACGGAGGCGGCTGAGCCGGATCAGAGCCGTCTGCCACAGGGTCAGGATCTGACGGCGCAATTGCAGATCGACATCAGCGGTTTCTGCGACGCTCAGCGCCGTGCGCTCGCGGTATCGCATCAACTCGGTGATCCGACTCTGCGTCTCGAACACCGTGCGGCGTCGAGTCTCCGTCGGGTGAGCGGTGATGACGGGTGAGACCAGGGCGCCCCGCAGCGCTTCTTCGACGGTAGCCGAATCGATATCGGCTGCATCGAGTTTGGTGTACGTGGCGGCGAGAGTGCTGTCGCGGGGCGGCTCACCCGCGTTGACGTGGATGGCCCGTCGACGCTCGCGGTGGATGTCCTCGGCCAGGTTGGCGAGCAGCGCGAAGTGACTGAACGCACGAATGACGGGAATGGCGTCGTCCGTACTGATTTCGGCGAACAGCGACACCAGTTCGGCGCGGTCGATCTCCGACCGACGGACTCGGAACGACTCGACACGGGCTCGCTCGACCAGATCGAAAACATTGTCGCCGGCTTGCTCTCGCACTATTTGTCCGAGTATTCCGCCGAGAAGCCGGATGTCTTCGCGCAGCGGCTCGGTGGCCTCTCGCGGTGTTTCTCGATGCGACGCGGTTTCAGTCATCACTCAATTATCGACCGAAACAAAGAACCCCGCTCGATAGGCGGGGTTCCGTGTCTGAAATTCGTGTGTGAAAAACTACCGGCTGCAAGTCATGAGCCGAGAATCAGGCGAACTTGATCTCCAGGCCGATGCCGACGATCGAGATGAGCCAGATCAACGCGGTGAAGACCGTCAACCGGTCGAGGTTCTTCTCGACAACAGTCGATCCGGACAGGCTGGACTGGACACCGCCACCGAACAGACTCGACAAACCGCCGCCCTTACCGCGGTGCAGGAGCACCAAGGCGATGAGGAGCAAGCTGGTGATGACCAGCAGGATATCCAGGAACAGTTTCATGTCTGTCTACGTCCACCAATCCAATAGGGACAACTACAACCGATAACACCATACAGGCGCGCACAGATAGCCTGACCACATACCCGCCTCGCACATGACTTTGCACCCGGCCAGGCACGACTCTTGGTCAGTGGCATCGATCACACTGTCGAGATACCGATTCAGTAGTTTTTCAGTTGACGCGACTCTACCTCCGAAAGGCCGGCTCCATGCTTTCCGACACTGCCCTGCCCGACACTGCCCTGCCCGACATACCCTTGCCTGACACACCACGTCTGGCTTCGATTCACAACTTCCGCGACGTGGCCGGCCCCGGGTACGTCACGACCAGCGGACAGGCGATGAGCCGCGGAGTTTTCTACCGCGCAAACGTGCTGACGCCCTCGCCTGAGGATCTTGCGATCGTGGAATCGCTGGGGCTGACCGCCGTCTACGACGTGCGCTCCGAAACCGAAGCGAACGAAACTCCCGACACCGTGCCTGCGCCGGCGATGTACGCCCACATTCCCATCCTGTCCGGCAACATCCACGCCGAAGCGATGGCTCTCCGAACAGCGGACGCTGCAACAGCTTTCATGCAGAACATCAATCGCAGCTTTGTCGCAGACCCCGTCACTCGCAGCGGATTCTCGCAGTTGTTCGCCGCCCTGGCCACTACCGCCGGGCCGCAACTCTTCCACTGCACGGCAGGCAAGGACCGAACAGGCTGGGCAGCAGCACTACTGCAGACACTCGCCGGTGTACCGCGCGAAACGATCATGGCGGACTACCTGCTCACGAATACGTACTCGGCCGAGTACATCGATGCGACGGTCGCAACGATCGCCGCCGCCACAGATGCAGACAAGGGCGAGGTGATCCGGTTGCTGCTGTCCGTCGACGCAAGTTACCTGGGCGCTGCCTTCGAGCAGGTGGAGCACCACTACGGGACCGTCGAGAACTATCTGACCACCGGGTTGGACCTTGCTCCCGAACTCGTCGGCGCTTTGGAAACCAAACTCGTGAGCTGAATCCGGCGAATCAAAAAACTGCGGGCGTGTGACCTACTCGGTCACACGCCCGCAGTTCAGTGTCATACAGCTCAGTGTCATGCAGTGACAGTGTCCTGCAGTTTCCAGCTCACTACCCGATCACATCACGGGAGTGGACCGCCTGCAGCGATCGCAGACAGTGTCGCGAACTCGTCAGCCTTGAGCGACGCGCCGCCGACCAGAGCGCCGTCGACGTCAGTCTGGCCGACGATCTCTCCGACGTTCTTGGAGCTGACGCTGCCGCCGTACAGAACGCGAACGCCGGCTGCGACCTCGGCGTCGGCAAGTTCGGCAACTGTTGCTCGTACCGCAGCGCACACTTCCTGTGCATCGGCGGCAGAAGCGACCCGGCCGGTGCCGATGGCCCAAACAGGTTCGTACGCGATGACGATCTTGGAGATCTCCTCCGCGCTCAGGCCCGCCAACGAACCCTTGAGCTGGTCGACGTTGTAGGCAACGTGATCGCCCGCTTCGCGGATCTCGAGACCTTCACCGATGCACACGATCGGCGTGAGGCCGTTCTTGAGAGCGGCCTTGGTCTTGGCGAGGACGGTCTCGTTGGTCTCACCGTGAAGGGTGCGACGCTCCGAGTGGCCGACCACGACGAAGGTGCATCCGAGCTTGGCCAGCATGGAGCCGCTGATCTCACCCGTGAACGCACCCGAGTCCTGAGCCGAGACATCCTGCGCGCCGTACGTGAGGAGGAGCTTGTCGCCCTCGATCAGCGTCTGGACGCTACGGATGTCGGTGAACGGCGGGATGACCGTGACGTCCACTTTGTCGAAGTACTTCGCAGGCAAGGAGAAAGCGATCTTCTGCACCAGGGCGATAGCCTCGAGGTGGTTCAGATTCATCTTCCAGTTGCCGGCGATCAACGGCTTACGTGCCATGTCGGATCAGCCTTCCAGTACTGCGATGCCAGGCAGCTCTTTGCCCTCGAGGTACTCGAGGGAAGCGCCACCACCGGTGGAAATGTGCGAGAAGCCCTCGTCCGGGATACCGAGCTGACGAACGGCTGCTGCAGAGTCGCCGCCACCGACGACGCTGAAGGCGCCCTTCTCGGTTGCCTCCACGATTGCCTCGGCGACACCGCGGGTGCCTGCCTCGAACTTCGGGAACTCGAACACGCCCATCGGGCCGTTCCAGAACACCGTCTTGGCGCCGGTCAGGATCGCGGCAAAGCGCTTGACCGACTCCGGTCCGATGTCCAGTCCCATCCAGCCGTCGGGAATCTTGTCGAACGGAACGATCTTCGACTCGGCATCGGCCGAGAAGGAGTCCGCGACGACAACATCCTGAGGGATGTGGATGACGTCGGCGTACCGGTCGAGGAGACCCTTGCAGGTCTCGATCATGGACTCTTCGCACAGCGAATTGCCCACGGAGACACCCTGAGCCGCGAGGAACGTGTAGAACATTCCGCCGCCGATCACCAGAGTGTCGACCTTCGGTGCCAGTGCCTCGATGACGGCCAGCTTGTCCGAGACCTTCGAGCCACCGAGCACCACCGCGTACGGACGCACAGCGTCCTGCGTGAGCTTGGCGAGCACCTCGACCTCGGCGCCGACCAGGTAACCGGCGTAATGCGGGAGCAGCTTCGCGACGTCGAAGACCGACGCCTGCTTACGGTGAACAACACCGAATCCGTCGGAGACGAATGCGCCGTCGTCACCGACCAGCTCGACGAGAGCCTTGGCGAGCTTGACCCGCTCGGCTTCGTCCTTGCTGGTCTCGCGAGGGTCGAAACGGATGTTCTCGAGCATCAGGACGTCACCATCGGTGAGTCCTTCGGAACGAGCCAGCGCGTCCTGTCCCACGACGTCACCGGCGAGTTGCACGTTGCGACCGAGGATTTCGGCCAACTTCGCGGCAACCGGTGCGAGGGAGAACTTGGGATCGGGCTGACCGTCGGGGCGCCCGAGGTGCGCGGTCACGATGACCTTCGCTCCACCCTCGGCAAGTGCCCGCAGGGTGGGAGCGGACGCGACGATGCGGCCCGGGTCCGTGATTTCTCCGCCATCCAACGGGACGTTGAGGTCGGAACGCACCAGTACGGTGCGCCCCTCGACCCCAGCGTCCAGCAGATCCTTCAGCGTCTGAACTGCCACTGTTATCGAAACTCCGCTCAGAGAGACTTGGCGACGAGGCCGATGAGGTCGGCGAGGCGGTTGGAGTAGCCCCACTCGTTGTCGTACCAGGAAACGATCTTGACCTGGTCGTCGATGACCTTCGTCAGACCCGAGTCGAAGATCGACGAGTGCGGGTCGGTGACGATGTCCGAGGAGACGATCGGTGCGTCGGTGTACTTCAGGATGCCCTTGAGGGGTCCTTCGGCAGCGGCCTTCATCGCGGCGTTGATCTCGTCGGCGGTAGCCGACTTCTTCAGGTTCGCGGTGAGGTCGGTGACCGAGCCCGTGGGGATCGGCACGCGCAGTGCGTAGCCGTCGAGCTTGCCGAGCAGCTGCGGGAGAACCAGGCCGATTGCCTTGGCTGCACCGGTGCCGGTGGGAACGATGTTGAGGGCAGCTGCGCGGGCGCGACGGAGGTCTGCGTGCGGAGCGTCCTGCAGGTTCTGATCCTGGGTGTACGCGTGGATCGTGGTCATCAGACCCTTGACGATGCCGAACTCGTCGTCGAGAACCTTGGCGATGGGGCCGAGGCAGTTGGTGGTGCACGACGCGTTGGAGATGATGTTCTGGCTGCCGTCGTACTTGTCGTCGTTGACGCCCATGACGATGGTGATGTCTTCACCCTTGGCCGGAGCCGAGATGATGACCTTCTTGGCGCCGGCTTCGAGGTGTCCCTTGGCCTTTGCGGCGTCGGTGAAGATGCCGGTGGACTCGACGACGACGTCGACGCCCAGCTCGCCCCAGGGAAGCTCGTTCAACGGGCCGCGGTGTGCGAGGGCCTTGATGCGCTGATCGCCGACGACGATCGTGTCGTCACCGTCGAGCGACACGTCGTACGGCAAACGGCCGAGGATGGAGTCGTACTTCAGCAGGTGAGCGAGCGTCGCGTTGTCAGTCAGGTCGTTGACTGCCACGATCTCGATATCGGTGGTTCCGAGCGCCTTCTGCGCATCCACCGCCCTGAAGAAGTTACGTCCGATACGGCCGAAACCGTTTACGCCAACCCGGACAGTCACAATTCGCTCCTTTGACCATGATTCTGGTGTGCAACTTGACCCACGCATACTCCGAATCCGTGTGTGCACGACGCGGACGTGGGGTTCATCGGTCGATGTGACTCATACCCTAATGCGCGTGGCCCGAACGTGCGCAGCCCACCCTGACGGAGGGCAGGTCACCCCTCTTCGAGTAGCTCCACATTCACTGCGGATTCGGTGTCGGGTATGCCCGTTTCCTTCGCCTTGCGATCAGCCATGGACAGCAGGCGACGGATACGTCCGGCAACGGCGTCCTTGGTCATCGGCGGGTCGGCCAACTGGCCGAGTTCTTCGAGGGACGCCTGCCGATGCTCGACGCGCAGTGCGCCCGCCGCCGCGAGGTGATCGGGCACGTCCTCGCCGAGGATCTCCAACGCACGCTCGACGCGCGCAGCAGCCGCAACGGCAGCGCGAGCAGAGCGTCGCAGGTTTGCGTCGTCGAAATTGGCGAGACGATTGGCGGTGGCGCGGACCTCGCGTCGCATCCGTCGCTCCTCCCACACCAGGCGTGTGTCCTGGGCTCCCATTCGGGTCAGGAGATCGCCGATGGCCTCACCGTCGCGGATCACCACACGATCCGTTCCGCGAACCTCACGTGCCTTCGCCGAGATCCCCAGACGCCGCGCAGCTCCGACCAGAGCAAGTGCAGCTTCCGGGCCGGGGCAGCTCACTTCGAGCGCCGACGAACGGCCGGGTTCGGTCAGGGAACCGTGCGCGAGGAACGCACCGCGCCAAGCTGCTTCGGCGTCGCCGACGCTTCCGCCGACGACCTGCGCAGGCAAGCCGCGAACCGGGCGCCCGCGAAGATCGAGCAGTCCCGTCTGGCGCGCGAGGGCCTCACCCTCCTTCGCCACACGCACGATGTAGCGAGCGGATTTTCGAAGCCCGCCCGCACTGAGTACGTGAACATCGGCACTGTAGGTGAACAGGTCGAAAATCTCCCGGCGCAGACGTCGCGCCGTGGAGCCCAGATCCACCTCTGCTTCGACGACCACCCGGCCGCCGACGATGTGGAGCCCACCGGCAAAGCGCAGCAACGCGGAGACCTCTGCCTTGCGGCAGCTGACCTGAGTCACCACTAACCGGCTCAGTTCGTCCTTGACCTCCGCTGTCATTGCCACGAAGCGTTCTCCCTCTGTTCTTCGGATTGCTGTTCTCGCAGGGAAGACTGTGTCGAATCCCCTACTGCCGCACTGCTCGACAGTTCAGCCAGTACATCGGCCAGTTTTGCCGGATCGTGTACATGCGCTGCGCCCGGTGAGGTGTCCGCGACATCCGCGTACCTGGCTTCGGCTGAAAATTGATCCGCCGCACGCTGCAGATGTTCACGTTCACGCCCGGCCGGTACCGACGCCGAGTCGACCACCACGTAGTCGACCCGAAAATCGGGCACGTGTTGGGAGAGTACGTGCAGGTGACGCTCTGCGGAGAATCCGGCGGTCTCCCCCGGCTCAGGTGCGAGATTGAGCACCAGCACCTTTCGAGCATTCGTCGACGACAGTGATTCGACAAGTTCGGGTACCAGTACGTGCGGGATCACGCTCGAGAACCACGATCCCGGGCCGAGAACCACGAGATCGGCACGATCGATCGCAGTCACAGCCTCGGGACACGCGGGCGGATTGGACGGGAGCAGTCTCACACGCCGAACCTTGCCCGGCGTGGTCGCGACGGCGACCTGTCCACGAATGCAGCGGCTGACGCGTGGGTCCTCTTCGAGTCCTTGAACGTCGGCTTCGATCTCGAGCGCGATCGGCGACATCGGCAGCACGCGGCCACGGATTCGCAGCAGTCGCGCCATCTCGTCGAGCGCGACGACCGGATCGCCGAGCACCTCGGTGAGTCCGGCCAGGATGAGATTGCCCACCGAGTGCCCGGCAAGTGCGCCGACACCGCCGAAGCGATGCTGAATGGTCCGAGTCCAGTCGACTATCTCGGGTTCGTCCGACGCGAGAGCCGCGAGCGCCATCCGGAGGTCACCGGGCGGGATGACGCCGAGTTCGGCGCGCAGCCGGCCCGACGAACCACCGTCGTCGGCGACTGTGACAACTGCGGTGACGTCGACCGTCAGGCGTCTGACGGCCTGGAGCGTGGCGAACAATCCGTGCCCGCCGCCGAGCGCGACGATGGCCGGCCCATCTGGCTTCTCCCGCGAGCTATGTGTCGGTTCACTCATTCGCGCCCCAGATCCCGGTGCACGATGCTGACCGAGATGTCGTCCTCGGAACCCAAACGCCTCGCGAGAGCTTCGGACATGGCCACGCTTCGGTGCTTACCGCCGGTGCACCCGACCGCAATTGTCATGTAGCGCTTTCCTTCTCGCCGATATCCGGCGATCGTCAAATCGACCAGATGTCGGTAGGTGTCTAGGTAGTCTTCCGCACCCTCGCGGGACAACACGTAGTCGCGGACGTCGGCATCCTGACCGGTGTGCGGGCGAAGTTCAGGGATCCAGTGGGGATTGGGCAGGAATCGAACGTCACAGACGAGATCAGCGTCCATCGGCAGGCCGTACTTGAATCCGAACGACTGGACCGTCACCTTCATCGTGCGGTTGGCATCGTTCCCGAACGCCGTTTCGATCTTCTGACGCAACTGATGTGCCTTCAGCGCCGACGTGTCGATGACCAGATCGGCGGCCGCCTTCACCACGGCCAACTGCCGACGCTCGGCTGCGATCCCTTCGGACAACGTGCCGTCGATGCCGTCGTTCTGCAACGGATGACTGCGGCGAACCTGTTCGAACCGTCGGATCAACACGTCGTCGGACGCTTCGAGGTACAGCACCCGAGTGTGGATCGGCTCCGCCTCGAGTTCGGTGAGCACCCACCCGAGATCGCCGGTGAAGAGTCGACTCCGCACGTCGATCACGACGGCGAGACGATCGACCGGCGGATCGGAGGTCAAGCTCAGACCGACCATCCGGGAAATGAGCTCAGGTGGCAAATTGTCCGCGACATACCAGCCGAGGTCTTCGAGCACCTTGGCAGCGGTACTCAAACCGGCTCCGGACAATCCCGTCACCAGCAGGAAATCCATCGTTCGACTGTCTTTGGCGCTGTCGGTAGTCACTGTGCACTCGGCCCCGTCGTCGGCATGGACAATTCTCGCGACTCGGAGCCCTCGTCACCGCTACCGGATTCGGCGCTTGGCGCGTCAGCAGAGGTAACAGACGATTCGGATTCCTTGTCCAGCTCATCATCCCCTACCGCGGCTGGCAGCGCTCGAGCTTCAGCACCCGCATCGGCTGCAGCCGAATCCGTGCCGAGTGCGGCCAGAACTGCTGTGGCTGTGGTCTCACCGATACCGGGGACCTGCATGATCTCCTCGACCGTTGCCGTTTTCAGCTTCGCCACGGAACCGAAGTGAGCCACCAGAGCAGTACGGCGAGTTTCACCGAGCCCCTTGACCGAGTCCAGAGCCGAAGCCGTCATCCGCCTCGAGCGCTTGCTGCGATGGAACGTGATCGCGAAGCGGTGGGCTTCGTCTCGGATGCGTTGCAGGAGGTACAACGACTCGCTCGTTCGGGGAAGGATGACCGGATCTTCTTCCCCCGGTACCCATACCTCTTCGAGTCGCTTGGCCAAGCCGACTACCGCGACGTCGGTGACCCCCAGCTCGTCGAGGACCGCCGCTGCGGCCGTGACCTGAGGGGCGCCGCCGTCCACGACGAACAGATTGGGTGGATAGGCGAACCGCCGAGGCCGGCCCGTCGCCGGGTCGATCGCCGCTTCGGGAGCCAGATCCCCACCGTCCGCGTCCATGGTCGACGCCGACGCAGCGAGAATGCCCAGGTCGCGGTTGTGTCGCAGGAACCGCCTGCGAGTGATCTCGGCGATACTCGCCACGTCGTCGGAATGACCGTCGCCGGCAGCTTCCTTGATCGCGTAATGGCGGTAGTCCGACTTACGCGGGAGCCCGTCTTCGAACACGACCAGTGACGCCACGACGTCGGTTCCCTGGACGTGACTGATGTCGATGCATTCGATTCGTAGTGGAGCCGAGTCCAGGTCCAGTGCTTCCTGGATGCCCTGAAGCGCCGCAGAACGCGAGGTGAAATCGCCGGCGCGCTTGAGCTTGTGCTGCGCCAGAGCCTCTTTCGCGTTTCGCTGGACCGTTTCGGCGAGGTCTTTCTTGTCGCCGCGTTGCGGAACCCGCAGTTGCACTTGCGATCCCCGAAGCTTGCTCAGCCACGCCTGGATCTCGGTCGCGTTGGCAGGCAGGACCGGCACGAGAACTTCCTTGGGAACGGCGCTGATCCCGGCCTCGGAGCCCGCTCCCGGGTCGAGTGCCGCCTGCTCACCGTAGAACTGGGTGAGGAACTGCTCGACCAGGATCGGCAGGTCGGACTCGGCGTCGAGTGCGGCCCAGTCGATGGCATCGCCTGCCTTCTCCACGACCCATCCACGCTGACCCCGCACGCGTCCGCCGCGCACGTGGAACACCTGAACGGCGGCTTCGAGATCATCGGTGGCAAAGGCTACGAGATCGGCGTCGGTGCCGTCACCGAGTACGACGGCCTGCTTCTCGAGCGCCTTGCGCAAAGCCCCGATATCGTCACGCAGACGGGCTGCAGTCTCGAAATCGAGGTCCTCGGAAGCCTGCTGCATGCGCTTTTCGAGATCTTTGACCAGCTTGTCCGTGCGGCCGGCGAGGAAGTCGCAGAAATCTTCGACGATCTGACGATGCTCCTCGGCGCTGACTCGTCCGACGCAGGGCGCCGAGCACTTGTCAATGTAACCGAGCAGACACGGCCGGCCGATCTGGTTGTGTCGTTTGAAGACTCCGGACGAGCACGTTCGTGCGGGAAACACTCGCAGCAGCAGATCGAGTGTTTCGCGAATCGCCCAGGCATGCGAGTAGGGACCGAAGTAGCGGACGCCCTTGCGCCGCGGACCGCGGTAGACGAACAGCCGCGGGAACTCTTCGTTGAGCGTCACGGCGAGAACCGGATACGTCTTGTCGTCGCGGTACCGCACGTTGAACCGCGGATCGAATTCCTTGATCCAGTTGTACTCGAGCTGAAGCGCTTCGACTTCGGTACTGACGACGGTCCACTCGACGCTGCCGGCGGTGGTCACCATCTGCCGAGTACGGGGATGAAGTGTCGTGACGTCCGCGAAGTACGAGTTCAAACGTGAACGGAGGCTTTTCGCCTTTCCGACGTAAATGACCCGACCATGCGGATCGCGAAATTTGTAGACGCCCGGCGCAGCCGGAATGGTTCCGGTAGCGGGGCGGTAAGTCGAGGGATCCGGCACGGTTTCAGGTTAGTCGCCGCCACCGACCGACTCGGAAACGCGCAGGATGCGGGCACCGAACCGGTCGGAAGACGTCAGTTGCTCTTGTGCGCGACCGGTGCGTAGCGGTCGGCCAGTTCGCGGAACTTGCCGACCGTGTCGACGGCGTACTCACGGTCGTTGGACTGGATCGCCATCACTGCCATGTACTCGTCGTCCGGCAATTCGATGCGTGCCCAGGCGGCGCCGTCGGGGAACGAGAGTCCCTCGAACAGATCCCAGTCGACGATCTTCTCGCCCAAGATGTTTCGTACGGCGATTCCCTGCTTGCCCACCTTGACCCGGGGCCGCGTCAACATCAGTACACCGAGAGCCAGAATGGTGCCGATGCCTGCCATCGCAAGTTGGTCCGCGGCGCGGAAGTACACGCCGGTGGACCCCTGGCGGAGCAGGAGTGCAAGTGTGACGTGAACGATCACCAGGAGGACAGCAACTCCGATCGCGTATCGCGTCGACTTACGCGGTGACGCAATCAGTTCCCAGTTCTCGTTGTCGCCGGGTGTACTCATCGAAACGAATCCTCGGTCCATGGTGCTCGGAGATGGCGCAGGGTCACTGCGGTGTCCAGTGCGGCGGCGCAGGCTTGTGCGCCCTTGTCCTCGACGCTACCCGGCAGCCCCGAACGGTCAAGAGCCTGCTGCTCGGTGTCGGTGGTCAGGACACCGTTCCCCACGGGAGTGCTTTCGTCGAGTGAGACGCGTGTAAGGCCCGCGGTGACCGCGTCGCACACGTACTCGAAGTGCGGCGTGCCGCCGCGGATGACAACACCGAGTGCGACGACGGCGTCGTGCGTGCGAGCCAATGCCTGCGCAACGACCGGCAGTTCGATCGCACCGGCGACACGGACCAGTGTCACGTCCTTGATCTGTGCCTCCTGCGCGACGCGCTGCGCGCCGGCGATCAGAGCCTCGGAGATCGTCGCGTGCCACTGTCCGGCAACGATCGCCAGCTTCAGATCCTTGGCCTCGGCGATCGCGAGCTGCGGCTGACCTTCGCCGCTCACAGTGCGGTTCCCGGCTGTGCGGTGTTCTGGTTCGCCTCGTACTCGTCCAGTCCGATCAGATCGTGACCCATCCGATCGCGCTTGGTGCGCAGGTAGGTGAGGTTCTCCGCATTCGCGCGCAGCGGCATCGGAACGCGATCGGTGATCTGCAGGCCGTAGCCGTCCAGACCCACACGCTTGGCCGGGTTGTTGGTCAGCAGACGCATCGACGAGATCCCCAGATCGACGAGGATCTGCGCACCGATGCCGTAGTCGCGGGCGTCCGCCGGTAGCCCGAGTTCGAGATTGGCGTCGACTGTGTCGGAACCGGCGTCCTGGAGCTGGTAGGCCTGCAGCTTGTGCATGAGGCCGATGCCACGACCCTCGTGTCCGCGCATGTACAGAACAACGCCGCGGCCTTCCTGGGCGACCATGTCCAGTGCGGCGTCGAGCTGCGGGCCGCAATCGCACCGCAGCGAACCGAAGACGTCGCCGGTGAGGCACTCGGAGTGAACGCGGACGAGTACGTCGCTACCGTCGCCGTCGGGGCCTGCGATGTCGCCGCGCACCAGCGCAACGTGCTCGACCTCGTCGTAGATGCTCGTGTAGCCGACAGCGGTGAACTCACCGTGGCGGGTGGGGATGCGGGCCTCGGCGATGCGCAGTACGTGCTTCTCGTGCTTGCGACGCCACGCGATGAGATCCGCGATCGAGATCAGAGCAAGGTTGTGTTCGTCGGCGAAGACTCGCAACTCGTCGGTCTGAGCCATCGCGCCTTCGTCCTTCTGGCTGACGATTTCGCAGATGACGCCGGCGGGACGCAGGTCCGCCATGCGGGCGAGGTCGACTGCAGCTTCCGTGTGGCCCGGACGACGCAGCACTCCGCCTTCCTTCGCGCGGAGCGGAACGACGTGGCCGGGACGAGTGAAATCGTTGGCACCGGATTCGGGGTTTGCGAGCAGACGCATCGTCGCAGCGCGGTCCGATGCCGAGATGCCGGTACCGATTCCTTCGCGGGCGTCGACGGTCACGGTGTAGGCGGTGCCGTGCTTGTCCTGGTTGGTGGCGTACATCGGGGGCAGGCCCAGCCGATCGCAATCGTCACCGTCGAGCGGCACGCACAGGTAGCCGGAGGTGTACCTGACCATGAACGCCACCAGTTCCGGGGTGGCTTTCTCGGCGGCGAAGATGAGGTCGCCCTCGTTCTCGCGATCCTCGTCGTCCACGACGACAACAGCTTTACCTGCAGCGATATCTGCTACTGCGCGCTCGATACTGTCGAACCTGGTCACGTGCTCGCACTCCAAAGTCTTGACTTTTAACATCATCGAATACAACAAGTGCATCCGACGGATGCACTGACAACCCTACGACCAATCGGACGGGTCCGATCAGCCTGGTCCTACCGACCGGCAGAGTGAAGCCGCTCGACGTACTTGGCGATCACGTCCACCTCGAGGTTGACCGGCGTACCGACCACAGCGGTTCCGAGCGTCGTCAACTCGAGCGTTGTCGGGATCAGCGAGATCTCGAAGTACTCGAACCCGCGGTCGCCGCCCAGCGCGGAGACCGTCAGCGAGACTCCGTCGACGGTGATCGAACCCTTCTCCACCACGTATCGGGAAATGGAGTCCGGCAGTGCGATCCGCACTACCTCCCAGTTCTCGGAAGGCGAGCGGGAAATGACGTGGCCAGTTCCGTCGACGTGCCCTTGAACCAAGTGTCCGCCGAGTCGACTGTTCAGCGCCGCGGCACGCTCGAGGTTGACGCGAGAGCCGACATCCAACTTCGCCAGGCTCGAGCGGTTCAGCGTTTCCTGCATGACGTCTGCGGTGAACGAACCGTCGGCAAGCACATCGACGACCGTCAGGCACACGCCGTTGACCGCGATCGAATCGCCGTGACCGGCGTCGGAGGTGACCAGTGGCCCGCGCACCGTGAAGCGTGCAGCATCGACCAGTTCTTCCTTGGCGACAATTTCGCCGAGTTCTTCCACAATTCCTGTGAACACGCGCCCTACTCCTCGTTCCCCGGAGCAGAACTCTCCGGAACCAGACTCAACAAAATATCGGGGCCGATCGTTACCGCGGACTCCAAACGGAATCGGTGGGCGTCGGTGATGGTGTGCACTCCGGCATCGACGAGCGCGGAAGCGCCCGCGCCGAGCAGTATCGGAGCGATGTACGCCTCGATGACGTCGACATATCCGGCGGCGAGGAATGCTCCGGCCAGACGGGGCCCACCCTCGAGAAGTACGTCTGTGTACTCCCCCAACGCCTCGACTACTTCGTCGATATTGTCGGTGTTGAGCACCAAAGTCGGTGCGGTGTCATCGAGAACGCTTGCCGTCGAAGGTATTTCACGCTTTCCGACGACGACGCGTACGGGCTGATGCGCCGCGAGCTCACCGGTGGGCTGACGCGCCGTCAGCCACGGATCGTCGGCGAACACGGTGCCGGTGCCGACCACGATCGCATCGATCTGCGCCCGCTGAGCATGCACGCGCGCCCTCGCCTGCGGACCGGTGATCCACTGACTCGTTCCGTCCTCGGCGGCGCTACGTCCGTCCAGACTGGCCGCGTACTTCCACGTGATGTGCGGGCGACCGGTGCGCTGTTTGTGCAGCCAGGCTCGCAGTGGACCAGCTTCCACCTCGGGTGCCCGGAGTCCGGCCGTGACGCTGATTCCAGCGCGCATGAGCGTCGCTGCGCCGCCGGAAGCCTCGGGATTGGGATCACCGACTGCGTAGACGACCGCCGAGACTCCGGCATCGATCAATGCCTGCGAGCAGGGCCCGGTTCGCCCCTGGTGATTGCACGGTTCCAGTGTCACCACGGCCGTACCGCCACGCGCTGCATCGCCGGCCTCGTCGAGAGCCACGACCTCCGCGTGCGGTCCACCGGGCGGTTGCGTCATACCGACGCCAGCGATGGTGCCGTCGGCGGCGAGGATGACAGCGCCGACCGGCGGGTTGGGGCTGGTGAATCCGCGCGCAGAATCCGCTGCGGCCAGCGCGATCTGCATCGCGGCGTCAAGATCAGCCGTCGACGCCTGTCCACCCTTTGCCATCGAGCGGCTCAGACCGACAGCGTCAGGTGCGGCGACGCCGAGGCGGCCTGCGCGCGGAGCTTGCGCACCGCCTCACCGGGATCACTCGCTCCGTACACCGCCGAACCGGCGACGAAGCAGTCGATCCCTGCTTCAGCGGCCTGCTCGATCGTGGAAGCGTTGATGCCGCCGTCGATTTCGACGAGGAGCGTCAGCTCACCCGAGTCGACGAGCTTGCGAACTGCGCGTGCCTTGTCGAGCACCTGAGGCATGAAGGACTGACCACCGAATCCGGGTTCGACGCTCATGATCAAGAGGGTGTCGAAGTCCTTGAGGATTTCCAGGTAGTCGTCGATCGGGGTTCCAGGCTTGATGCTCAGCCCCGCCTTGGCACCAGCTGCACGAATATCGCGGGCAACCGAACGCGGGTCGTCGGTGGCCTCGGCGTGGAACGTGACGTTGTACGCACCGGCCTCGGCGTACGGCGGCGCCCAGCGCTCCGGATTCTCGATCATGAGATGGCAGTCGAGAGGAATGTCCGTCGCCTTCAGCAGACTCTCGACCACCGGCAGACCCAGCGTGAGATTGGGAACAAAATGCGCGTCCATCACGTCGACGTGAAGCCAGTCGGAGCCGGACACGGCAGTCGCTTCATCGGCGAGTCGAGCAAAATCTGCGGACAAAATGGACGGTGCAATCATCGGGGAAGCCACGCCGCCGAGTTTAGCTGTGACTCATCGCCGACCGTGCATGCACATCGGCTGTGCTTCATCGCCGACCGTGCATGCACATCGGAGCCGGTGAAATCCGATCAGTTCTTGACGACGGTGCGGAGCTTTCGCACCTTGGCGGGCGCCTTGATCCGCCACGCATCTTCGAGCATCTCGCCCAACTGCACCTCGTCGATCAGTTCGAGGTGCACGAGGATCGATCCGTGCCCGTGATAGTGATCTGTGGTGAAGAAAGCCGCCTCGCCACTGGCGAGTAGCGCCTCCTTCTCGTCCAGACCGCACATCACGACCAAAGCGCCCTCCGCTTCGGTGCGGAGCCGCGCAAAAGTTTTACCTGCCACCTTGAGTGCCGGGGTGTTGTACGAGGTCGACTCTTCCACGGAGGGAAGAGCCGAACCCAGTACTACAACCTGTTCCCACGTAACCATGTAGGCACCATACGACTACCGATGCCCAGAAGTCATCCGATCAGGCCAGCGGCTTGCGCAAAGCGGCCATGAACATAGCGTCCGTGCCGTGTCGATGCGGCCACAACTGAACCGACGATCCGTCTCCGACGTCCGGGACACCTGGCACCAATTCCTTGGTGTCGAGTTCCACGACGCCATGACGCCGCACCGCATCGGCGACCACTGCCAGCGTTTCCGACAAGTGCGGCGAGCACGTGGAGTACAGCACCACTCCGCCGGGGCGAACCAGTTCGATTGCGGCAGCAAGCAATTCACGCTGCAACTTCACGAGCGGAGCCACATCGGACGGCTGGCGACGCCAACGTGCCTCCGGGCGCCGACGCAGCGCACCCAACCCGGTGCAGGGAGCGTCGACGAGGATGCGGTCGTATCCGGGTTCGAGCCCGGATTCGCGGCCGTCCGCCACGTGTACGTCCACGGGAAGCTCGCGAGTGGTCTTGCGAATCAACTCGGCACGGTGTTCGACCGGCTCGACGGCGTCGAGTCGACCACCTTCGATGCCGGCAAGAGCACCGAGAAGTGCCGCTTTTCCTCCTGGACCTGCGCAGAGATCGAGCCAGCGTCCGGAGTCTTCACCTTCGAGAGGAGCAATGCTGAGGGCGCGGGCAACCAGCTGACTGCCCTCGTCCTGCACTCCTGCCAGGCCTTGGCGGACCGCCTCGAGTTGTCCGGGGTCACCGCCGTCGAGATGCACGGCGTACGGCGAGTACGGCCCGATCTCGCCGCCGGTCACCAGTGCGAGCTCCTCGGCGGAGATCTCACCGGGGCGGGCGACGAGGTGCACGGCGGGGCGGGCGTCGTCGGCGATCAGGACGTCTTCGAGCTCTCCGGCTGCAGCGCCGAGCGAGTCGGCAAATACCTGCGCGATCCACAGGGGATGCGCGTGCTCGAAGGCGAGTCGGCCGACCGGGTCCTTCGGGGCTAGCAGCTCGACCCACTCGTCCTGGGTGCGTTCGGAAACACGGCGCAGGACCGCGTTGACGAATCCTGCTCGGCCCTGGCCGTTTTCGGCGCGAACGAGGTCGACCGAGGTGGCAACAGCAGCGTGCGGTGCGACACGAGTACGCAGTAGTTGGTACGAGCCGAGTCGGAGTACATCGAGCAGGGTTCCGTCGATCTCTTCGATCGGCCGACCCGCCGCATGCGCGATCACCGCATCCAGGAGGCCCTGAGCACGTGCCGCGCCGTACGCGAGTTCGGTCGCCAGCGCCGCATCGCGTGCGTCGAGTTTGCGGTCACGCAGGAGCCCGGGCAGAACCAGGTTCGCGTATGCGTCACGTTCACGGACCGCGCGCAGGACGTCGCGCGCAGCCAGGCGCGGCTGATCGAGCCCGGCGGTTGCCGGATCCGGCCGCTTGGCCTGCTTCGGCTTGGTGTTCTTGCCACCGGTTGCATTCTTGGCTCCGGGACCCTGTGTCCGCCGTGCCGGTCGTCGTGATTCGGTCACTGTGCTCGTACCTCCGCGTCGAGTCGGGCACCGCGTGCCCAGTCCCCTGCCGACATCAATTTCTTGCCCGGGGGCTGAATCTGCCCGAGTCGTACCGCGGTGGTCGCGGTACCGATGTACAGACCATCCTTGCGTACCGAGATCTCACCGACTGCCAGGGTCTCGTCCGTAACGGTGACCGGGCCGACCTTGACTCGAAGATCACCGATCATCGTCCAGGCCCCGGGTGCGGGTGTGACTGCTCGGATGTGCCGGTCCACCGTGCGAGCGGGCAATTCCCACCGCACGCGGGCCGCGTCCACAGTCACCTTGGGGGCGTACGAGACGCCGTCGGCAGACTGCGGAACCGCGTTGATCTCTCCGGCCTCCAGGCCGTCGAGTACCGATTCGAGCAGGGCAGCGCCGTTTTCCGCCAGACGCCCGAGCAGGTCGCCTGCCGTATCGGTGTCGCGAATCCGCTCGGTCATCACTCCGTACACGGGGCCGGTATCCATGCCGGCTTCCAAACGGAACGCACTGGCGCCCGTCACCTCGTCACCGGCACTGATCGCGGCCTGCACCGGCGCGGCGCCGCGCCACGCCGGAAGCAGCGAGAAATGCAGATTGACCCAACCGTGTTTCGGAATGTCGAGGACGTTCTGCGGCAACAGGTTTCCGTAGGCGACGACGGGTGCGCAGTCCGGTTCGAGGCGGGCGAGTTCGGCTGCGAAGTCGGGATCGGACGCCTTGACCGGGGTCAGGACCGGGATGCCGTGCTCGTCGGCAAGCAGACCGATCGGCGAGCGGGTGACTTTGCGACCGCGGCCCGCCACAGCGTCCGGACGCGTGACGACGGCTACCACTTCGTGGTTGGCGGACTCGATGAGACGCCGCAGTGAAGGAACCGCGGGTTCGGGCGTTCCGGCGAACACGACGCGCATGTCAGCTCTCCCGTTTCGTTGGGCTCTTCGGACTCTGATCAGCCGATCGGCCTGTCGAACGCGGTGGACTGCAACTCACGAAAATGCTCCCGGATGTGTCGGTGGGTGGAACTGTCAGTCTAAGGACTGCGGGAGCTACGACCTACCTCGCGCCACACCGAACCACTTTCTCAGCAATTTCTTTGATCAGAACCCTGCAGATTCACCGGTCCTCGGTATTGACTGTCTCTGTCGTCGCCACTCGGCGGAGGCTGATACGGGATACACCGATCACACGGAGGAACTTAGATGGCAGGCATCGACAGTAAGTTCGACAAGGCCTACGCAGGAAAGTCCGTCGAAGAATTGGCGGACGCCCCGGTCGCGGCACTCAACGGCGTAAGCGATTCGGACGCAGAACATTTGAAGGCAGCGTTCAACATCAAGACCGTCCGCGACCTCGGAACGAACAAGTTCTTCCTGTGGGCGCAGGCCACTGCCAAGCTCGCCGAGTAAACATCCCGACCCACGTGGTCTCGGTGCTCACGAGTTAGCAGCTCACGAATTTGCAGCTCACGAATTTGCGTCGATGACCACTTGCGGAATATCCGTGCCGAGCGGCACCGCGCTGCACGAAGCGTGCCGCTCGGCATCGGGGTCGAGGACCGTCCGGATGACGTCGATCACGTAGGGGTCGTACGGCATGCGGAAGTGGCCGGTCAGGTTCGACGGGCACAGATCCTGGAGGACGATGTTTTCTGCACCGGCGTCGCGGAGCGCGATGTTCGAGGACGGCTGGATCATCTCGTCGACAGTGGACCCGATAGTCGTGTAGCGCACTCCGGGTACGGTGTCGCCGCCGTCGTTGAGGGCGTTCAACGTATCCGACCCCTGCATCTGCTCGCGGACAGCTCGCGAAAAGACATCTTCGACAAAGTCTTCTCCGCCGGGGATCGCACGGACGATGGGAACCAACCCGAACATCACCCCGCCGTAGGTCGGCGAAGCCAAGCCGACCCAATGATCGACGTAGGCGTCGCCGCCCATTTTGTTGACGTAGTACCGCGTCACCGTCGCGCCTTGGGAGTAGCCGATCACGTCGACCTTGTCCGCTCCGGTCGCGGTCAGCACCTGATCGACGAAAGAACCGAATGCGGTCGCACTACCGACTATGTCGCCGACGCCGTAAGTCTCGTGTGCGACGTCCCCGTCTTCGTCTTCGATCGCACCGCCGTAATTGAGGGCGAAGACGCAGTAGCCGTCAGCTGCCAGTGCCGGCGACAGGGCCGCCCAATCCGCGTACGCCTCGGTGTCGGTTCCGTGGGCGAGTACAACCGGTCGGGGATGCGTGGCGGAAGGCTCACAGCCGAAATCGTTCGACCCGGCAGGCGCGGATCCTGGATGCGCATGCGCATATGCCGTGGCAACGGAACGAGTCGCCTGACCCGGACCGATGTCGAGAGGAACGTCCATCGCGTCGGCACTCGCAGACGGGAGCGTCGGTGCGGCAGCCGATATCGCCGGCGGTGCTCCGATCAGCAGCGCCACTGCTACCGAAAATGTCAGTCCCACAGACCGTTTGACGCCAGCCATTGTTCCTGCTCCTGCTCTGATCCTACGAGGGAGCTGACCGTAACACCAGAAACTTCGGGGCGCATACCCTACCGAACAGTAGGTATCCGACGTCTCAATTGCCGCCTTCATCGGCGTCATCACCGGCAAGCACTCGGTAGAGCGACTTGCGCGCCTCGACAAGCACGTCGGCTGCGGCCTTGACCTGCGCTGGTGTGCCTACAGCAGCCACTTGACCGGCCGCGCCCATCAGCTGGCCGATCAGTTCACGAAGGTCCTGCTCCGGCTCCCCTACGCTGAGACGAACGTCATCCCACGGTGCCCCGAGATCGGCGCGATGCTCCTCGACGTACGCGACGCCTTCCTCGGTCAGCTTGGCGGTCTTGCGGCCGGCGACCTTTTCGATGATGACCAGTCCCTCGTCCTCGAGTTGGGACAGCGCGGGATAAATGGAACCCGGACTCGGCTTCCAGACGCCGCCGCTGCGCTCGACGATCTGCTGAATCAATTCGTAGCCGTGCATCGGCTCTTCCGCGATCAACAACAGAATCGCAGCGCGCACATCTCCACGACGACCTCGTCCGCCACGTCCTCGCCCGCGACCGAACTGAGCGCCCGGACCGAAGCCGGGGCCGGGTCCGCCGTCTGGACCGAAACGCCCCCGCCGATGGCCTCTGCGTGGCATGTCACCGAAGCCCGGCCGCTCGTGCGGTCGACCGCGTCGTCCACCGTCTCGATCGCCGGGACCATCGCCCGGCGCGCCGTCGTCCGTCGGCACCCACATCACAAATGGTGGCCGTTGCTCACGGCCGAAACCGCCGAAGAAACCGCGTCGGCCGAACATCCCCTCGTTCGGGAAACTTGCATCCACTGTCGAACCTCCATCACTATCGTTGATAGTTCGACGATATATCGCCATATCGGGTTGCGCAACATTTTTGCTGCACACAAGCATGCCTTGGAGAACTCGAAAATCAGCCGATGCGGCGTGGGTCGATCTGAATGCGGACCGGACCCGATGACTTCCGCGCACTGCGCGCGGCCCTCGCATGTGCCAGAGCGTCCGCAAGGCCGCGACCGTCCTTGCGTGGAACGCGGACCAGCATTCGCTCCGGCGCGACACCGCTCTCGTCCTCACCGGAATACGGAAGCCTCTCCCCCGCAGGCAATTCCACTGGTCCGAGTAGTACAGCACTTGCCGGCAGATCAGCTGAGTCCACCAACTCCGCAATTGCTGCGGATCCACCGTCGATCGCAGCCATGTGAACGGCCGGAGGAAAGCCGACCTCGTCCCGTTCCTCGAATTGAGACTGTGCGTGCCCCACCGGATCCCATCGGACCAACGCCTGCACCGTCGGGATACCCGAGTCTGCGACAACCACAACTTCACCACCTTCGGACAGCGGAATCACCATGGCAGCAGCCGACATCCAGCGTCTGAGTGTTTCCTCGGCGGCGCGAAGATCGGGCCGACCGAGCAGTGCCCAACCGTCGAGCAAGAGCGCGGCGCCGTAGCCGCCGGTCATCACCGGCTCCGCACCCACCGTCGAGACCACCAACGCGGGCCCGTGTGGCAGTTCCTTGACCACATCACCGCCTCCGGACAGAACCACTTTCACACCGGGAAAAGCGCGCCCGAGTTCTTCGGCGGTCCGGCCGGCACCGACCACCACCGCGCGCAACGCTTTCGCCCCGCACGCGTGACATCGGTAGGCGGCATCGGCAACCCCGCACCAGCGGCACGCCGGTGTCCCGGCGCCGTCGGGACCTGCCGCAGCGGGAAGAGCCAGTGGGCCGTTGCACCGACGGCACCGTGCCGGGGCACGGCACTTTCCGCAGGCCAGGGTCGGTACGTACCCCCGCCGAGGCACCTGCACCAGGACTCCGTTGCCCTCACCCAGAGCGCGCCGGGCGGCCGCGAATGCAATAGCGGGCAAACGAGCCGCTCTGGCTCCCGGATCGCGGGCCAAGGCTTGATCGCTGTCGGCAAGCGCGGTGATCTTGGGTGCGTGAGCACGAACGACGTCCCGCGTAGCGACCAGATCGTGCGCCCATCCCGAGTCGACGAGTACCTGCGATTCTGCCGTACGGGAGAACCCACCGATCACGACGGCGCACCCGGCGACGTAGCCACGCAGGACGGCAACTTCGCGGGCATGTGGATACGGCGACCGCGGCTCGGACAAGTTGTCGTCGCCGTCGTCCCAGACGACGACAAGACCGGTCTCGGGCGTCGGCGCAAAAACTGCACTGCGCGTGCCGACGACGATCCGGGCGGTCCCGCGCAGTGCAGCGAGCCACCTTCGGTATCGCATGGCCGGCCCCAGGCCTGCGGACAGACCCACCACTGCATCCGCTCCGGAGAGTTCGGTACATGCGGCGACGACGCGGTCCAGGTCGCGTTGATCGGGCACAACCAGGATCGCGGATTTGCCACTTGCCGCTACAGCCCCGGCCAATTCGGCCAGGCGCAGTGGCCAGTTTTCACCAGGCAACGCCTGCCAGACCGCACGCGGGCTTTTCGACTCGCGAATCGCGGACAGGAAGGCGTCACCGAATCTGTAGAGATGCCAACCATTTTCGATCGGTTCAGGAGCGGACGGCGGCTCGGCGGGCTCCCACGGTTCCGCCTCGACCTTCGCGTGGCGCGGCGGTACCGCCAAACGGAGAACGTCAGCACGGGTTCCGGCATAACGCTCCGCCACACGATCGACGACTTGCGCGATTTCGGCCGTCAGGACCCGCTCGGACGAGATGACGCGTTCGAGCCAGCCGAACTTCCCCTGATGGTCACTGGTGGCCTCGCGCGAGACGATGAAACCGTCCACCAGACGACCAGCGAAGCGGATGCGCACCCGGACTCCGGGCTGCGCATCCGCTTCGAGTTCACGAGGAACGAGGTAGTCGAATTCACGGTCGAGGTGAGCGAGCGGGAGCATCGGCAGCACCCGGGCGACCGGATCGACTTCTGCCGCTACTCTTTCCGCGCCCACCCGCGCCCCGTCTGTACGTCAGTGATCAGAGACCAGCTGCGCTACGCAGCTTGTCGGCGCGATCGGTGCTCTCCCACGGGAGGTCGATGTCGGTGCGACCGAAGTGACCGTATGCCGCCGTCTGCGCGTAGATCGGACGCAGCAGGTCGAGGTCGCGGATGATCGCTCCCGGACGCAGGTCGAAGATCTCGGTGATCGCCTTCTGGATCCGTGCCGGATCGGTCTTCTCGGTGCCGAAGGTTTCGACGAAGAGTCCGACCGGAGCTGCCTTGCCGATGGCGTATGCGACCTGAACCTCGATGCGGTCGGCCAGACCTGCGGCAACAGCGTTCTTGGCCACCCAACGCATGGCGTAGGCAGCGCTTCGGTCGACCTTTGACGGGTCCTTGCCGGAGAACGCGCCGCCGCCGTGGCGAGCCATTCCGCCGTAGGTGTCGACGATGATCTTGCGGCCGGTCAAACCGGCGTCACCCATCGGGCCACCGAGGACGAACTTGCCCGTCGGGTTCACCAGCAGACGAACATCGGAGGTGTCGAGATCGGTGAGGTTCACGTCGGTCAGCACCGAGTGAAGCACCTTCTCGCGAAGATCGGGCGTCAACAGGTTGTCGAGGTCGATGTCAGCGGCATGCTGGGTGGAGATGACCACGGTGTCGAGACGGACAGCCTTGTCACCGTCGTACTCGATGGTGACCTGGGTCTTACCGTCCGGGCGCAGGTACGGCAGCACGCCGGACTTACGGACCTCGGTCAACCGGCGAGAGAGACGATGAGCCAACGCGATGGGCAGCGGCATCAGTTCCGGCGTGTCGGTGGTGGCGTAGCCGAACATCAGGCCCTGGTCGCCCGCACCCTGACGGTCGATCTCGTCGTCGCTGATTCCGTCGACGCGAGCCTCGTGCGAGTGATCGACACCCTGCGCGATCTCGGGCGACTGCGCGCCGATCGCGACGTTGACGCCACAGGAGTTACCGTCGAAGCCCTTTGCCGAGCTGTCGTAGCCGATCTCGAGGACCGTGTCGCGCACGATCTTCGGAATGTCTGCGTACGCAGTGGTCGTGACCTCGCCGGCTACGTGAACCTGGCCGGTGGTGACCAAAGTTTCGACGGCCACGCGGGCGCGTGGGTCCTGGGTGAGCAGCGCGTCGAGGATCGAGTCGCTGATCGCGTCACAGATCTTGTCCGGATGCCCCTCGGTGACGGACTCGCTGGTGAATAGCCGACTGCCGGACTTGCTCACAGATCTCCCTCTCGACGACTGAGTTCTTGACTACAGCTTATTGAAGTATCCGAATCACCGTTCGGTGACCGTTTTGTCATGCTTTGTTAGCTGGGGGCTGAGCCGACGATAACGGTTGGACCGCCTGCGCAACACCCTTGTGCTCACCCGATTATCGTGGGGTAACTCTCACCATCGGGCGCGTGTCGCTACTCGGGGAAGAGCTTGACCAGGGCGTCGAGTACTCGACTGGCCATCAAAGCCTTGGATCCGTGCTCGAGCGCGGACTCCGAGCCGTCGGAACCGAGCAGCCAACCGTCGTTGTGATCGACCTCGAACGCCTTGCCCTCGCCGACCGCATTGACCACGAGGAGGTCGCAACCTTTGCGGGCAAGCTTGGAGCGGGCGTAACTGAGAACGTCACCGTGGGCGTCACCGGTCTCTGCGGCGAATCCGACGATCACCGTTCGAGCGTCCAGATCGCCGTCACGACGCGCTTCGACGAGACCGGCGAGGATGTCGGCATTTCTGGTGAGGCTGATCGAGTCGGGTTCGTTTGCGCCCTTCTTGATCTTGCTGCCTTCGACGGTGGCGGGGCGGAAGTCCGCGACAGCTGCAGCCATGACGACTCCGTCGTGTCCCGGTGCGTGCTTCTCCACTGCCAACCGGAGATCTTCGGCCGTCTTGATGTGCACGACGTCGACAGCGGCGGGGTCGGCAAGATCGGCCGTGTAACCGGCGATCAGCGTGACGTGAGCGCCGCGTTGGGCGGCCAGACGGGCGAGCGCGTAGCCCTGTTTGCCGGAGCTGCGATTACCGAGAAAGCGCACCGGATCGAGCGGCTCGCGAGTACCGCCGGCGGTGACCAGAATGCGGCGACCTTCCAGGTCGCGCGGCAACGCGTCCGAGCGCTCGAGGAGCAACGATGCCAACCCGACGATCTCGTCGGGTTCGGGAAGTCGACCGGCCCCGGTGTCTTTTCCGGTCAAACGCCCGGAGGCAGGTTCGATCACGTGGACGCCGCGCGAGCGCAGTGTCGCCACGTTGGACACCGTTGCGGGGTGCTCCCACATCTCGGTGTGCATTGCGGGGGCGAAGACGACCGGACAGCGTGCGGTCAACAAGGTGGCTGTCAACAGGTCGTCTGCGCGGCCCATGACAGCTCGCGCCATCAGATCAGCGGTTGCCGGCGCGATGACAACGAGATCGGCTTCCTGTCCGAGGCGGACATGCGGAACCTGCGGGACGTCGTTGAAGACGCCGGTGTGAACCGGGTTGCCGGAGAGTGCTTCGAACGTGGCGCGGCCGACGAACTCCAGAGCGGATTCGGTCGGAATCACGCGGACGTGATGACCGCTCTCGGTGAAGCTGCGGATGATCGAGCACGCTTTGTACGCGGCGATACCCCCACCGACACCGACGACAATGCGCTTACGTATCGATGTGGGCGCGTCGGACACTCCCCCGACACCCGAACGAGGTTCGGGTGCGGCAGACGTGGTGCTCACTCGCCTTCGGTGTGCTCGAGGAGATCAGCGTGGATTTCACGCAACGCGATGGACAGCGGCTTTTCCTGCAGACCGGGCTCGACCAGAGGTCCGACGTACTCGAGGATGCCGTCACCGAGCTGGTTGTAGTAGTCGTTGATCTGGCGCGCACGCTTGGCCGAGTAAATGACCAGGGCGTACTTGGAAGAGGTGCGTTCGAGCAACTCGTCGATCGGCGGGTTGGTGATGCCGAGCGGGGTGTCGTAGGCAGGCAGAGCGCCCTGACCTGCTGCGGACGCGGCTGAAGTGCTGCTCACTCTTGTGTCTCCTGAATTAGATCTTCATTGAAGAACTAGTTTTATCGATCCGGATATCTGAGAAACGGGGTGGAAATCGGTTCCCGAAGGGTGCGGAATCAGTTCCCAACCAACAAGGATACCAACTCATCGCAAGCACGGCTTACATCCTCGTTCACGATGACCGTGTCGAACTCGTCCTGTGCGGCCAATTCCACTCGGGCCGTCTCGAGTCGGCGTGCCACGACGTCTTCCGTTTCGGTTCCCCGTCCGGTCAGCCGTTGCACCAGAACGTCCCAGCTCGGTGGAGCCATGAACACCAACAGAGCTTCGGGCATCGCCTGGCGGACAGCTCGTGCTCCGGCGAGATCGACCTCGACGAGTACGGGCTTTCCAGCTTCGAGCGCTTCTTCGATCGGCGCTGCCGGGGTGCCGGAGCGCTGTAGACCGCCGTGGATTTCCGCCCATTCGAGAAGTTCACCGGAGTCGATCATCCGTTGAAATTCTTCACGGGAGGTGAATCGGTAGTCCTTGCCGTCCACTTCACCGGGACGGGGATCGCGAGTGGTCGCCGAAACGCTGAAAACGAGTTCAGGCAACCGAGTTCTCAGCTCGCGAACGACGCTGGACTTACCGACAGCCGAAGGGCCGGCCAGTACAACCAGCCGACCCCTCCGCACTGCGGTCTTGCTCTCTGACACTGTTGCGTCAGCAATCATCAGACACTGCCGCGTCAGCAATCATCACTTGTCGGCTCAGGCCTCGAAGTCAAACTTGGTGAGCAGAGCCTTGCGCTGCCGATCACCGAGGCCACGAAGGCGACGGGTCGGTGCAATCTCCAGCTCGGTCATGATCTCCTGAGCCTTGACCTTGCCCACCTTGGGCAGCGCCTCGAGCAGTGCCGAAACCTTCATCTTGCCCAAGATTTCGTTGTCTTCGGCGTCCTTGAGGACCTGCTTGAGGTCGGTGCCGCCACGCTTCAGGCGCTCCTTGAGCTCAGCCCTGGCCTTGCGGGCAGCAGCTGCCTTCTCCAAAGCAGCAGCGCGCTGCTCATCAGTCAACTGGGGAAGGGCCACGGTTCCTCCGTCTCGTCGTGTGCAAATTTTGTCTATTCCGCTGATAACCAGCAGCGATAGCGACCGTACTCACGCCTGGCGCGAATTGCTAACCCACCCCCCGCGGTCCGATGCAGATCGCGGTGGGTTATGCGCGTCGAATCGATGTCACACATCGTCGCCGTTTTCGGCTGGATCGAGACGGATTCGACGCAACACGAACGTGCGTGCAGTACCGAAATAGACTGTAACACAAAGCATTTCGATACATCAGATGCGACGTCCCCATGCGTGTGTGCGAAATCGTTACCTGCGGGAATGAACGTGGTCGCCGACACATCCAAAAATTTCGAGCATTTTCGACGCCCATGCGCGTGTCGCGGCCTGTTTTCAGGTCGGCAGCGACGATTTCGGATCGTCGGCATCGACCGTGTCCGGTTCGGTGCGGCTCACGCCGGGGGCGGCCAGAGCGAGTACTACCGCGAGGCTCGCCCAGAGCAATGAATTCTCCAGGACGAAGCCGACGACCGGGATATCCATGTCCGCGCCGACCCGAGGAAGCCGAAACAGCACGACCGCAGCGGTGAGGCCGATCGCGATCCAGGACCACGCGGGTACCGATCGGGTGTCCTCCCCCACGCCCGACTTGATCGGAACGAGGAGCACACCCACCGCCGGCACCAACCACACGAAGTGGTGGGTCCAGGCAATGGGAGTCACGATTGCCGCCAGCAGAGCCACCACCGTGAAACCGGCAAGGTCACCTCGCAGGCGCTGAGCGCGCCGCGTCGCGACAATTCCGAGGACACCCAACACTGCACAGGCGACGAGCCATGCCGGACCCACCAGGCCCTCGGGGAGTAGCCGTAAGGCCATTCCACGCACGGACTGGTTACCGAACACGGACGGGTCACCGACCGCGACGCGCCCCGAGAGTGAGGCGATGTCACCGAAGTAGTCGATCGTCTGGCGCGGGAGAACGGCAAAGCCGAGTGCCGTGGCGCCGAGGAAGCCGGCGAGGGCGCCCGCAACTGCTTTCCAACGCCCGGTGATCACGTAGTAACCGATGTAGACGAGAGGCACCAGTTTGACGGCCCCGGCGATCCCCACCAGCACACCCTCGGGAATCCACCGTGGTCGAGCCAGCACGTCGATCAGGCACAGGAGTGTCAGGAACAACCCGACCTGCCCGTACCCGAGGTGATCGGAGATCGGCGATGCCGCCGTCCACAGGACCAGGAAACCCACGTAGACGACGACGGGCCGCCTACGTGTGAACGGGACTTCGCGATAGCTGAGCACGATGATCGCGGCCAGCATCAGAAGGCTGACGAAACTCCATCCCCACTGGACCGCACCCCAGGAACCCAAGGCGACCGGAACGGCGACGAGCGCAGCGAAGGGCGGATAAGTGAACGGCAGTCTTGCGTTGAACGACTCGTCGTACAGGTTCGAGCCGTCGAGGACGGCTTGACCCGCCGTCCGGTACACGGCGAGATCGTCGCCGTGTACGCCGGTGACGGATTGGAACCCGGTGGCGAGCAGCGCGCACGCCGCGACGAGAAGTCCGATCTGCCACCAACGATTCACCGACGGACGGTACCACCGGGTTCCACCGCTCGAACGAGCCTCGAGGTCACTCACGGATCAGTGCGCCAATGCGGCTTCGATCTCGTCTCGGTCACGCATTGCTGCCTCCCGAAGTGCCGATACCGAAGGACCATGCTTGAGCACCCCACGGGAAGTGTTCGGCAGCAGGAGCTCGGTCGATCCCGCGAAGATGTCTGCGAGATCCGCTGCCGTCGCACCCTGCGCGCCGAGCCCCGGAGCGAGAATCGGGCCGTTGAACTGCGACAGGTCCAGACCGTGGTCCCGAGTTGCACCGACCACCAGTCCGACGGTGTCGCGTCCGTCGGCGTTCGCGTCGACCGCAGCGTTGACAATCGACTGAGCCACGCTCACACCGTCAGACGACGACTGTTGAAGTACGCCGCCTTCCGGATTGGAGGTTCGTGCCAGCACGAAGATCCCGCGTGCGTTCTGCCTTGCCAGTTCGAGTGTCGGAGCCAACGCCCCGAATCCCAGGTACGGCGAAACGGTGACCGAGTCGGAGGCCAACGGCGAATCACCCAACCAGGCTTGCGCGTACGCGTCCATCGTCGAACCGATGTCACCGCGCTTGGCGTCCGCGACGACAAGCGTTCCAGCATCGCGAAGAACCGAGATGGTCCGCTCCAACACGGCGAAGCCGGCGCTTCCGTACGCCTCGAAGAACGCAACCTGAGGTTTGACGAGTCCAACCTCACCGGTGAAGGCCTCGACGCAGATCTCGGCGAAAGTCTCGAGACCTTCGGCGGTACGTGGCAGTCCCCACGCGTCGAGAAGCGCGGGATGCGGGTCGATACCGACGCACAGCCGCCCCCGGTCCGCGATCGCGGACCGGAGACGATGCCCCCAACTGTGACTCACGACTGCTGTGCCGGCTGACGAAGACCTGCGTGCAGTTCCTGCAGGGAGTGAACTCCGATGTCGCCGCGGATGGCCGCTTCGATGCCCTGCACGGCGGCCGAGGCGCCCTGGACCGTCGTGATGCACGGGATGTTCGACGCGACTGCTGCGCTTCGGATCTCGTAGCCGTCGACACGCGGACCGTTGTTGCCGTACGGGGTGTTGATGACCATGGCGACCTCGCCGCTGCGGATCTGGTCGACGATGGTCTCGGCACCGGCCGGAACATCCTCACCCGACTGCTTGTACACCTGCTTGCACTCGATACCGTTGCGCCGCAACACATCTGCGGTTCCTTCGGTGGCCAGGATGGTGAATCCGAGATCTGCCAGGCGCTTGACCGGGAAGATCAGCGAACGCTTGTCCTTGTTGGCGACCGAGACGAACACCGCGCCTGTGGTGGGCAACGACCCGTAGGCGGCCGTCTGCGACTTGGCGAAAGCCGTACCGAAGTCGAAGTCGATTCCCATGACTTCACCGGTGGACTTCATTTCCGGGCTGAGCAAGGTATCCACGCCGGTACCGTCGGCGCGGCGGAAGCGGTTGAACGGCAACACAGCTTCCTTGACCGCGATCGGTGCACCAGCCGGGGTGTTTCCACCGTCGCCGGTCGCCGGCAGGATGCCGCTTGCGCGCAGGTCGGCGATCGATTCGCCGAGCATGACGCGGGCGCATGCCTTGGCAAGCTGGACGGCCGTCGCCTTGGACACGAACGGAACCGTACGGCTGGCGCGGGGATTTGCTTCCAGCACGTAGAGGATGTCGTCCTTGAGTGCGTACTGGACGTTGAGCAGACCCTTGACGCCGATGCCCTTTGCGAGAGCCTCGGTGGAGCGGCGGACGTTCTCGAGGTCCGCACGGCCCAGAGTGATCGGCGGGAGCGCACACGCCGAGTCACCGGAGTGAATGCCGGCTTCCTCGATGTGCTCCATGACGCCGCCGAGATACACCTCGGTGCCGTCGCACAGTGCGTCGACGTCGATCTCGACCGCGTCTTCGAGGAAGCGGTCGACCAGCACCGGGCGGTCGTCGGAGATCTCCGTGGCACGCGAGATGTAGTCGGCGAGTGAAGCCTCGTCGTAGACGATCTCCATGCCGCGTCCACCGAGCACGTACGACGGACGCACCAGCACCGGGTAGCCGATGCCTGCTGCGATCTCGCGGGCGCCGTCGAACGTGGTGGCGGTACCGAACTTCGGTGCAGGCAGACCGGCTTCGGTGAGCACCCGACCGAATTCGCCGCGGTCCTCCGCCAGGTCGATGGCTGCGGGGCTGGTTCCCACGATGGGAACGCCGGCAGCTTCGAGGCGCTTCGCCAATCCGAGCGGGGTCTGGCCGCCGAGCTGGACGATGACGCCGGCAACGGTGCCCGACTGCGCCTCCGCGCGGTAGACCTCGAAGACGTCCTCGAATGTCAGCGGCTCGAAGTACAGGCGATCAGCAGTGTCGTAGTCCGTGGAGACGGTCTCGGGGTTGCAGTTGACCATGACGGTCTCGTACCCGGCCTCGGACAGCGTCTGGGCAGCGTGGACACACGAGTAGTCGAACTCGATGCCCTGGCCGATGCGGTTGGGGCCGGATCCGAGGATCAGAACCTTGGGTCGCTCGGTCTGCGGAGCAACTTCGGACTCGGCCTCGGGATCAAGCTCGTAGGTCGAGTAGTGGTACGGCGTCTTGGCCTCGAACTCTGCGGCGCAGGTGTCGACGGTCTTGTAGACGGGGCGCACGCCCAGCTGATCACGCAGAGCGCGAACGGCGTCCTCACCTGCGTGCGTGTCACCACCGAGTTCGGGGCGCAGAGCCGCGATCTGGCGGTCCGAGATGCCGTGGTACTTGGCCTGACGCAGGGCAGCCTCGTCGAAAGACTCTGCAGCGCGAAGCTTTTCACCGAGCTCGTGAATCTGCTGGAACTGGTCGAGGAACCACGGATCGATCTTGGTGGCGTCGAAGAGCTGCTCGACAGTTGCGCCGAGGGCGAATGCCTTCTCGATGCCGTACATGCGGCCGTCCTGCGGAACGCTCAGATCGGCGAGCAGGGCGTCCAGGCTCTCCGTCTCGATGTCGGCGCCGGTCCAGTAACCCGCACGCTTGGTCTCGAGTGAACGCATGACCTTGCCGAAAGCCTCGGTGAAGTTGCGGCCGATGCTCATGGCCTCGCCTACCGACTTCATCGTGGTGGTCAGGGTTCCGTCGGCACCGGGGAACTTCTCGAAAGCGAACCGCGGAGCCTTGACGACGACGTAGTCGAGTGTCGGCTCGAAGCAAGCCGGGGTTTCCTTGGTGATGTCGTTGACGATCTCGTCGAGCGTGTAGCCGATGGCAAGCTTGGCGGCCATCTTGGCGATCGGGTAACCGGTCGCCTTCGACGCCAGCGCCGACGAGCGGGAAACGCGCGGGTTCATCTCGATGACAACCAGGCGGCCGTCCTTCGGGTCCATCGCGAACTGGATGTTGCAGCCGCCGGTGTCGACGCCCACCTCACGCAGAATATCGATGGAGAGGTCGCGCATCGCCTGGTACTCGCGGTCGGTCAGCGTCATCGCGGGAGCGACGGTGACCGAGTCTCCGGTGTGGACACCGACCGGGTCGACGTTCTCGATGGAGCAGACGATCACGACGTTGTCGCGACTGTCGCGCATCAGCTCGAGTTCGTATTCCTTCCAGCCGAGGATGGATTCCTCGATCAGGACGTTCGCCGTCGGCGACGCGGCCAGACCGCCACCGGCGATGCGGTTGAGATCGTCGACGTCGTACGCCATGCCGGAACCGAGGCCGCCCATGGTGAAGGACGGACGCACGACAACCGGGTAACCGAGTTCGGCGACCGTGGCGTGTACTTCGTCCATCGTGTAGCAAACTGCGGACTTCGCGGATTCGCCACCGACCTTGGCGACGATGTCCTTGAACTTCTGGCGATCCTCGCCGCGCTGGATGGCGTCGAAGTCGGCGCCGATCAGCTCGACGTCGTACTTCTCGAGGATGCCCTGCTCGTGCAGCGCCACAGCGGCGTTGAGAGCGGTCTGACCGCCGAGCGTCGCGAGGACGGCGTCGATCTTGTTGCCCTGCAACGCTTCCTTGGCGATGACCTTCTCGAGGAACTCGGCCGTGATCGGCTCGACGTACGTGGCGTCGGCGAACTCGGGGTCCGTCATGATGGTGGCCGGGTTGGAGTTGACCAGGCTGACGCGCAGGCCCTCCTCCTGGAGGACGCGGCAAGCCTGGGTGCCCGAGTAGTCGAACTCACAGGCCTGACCGATGACGATCGGACCGGAGCCGATTACCAGGATGTGCTTGAGATCTGTACGGCGTGGCATTAGTTCTTGACTCCGGTTTCTTTCCGTGCGGAGAGCAGGCTGGTGAAGCGGTCGAAGAGGTACGCAGCGTCGTGCGGGCCGGCTGCCGCCTCCGGGTGGTACTGCACCGAGAAGGCCGAATCGTCCAGCAGGCGAACACCTTCGACGGCTCCGTCATTGGCGCAGGTGTGGCTTACCACGGCGCGACCGAACGGGGTGTCGAATTCCTGGCCGGCTTCACCTTCGAGTGCGAAGCCGTGGTTCTGCGCGGTGATCGCGATGCGACCCGTCTGATGCTCGATCACCGGGATGTTGATGCCGCGGTGGCCGAACTTCATCTTGTACGTGCTCAGGCCGAGTGCGCGGCCCAGGATCTGGTTGCCGAAGCAGATACCGAACAGCGGCAAGCCCTGTCCGATGACCTCTTTTGTCAGGTGCACTGCGCCGTCGGCGGTGGCCGGGTCACCGGGACCGTTGGAGAGGAACACTCCGTCGGCCTTGAGGTCGAGGATCTGTTCGAGACTCGCATTGGACGGCAACACGTGGACGCGGATACCGCGCTCGGCGAACATGCGCGGGGTGTTGGTCTTGATACCGAGGTCGATGGCGGCAACCGTGTACAGCGCCTCCCCGCCCTTCGGCTCGACGACGTAGCCGCTGGTGGTGCTGACTTCACCGGCAAGATCGGCGCCGAGCATGGTCGGCTGATCCTGAACCCGTCGGACCAGTTCGTCATCGGCGGCGATGGCTTCACCGGAGAAGACGCCTGCCTTCATCGAACCGCGAGTACGCAGGTGGCGAACCAGGGCACGAGTGTCGATCCCGGCGATTCCGACGATGCCCTGCTCTTCGAGCTTGGCCTGCAGCGAACCGGTTGCACGCCAGCTCGAGGTGACGCGCGAGGGGTCACGAACGACGTACCCGGCAACCCAGATCTTGGCGCCGGCACTCTCGCCGGTCGGTCCGACCGACTCGTCGTCTTCGTCGTTCCAGCCGGTGTTGCCGATCTGCGGCGCGGTGGAGACCACGATCTGGCGGTGGTAGCTGGGATCGGTGAGCGTTTCCTGGTAGCCGGTCATGCCGGTGCTGAACACCGCTTCGCCCAGGGTCTGTCCAACCGCACCGAAGGTGGTTCCGCGGAACACCCGTCCGTCTTCGAGGACCAGTACTGCGGGGCTGTTGCCAAAGCCGCTCATGCGTTCTTTCCGTTCTGCTCGATGTCGCCAGAGCTTGCGTCTTCGTTGTCATTCGTCTTGTTCGAGGCAGTCTTGTTCGAAGCAGTCTTGTTCGAAGCAGTTACCGGCTTGACCCAGTCCGGATAAACCGTCTTGTCGTCACCGCGCACGCCCGTGTCGATCTCGGTTCCGCTCGGCAATTCCCAGCGAATCACCAGGACGCCGTCCTTGCTCATGACCTTGCCGGCAAGACCGTTCTCCGTGCGGATCGCGCGGATCGACTTCTCCGGAATCCAGATGGCCGACGCACCGTCACGCTCGACCAGAATTCCGCCGCTGTAGCGGCTGATCTCGCAGGTGGCGCGGAAACCGAGGTCGCCGACGGCGATGCGGTCCTGCCAACTGGGTGCGATGGTGCTACCGACGTACAGGCCGGTGGTCGGCAGGACGAGCAGTTCACCCAGGGTTGCCGGTACCGTCGGCAGTTCGCCGATCTTGTCTTTCTGGCGTCGAGCGCGTCCACGCCAACCGACGTACATCAGGCCGATCATTGCGACCCAGAAGATCGCCAGACCGATGATCCACAGTGCTCTGTCCATGACGCGCTACTCCTCGCTACTCCGCAGCCGCACATTCCCGTCGTGTGCGGTGATGCGGCCACGTAACAGTGTGGTCGTGACCCGTGCGGGCAATGTCATCGACTCGTACGGAGTGTTATGCGCGACACTCGCCAGGTCTGGGCCGTGGACCGTCCACTCGGCCGACGGATCGACCAATGTCAGGTTGGCGGGCTCCCCCACCTCGATGGGACGGCCTTGATCGTCGAGTCCGACGATCGCCGCTGGGCGCTCGCTCATGACCCGGGCAACACCGCGCCAGTCCAACAGGCCGGGCTGGACCATCGTCTGCACGATGATCGAGAGCGCGGTCTCGAGGCCGAGCATTCCGGGGCGGGCGGCCGCGAATTCGCAGCACTTGTCCTGCTCGGCGTGCGGAGCGTGATCGGTGGCCACGCAGTCGATGATGCCCTCGGCCAGACCCTTGCGCAGGGCAGCAACATCGCTGGCCTCACGAAGTGGCGGGTTGACCTTGTTGATGGCGTCGTACGTCTCGAGACGTGAATCATCGAGGAGCAGGTGATGCGGGGTGACCTCGGCGGTGATCGAAATCCCTTGGCTGCGAGCCCACTTCACGAGTTCGACGGTTCCGGCGGTGGATGCGTGGCAGATGTGAACGCGGGCGCCGGCGTCACGCGCGAGCAGTGCGTCACGGGCCACGATCGATTCTTCGGCTGCTCGCGGCCAACCGGCCAGGCCGAGACGCGCGGCCGTGGGGCCCTCGTGGGCGACCGCACCGACCGTCAAACGCGGTTCTTCCGCGTGCTGCGCGATCAGGACGCCCAGTGAGCTGGAGTATTCGAGCGCGCGACGCATGATCAGTGGGTCGTAGACGCAGTGACCGTCGTCGGAGAACATCTTGACCTTGCCGACGCCTGCGGCCATGGTCGCCATCTCGGCGAGCTGCTTGCCCTCCAGGCCTGCGGTGACTGCGCCGACGGGGTGGACGTCGACGAGGCCGACTTCCTGTCCGCGTCGCCAGACGTGATCGGTGATGACCACCGAATCGGCGACGGGGCTCGTGTTCGCCATCGCGAAGACCGCGGTGTATCCACCCAGAGCGGCCGCCGAGCTTCCGGTTTCGATGGTCTCGGTGTCTTCGCGACCAGGCTCACGTAGATGGGTGTGCAGGTCCACGAAGCCGGGAAGGAGGATCTGCCCGCCGGCATCGATCACCTCGGATGCCGTGGCCGGATCGAGGTCCACGCCGATCTCGAGGATCGTGCCGTCGCCGACGAGTACGTCGGTGGGCTCACCTTCTCCGTAGATCAGGACTCCGCGGAGCAGGACACTCACGGGTGATTCTCCGTTCTCGTTTCTGGTCACAGCGCACCGTCCTCCGACCCGACCAGCAGTCGGAACAAGACAGCCATGCGCATGTGTACGCCGTTGGTAACCTGTTGCAGTACAGCAGTTTTCGAGGAATCGGCGACGGCGGATGAGATCTCCATGCCGCGCAGCATCGGACCGGGGTGCAAGACCACCGCGTGGTCGGCCAGCATCGCCAGTCGCTTCTCGGACAGGCCGTAGTTGATCGAGTACTCGCGCTGCGAAGGGAAGAAGCCGCCGTTCATGCGTTCGGCCTGAACCCGCAGCATCAGCACCGCGTCGAGTCCGGGCAGTTCGGCGTCGAGCGAATGCGAGACCGAGACCGGCCACGTGTGCGCGCCGACCGGCAGCAGTGTCGGAGGCGCCACCAAGACGACCTCCGCGCCGAGCATCGAGAGCAGCAGCGCGTTGGAGCGGGCCACACGGCTGTGCAGAATGTCGCCGACGATCGCGATCCGCTTGCCCTCGATGTCGCCGAGGCGCTGGCGAAGGGTCAAAGCGTCGAGAAGCGCCTGAGTTGGATGCTCATGCGTGCCGTCACCTGCGTTGATGACTGCCGGGCCACCGTCGTCGGCCGCTCCGGTCCACTTGGCGATCTGATGGGCGGCACCCGAAGCCGGATGCCGCACGATGAGGGCGTCAGCACCGGCCGCGCGCAGGGTCATCGCGGTATCGCGCAGGGATTCGCCCTTGGACACCGAGGAACTCGATGCGCTGACGTTGATGACGTCCGCGCTCATCCACTTACCGGCCACCTCGAAGGACACCCGGGTGCGCGTCGAGTTCTCGAAGAACACCGTCATGACCGTGCGTCCGCGCAGCGTCGGGAGTTTGCGTACTTCGCGGCCCAGCAGCGCCTGCTCGAAGCGTTCTGCCTCGTCGAGAAGTTCTACCGCGGACTCACGATCGAGGTCCGCGATGGAAAGAAGGTGCTTCACGCGCTCTTACCTCCGGAGATGACTACCGCTTCCCTGCCGTCGTGTTCCTGGAAGAGAACCTTGACGTCTTCTGACCTCGCGGTCGGGACGTTCTTGCCGACGTAGTCGGCGCGCAGCGGCAGTTCGCGATGACCGCGATCGACCAGCACTGCGAGTTGGACGGCCCGGGGGCGACCGAGATCGCGCAACGCATCGAGGGCGGAGCGCACGGTGCGACCGGAGAAGAGGACATCGTCCACCAGGACGACCAGAGCATTGTCGACGCCACCTTCGGGGACGGACGTGCGCTCGAGCGGGCGATGCGGCTTGGTGCGGAGATCATCACGATAGAGCGTGATGTCGAGAGATCCGATGGGAAGACGCACACCGGAGAATTCTTCGATCTTGGCGCGCAGTCGCGTGGCGAGGGTGGTTCCGCGCGTCGGGATGCCGATCAGGACCACACGAGGGGCTGTTCCCTCGGGTCCGTCGAGTGCGGTTTTCTCGATGATCTCGTGAGCGATCCGCGCGATGGTCCGGCCCACATCCTGGGCGGACAACAATTCACGGGTCTCACTACTTGCCTCGGCACCAGCGGATGCCTTGGCGCTGCCTGGACCTGCAAGATCGGATGGGCGAGACCCTTCGGGCACGCTCATACAGCGACCTCCTTCTCCGCCTCACTGGACGGATCGTTAAAGGATGTCTGACGGTCCCCACCCTATCAGCCGACAGACCTGATCCCGCCGTGCGAGCAGCGACTCCGACCGGTTGTGTGCAGACACACAACGCGCACGGTGACACTCGCACGGCGGTGGTGGAACAGAACTTGCTACTCGGTACCCGAATCCGATTCCTGCGCGCGCTGCGAGGTCGCAGCTGCAGCCGATCGAACCTGCGGCGCAACGAGAACGACCTGACCGAGGATTCCGTTGACGAATCCCGGAGAGTCGTCCGTCGAGAGCTGCTTCGCGAGTTCGACGGCCTCGTCCACGGCGACAACCGGCGGAACGTCCGTCGCATGGAAGAGCTCCCACACGGCGATACGCAGAATCGCACGGTCGACGGCGGGCAGACGCTCGAGCGTCCAATCCTGCAGATGCGAGGAGATGACCTGATCGATCCGGTCCAGATTCTCCGCAACGCCGGACACCAACGTGACGGTGTAGGCCGCGACGGGTGCTACCGCGTCGTCCTTGACGGACAGATCGGAACGCTCCGATGCGAGCGCGACCGGATCGAGGTCACGTGCCTCGGCTTCGAAGAGGAAGTCGACGGCACGCTTGCGCGCCTTGTGGCGTGCACCGAGTTTCTTATGTGTGCCGGACACTCAGGAATTCACACGCCCGAGGTAGTTGCCGTCACGGGAATCGACCTTGAGCTTGTCACCGGTGTTGATGAAGAGCGGCACGTTGATCTCGGCACCGGTCTCGAGGGTGGCAGGCTTGGTGCCGCCGGTGGAGCGGTCGCCCTGCAGGCCCGGATCGGTGTGCTTGACGACGAGCTCGACCGTGACCGGAAGCTCGACGAAGAGGGGAACGTCTTCGTGGGTCGCGACCTGGACGGCCATGTTCTCGAGCAGGAAACGCGACTGGTCGCCGACGGTGGATTCACTGATCGACACCTGGTCGTAGGTGTCGCCGTCCATGAAGATGTAGTCGCTGCCGTCGTGGTACAGGTAGGTCATGTCACGACGGTCGACCGTGGCGGTCTCGACCTTCACACCGGCGTTGAACGTCTTGTCCACTACCTTGCCCGAGAGCACGTTCTTGAGCTTGGTGCGCACGAAGGCAGGGCCCTTGCCGGGCTTGACATGCTGGAACTCGATGATCGTCCACAGCTGGCCTTCGATCTGCAGAACCAGACCATTCTTGAAATCACTGGTGGAAGCCACTTGCTTCGCGTCTCCTAGGGGTCGGGAAACCGTCTCAGACGACGGTAAGGTCTTTTGCGGTCAGTGTGAGCAGCTCTGGCCCCTGCTCACGAACAACGAGCGTGTCCTCGATCCGTACACCTCCGCGCCCGGAGAAGTACACGCCCGGCTCGACGGTCACCGCCGCGCCGGAAAGAAGTGTACCGGTGCCGAGCTTGCCGATTCCCGGTGCTTCGTGGATTTCGAGGCCGACACCGTGGCCGAGGCCGTGCAGGAACAACTCGCCGTAGCCTGCATCGTCGATCACCGAACGGGCGGCGGCGTCCACGGCCGCACATTCGACACCCGGAGCGAGGGCATCGCAACCGGCAGCTTGTGACCGCGCGACGAGTTCGTAAATCTCCCGTTGCCAATCGGAAACGGACTCGAGCACGTACGTCCGGGTCATGTCCGAGTGGTACCCACCGACCTGTGCGCCGAAGTCGAGTTTCACGAAGTCACCCGACGCCAGGATCGCGTCGGTCGGTCGGTGATGCGGAATCGCCGAGTTGACGCCTGCCGCCACGATCGTCTCGAAGGAAATACCGTCTGCGCCGTTGTCGAGCATCAGGTTTTCCAGTTCACGACCGACCTCTCGTTCGGTTCGGCCAGGTCGCAGACCGCCGCGAGCGATCAACTGCGCCAACGCGACATCGGCTGAAGTGCATGCGGCGCGCAACAACTCCACCTCGTGCTCGTCCTTGACCATGCGCAACTGTTCGACGAGTCCACTCACCGGTTCGAACCGGATCTTCGGCGCTGCCTCGGTCCATGCGCGATGTTCGGCGAACGTCGCGACGTGTGACTCGAACGCGAGAACGGGCATCGTCGACTTCTCGATCAAGTGCGCAGCACTCGAACGGGCGATTTCAGCGCGCAGGTCCGGAACCTGCTCCGCCACCTGCGTCACGTAACGACCGTCGGTGCAGATCACCGTCGCGCGTTCGTCGGACGCCGAATCGGACGCACTGACGACGAGCGCAGCATTGGAACCGGTGAAACCGGTGAGGTACCTGATATTGAGGAGATCTGTGACGAGAATCGCGTCGAGTTCGCGCTCCGCGAGGAGGCGTCTGAGGGATTCACGGCGTGTTCTGAAGTCGACCGGCATCCCTCGAACCTACCGCCCTCGCAGACCTGCCGATCAACTCGAAACTCACGGTTACAGCAATAAGTGTGGGTTAGGCCACAAGGTGTAATGGGTTCTAGTTAGGCTGTACCCATGAATGCGTGGTTGGTACGTGGCCTCGGCATGGCCCTGATACATGTTGTGTTTCGTGCATTGCTCGGTGCAGCAATCGCACAGTGGCCGCTTCAGGGGTCCACCCTGCGCTGGCTGTCCCTGTTGATCGTCATCGTCTTCGCCGCGATCTGGGGTGGTATCGACGGCATTCGCGACCGCCGAAACTTCCCGGAACCCGAGGACGGCGCCGATCTGACCATGCTGTGGCTCAAAGCTGCTTTGGTCGGCGGATTCGTCGCCGGCGCTGCCAGCTGGGCACTCAGCCTGGTCCCCTCCCTCGAACTCACTCAGCAGGGCTTGTTCTTCGAGGTGACCTCCGGTGCGGCGTTCACGATCCTTCTCATCTTCGTCCCCGCCATGATCGCCATCACCGTCGGACGTTTCTTCGTCAGTCGTGAACAGCGCAAGAACGGAACCGCTCCGCAGACCCCGTCCCACGAGCGTCACCACGAACCGGTGCCCGTCAGCGAGGGCTACGACTCCCCCACCGAGCAGCACGCATACAGCGGAGCCGCCATGTCCGTCGAGGAATCCGACGCCGATACCGCGGTCTTCCCAGCGATCGATCTGGGCAAGCGCGAGCAGTAACGCCCGCCGTCCACACACACAAATGCGGCCCCGAGGAAATTTTCCTCGGGGCCGCATTTGTGTGGTCGGCTTTTCGACTTCCCTCGTTCAGCCTCGCTCGGCGAGGAACCTGATCGCCAGCGGATACGCGGCGACGCCGAGTCCGACGATCACGCCGGTCGCAATCGGACTCAGGTAGGAATGGTGCCGAAACTCTTCTCGCGCATGAACGTTCGAGATGTGCACCTCGACGAGACCTGCGGTCAGTTCGGCGCATGCATCTCGCAGGACCACCGACGTGTGCGTCAAGCCGCCGGCATTGAGGATCACCGGTTCCCCCGCGTCCGCCGCGTCGTGGATCCAACCGAGCAGATCGCCTTCGTGATCGCTCTGACGGACGATCACCTCGACGCCGAGCTCCTTACCTGCCGCGACGCACAATTCGATCAGATCGTCGTGTGTGGTCGCGCCGTAGACCTCGGGCTGACGCTTACCCAGACGCCCCAGATTGGGTCCGTTGACGACGTTGATCCTCACAGCAGGACCGTTCCGCCGGCCGGCCTGGGATCACGGGCGATCGCGGAGTACGCCGCGACCAGCAGGCTCGGATCCGGCCCTTCGAGGCGGCCCGGCTTGGCGAGGCCGTCGAGGACCACGAAACGGAGCAGCCCGGCACGGTTCTTCTTGTCGGTCTGCATTCCCTTCATCAGATCGCCGAACGCATCACCGTCGTACGACGTCGGCAGCCCGACGAGATCGAGGATCGACTTGTGACGATCGGCGGTGGCGTCGTCGAGTCGGCCCGCGAGCCGTCCGAGTTCGGCAGCGAAGACCAGGCCGACGGAGACAGCGGCACCGTGGCGCCACTTGTAGCGCTCACGACGTTCGATCGCGTGGCCGAGGGTGTGGCCGTAGTTGAGGATTTCGCGCAGATCCGACTCGCGCAGATCCGCGGCCACGACCTTGGCCTTGACCTCGACGGAGCGCCGAATCAGCTCCGGCAGAACAGTTCCCGACGGATCGAGAGCAGCCTTGGGATCGGCTTCGATGAGGTCCAGGATCACCGGGTCGGCGATGAATCCGGTCTTGATGACCTCGGCCATGCCTGCAACGATCTCGTTGTGCGGCACAGTCTCGAGCGTCGCGAGATCGATGAACACCGCTCCCGGCTCGTGGAACGAACCGACGAGGTTCTTGCCCGCTTCGGTGTTGATACCGGTCTTGCCGCCCACTGCTGCGTCGACCATCGCGAGCAAAGTGGTGGGGACGTGAACAACCTTGACACCACGCATCCACGTAGCCGCGACGAAGCCGGTGAGGTCGGTCGCCGCTCCCCCGCCCAAGCTCATGATCGCGTCGCTGCGAGTCAGGCCGATCCGGCCGAGCACGTCCCAGCAGAAGCCCGCGACGGCAAGATCCTTACCGTCCTCGGCGTCGGGGATTTCGATGCGGTGAGCGTCGATCCCCTTCTCCGCCAACGCAGCCCGTACAGCCTCCGCGGTCTCTGCCAGCGGCGGCTGATGGAAGATCGCGACAGTGCGCGCGCCGTCGAACTCGGCAACAAGGTCACCGAGCAGGCCGCGGCCGATCACGACCGGGTAGGGACTTGCGGTCTTCACCTCTACACGTACGGGTTCGGTCACTGCTCCACTACTCCGCTCCGGTTGTTCATTTGTCTTGAAGTTTCGACACCAATTGCCCGACGACACGCGCCGGGCTTCGGCCGTCGGTCCGAATCCGAATCGTGGCCGAACGCCGGTACAGCGGACGACGACGCCTCATCAGCTCCTGGTACTTGACCTTGGGATCTCCGCCGGCCAGCAGCGGACGATGATTGTTCGCCCCCGTGCGGCGAAGCCCTTCGGCGACACTGATCTCCAGGTAGATGACCGTGTGACCCTGGAGCAGTTCGCGCGTGCGATCGGACAGGATCGCACCACCGCCGAGCGAGACGATTCCGTCGGTGGCCTGCAACGCGTCGCGAACCACCGATTCCTCGATCTCACGAAACCGAGGCTCTCCGTCATGGGTGAAGATCTCCGGGATCGTTCTACCCGTGGTCCGTTCGATCTCGGCGTCGGTATCGACCAATTCGAGTTCGAGTGCCTGCGCGAGACGTCGACCGATGGTCGATTTGCCGGCACCGGGCGGACCGATGAGTACAGCCTTCGGCTTCATCGATACGTGAGTCCTATCGAGGCGGTCGGGCTGCGATGCCCTCGGCGTAACGACGGTAGTTGGCAGTGGTTTCAGCAATGGAATCACCACCGAACTTTTCGAGTGCGGCCTGAGCCACGACAAGCGCAACCATCGATTCGGCGACGACGCCGGCGGCCGGAACCGCGCACACATCGCTGCGCTGGTGGATGGCAACCGCTTCCTCGCCGCTCTCCATGTCGACCGTCGCCAGAGCGCGCGGAACCGTCGAGATCGGCTTCATCGCGGCGCGAACTCGAAGGGCCTCACCATTGGTCATGCCACCTTCGATACCGCCTGCGCGGTTGGTGGAGCGCACGATGCCGTCCGGGCCCGGGCGGATTTCGTCGTGAGCTTCGCTGCCACGACGACGCGCGGTCTCGAAGCCGTCACCAACCTCGACACCCTTGATGGCCTGAATTCCCATGAGAGCTGCGGCAAGTCGTGAATCGAGACGCTCGGCGCCACTGACGAAAGTGCCGAGTCCGACCGGCAGGCCGTGGATGACGACCTCGACGACGCCACCGAGGGTGTCGCCGTCCTTCTTGGCCGATTCGATCTCGGCGATCATCGACTCTTCTGCAGCCTTGTCGAATGCGCGGACCGGGCTCGCGTCGATCGCGTCCAGGTCCTTGCCCTCCGGCACGGGCCCGACGTAAGGCTCGGAAGCACCGATGGAAATGACGTGTGAAACGACCTCGGCACCGAATACCTGACGCAGGAACGACCGTGCGACTGTTCCGGCGGCTACACGGGCTGCGGTCTCGCGAGCGCTGGCGCGCTCGAGGACGGGACGCGCGTCGTTGAAGCCGTACTTGAGCATGCCGCTGTAATCGGCGTGACCGGGACGCGGGCGCGTCAACGGGGCATTGCGAGCCTGATCGGCGAGCAGGTCCGGGTCGACCGGGTCGGCGGACATGATGGTTTCCCACTTGGGCCACTCGGTGTTGCCGATTTCGATGGCCACGGGGCCACCGAGCGTAAATCCGTGGCGGACACCACCGATAATGGTGACCTTGTCGGCCTCGAACTTCATCCGCGCGCCTCGGCCGTAACCGAGTCGACGACGGGCAAGTTCGGACGAGATGGCCTCAGAGGTCACTTCGACCCCCGCGACCATGCCCTCGAGCATCGCGACGAGGGCGGGACCATGGGATTCTCCGGCAGTTATCCAACGCAGCACGCCGACCATCTTTCCACGTCGCGGACCTCAGTTGTCACAGTGGCCCTCCCGGTGAACACAGATGGCCCACACGCACGATGCGTGTGGGCCATCTCAGCAGTACCTGTGGGTCTAGAGAAGGCGGAATCCTCCACCGTTGGCGTTGATGTCAGCCAAACCGATGTTGATGTCCGCCGAGTTGTCGGGAGCGTGGAACGGCGGCGGAAGCGGCTCGAAGCAGTACGGCGGGAAGCCGTTGCTGATCAAGCCCACCAGGCGATCGCCGACGACGAGTGGTCCACCGGAGTCTCCGGGAATCGAGCACGTGTGCTCGACAATTTCACCGTAGACGGAGTCGTAGCCCCAGGTGATACCGCACGTGTTGCCGGTCGATCGGCCTTCCTTGCACACGATCGTGCCCGGTGCAGGCGGAGCGCCGATTCCGTTGATCGTCGTGCCGCCGACGGTACGTAGCGGGGCTACCTTCGCGTCGTCGAGATCGATCACCGCGATATCCGAGACCGGACTCGAGTAGGAGAACCGACCGATGGGGCCGGCTTCGGGCAGGTATTCGGCGAACACCCGGTCCCCGACAACTCCGCAGTGTCCGGCGGTGAGTGCCACGAGCGAGCCGGCGTTGTCGTATCCGACCGCGGTCAATGTGCAGGCAGCAACTTGCTCCGGATCGGAATGATCCACGTCCGGCAGCAGGATTCCTGAGCCCCCGCCCAGTGCCACCGACGAAGGTGCAGGCGCGGCGCCGGCGACGCCCGCCCCTGCAGCCACAGCCGCCAAGCAGGCTGCCGCAGCGACGAAAAGCCTTGTGCGCATAGGTTCCCCCGATAATCGAGTGCGAAACGAGATTCGTTTTGTCCCATTTCCGAAGCCTCAGTCAACGTCAGGGAGTGGACATTCGGCAAGTCCGACTCGCCGCATGCTGGGACTGCGCGCCTGCGATACCCGCCTTTATGAAACCGACGGTTACGTCTTTCCTGCAGATCACGGTCCGTCGTTGAATAGTCAATAACGCAAGGTTTTCCGCGGATGTTGCACTCGTCACGTCAACCAGGCAAACGCCATCGAACCGCAGGCTGCCAGGCACATCGAGGGACCGTGCGCGATGGGCGAATTGTGGGCTACCGGCCCCGACTGTCGCCGGCCCAGTTTTCGCAGTTCGATCACGACACCCAGGGTTGCGGTGAGCACCGATGCAGACACCAACGACCACAGCCAGGCGTCAGCGCCCACCAATCCGGTCAGAGCGCCCAACGGAAGAGAGAGCTTCACATCGCCGAGACCCATGGAACCAGGCGACATCACGTGCGCCAGGAGGTGGATTCCGGCGAGCAGTGCCGATCCCACCGCAGCAACCCACACCGTTCCCGACGCCGCCGCGTAGACCATCACGACGGCGTAGCCCGGCAGCGTGAAACTGTTGGGCAGCCGGCGCACAGCCAGGTCGACAGTCGAGATTGCGACGCACCACCACACCACGGCAAGACCTGAGATCAGTTGCACCACCGAGGTATTCAGTGCGCCGACGGCAACCCAACCTGTGGCGACAGCGCACTGCGGCGCACAACAGCGAGTCACGGCTGGTCGATAACCGTGTCGCCGCAACCAACTGTCGACGATCGCCCGAGCACCGGCACCAGCGACTACCCCAGCGCCTGCCAAGACCACCAACGTCCACATGGTTTCGAGCTTGGTGTCTGGCGTTCACCAGCGGCACACTACGAATCGTCTTGTGGACTACCGCGACACTGTGAACAGAGCTAAGCGATAGCGGCTGCCATCGCCTCTCGCGGAGCGGGCTTGCCCGTGAACTGCTCTACCTGCCCGAAGGCCTGATTGAGCAACATCTCGAGGCCACCGATCACCGTGCCACCAGCCGCCTCGACAGCCGAAGCGAGTGGCGTCGGCCAGGGGTTGTAAATCGCGTCGAGGACAAATCGCGCCTTCCCCAGTTGCTGGGCGAAAGGCGCGGCCGCTTCTGCGGGAACGGTACTGACCAAGACCGAGGATTCGGCACAGATCCCGCCCAGCCGTGCGTCGTCGAAGGAGACCAGATCAATGTCCAACCCGACCGCGCCGCCGCATTCGACGGCCCCGGACGCACGTCCCGGATCACGCGCGACCACGGTGACTGCCCGAACTCCCATGTCGGCCAACGCGACCAGTGCCGGCCGCGCGGTGCCTCCCGCGCCGACAACTACCGCCGAAGTCCCGCTGAGATCGCCGACGCCGCCGGCGATCAACGCACCGCTGACTCCGTCGACGTCCGTGCAGTCGGCACGCCAACCGCCCTCGATGCGAACCAAGGTGTTGGCCGAGCCGATGGTCACCGCTCGCGGTGTGCGTTCGGTGGCATAGTCGAGTGCTGCGATCTTGCCCGGCATCGTCACGGAGAGGCCGACCCATTCGGGGCCGAGTGAGTCAACGAGGGCAGGCAACTGCTCGCCGGTGCATTCGATCCGCTCGTAGGTCCAATCGCTCAGACCCAAAGCCTCGTACGCAGCAAGGTGCAGCAACGGCGACTTCGAGTGAGCGATCGGGCTTCCGAGAACTGCCGCCTTACGCGGCGTCGCGAGCGAAGTCGCGGTACTACCGTCCACTGTCGAGAATCCCACTTTGCTGTGCCAGTTCGATGTTGGCCAGATGCTCCTCGTAACTCTTGGTGAAGAGCGTCTGGCCTTCCTTGTTGATCGTGACGAAGTACAACCAGTCACCGGCCGCCGGAGATTCCACGGCCTTCAGCGCGTCGATGCTCGGTGAAGCAATAGGCGTCGCAGGCAGACCGGGCATTGCGTACGTGTTCCAGGGCGTGACGCGCTCACGGTCCGCATCGGTCGTGGCGACCTCGGTGGTGTCGAGTGAGTAGTTGACCGTGGAGTCGAACTGCAAAGGCTGATCGACTGCGAGTCGGTTGACGATCACCCGCGCGACCTTGGCCATGTCGCCAGGCAATGCCTCACGCTCGACCAGCGACGCTGCCACCAACAACTGGTACGGCGACATTCCGACTCCGCTGCCTGCTGTCAGGATCCCGGTGGCCTCGTACTTGGCGGCGCTGCCCTCGACCAACGAACGCAGGATCTCGGTCGGCGTCGCAGTGGGGTCGAAATCCCAACTGCTGGCGGCGATCAGGCCTTCGAGCTGACGGTCCTTGTCCGGCACGCTCTTGACCGACGACATCGCCCAGTCCGGCACGCCGAGCGAAGCCAGATCGGAAGACGCTCCCGCAGTGTTCAATTCGTCCGTCGAGACACACTTCTGAGCAGAAACCGGGCCGACACAACTCGCCTCGGAAATGAGGTTGTAGATGCCCTTCTTGAGCGAGCCCGTCTGCGCGTCCGAACTGTCGTGCAGCTGACGCCCTTCGGCGATGACAACACTGCCGACACGGGAGTCCGGGGCAACCAAACTGTCGAGTGCGCTCGCGGCACTACTCTGCACCGGCACCTGGTAGAAGCCGGGTTGTACCTTCTGGATCTCCGACGGATTGGCGATCGCAGCGTTGTAGAAAGCAGCCGAACTCGCGACGACGTTCTTCGCCTCCAGCGTCGCACCGATCTCCGATGCGGTTTCTCCACTGTTGATCTGGATGACCACGGGTGCGCCGCCCGGGCCGGCGAAGTCCTCCGCGGCCTTGTTGCGATCCATGTACCAGAGGGCACCGTAGGCACCGACACCGAGAACCGCGATCACCAACACCAGGAGAGCGAGAACACCAACCTTCTTACCTCGCTTGGCGCGCTTGTTGCGCGCTTCGCGTTGCTTGCGTGCCTCCGCTCGCGACATGTGTGGCGGATCGATGTTCTGCGGCAACGCACGCATGACCATGGTCTCGTCGTTGTCGAAGTCGAACGAACTGGTGGGCCGGCTTCCGCCGCCCTCATCCCACCGCGCGTTCACAGATCGCCCTCCAGTGCAGCGTCCTTCGACGACTCCCCTGGTTTCACAGCTCTACTCCGCTCGTCCAGCCAGCCTTGCAGGATTTCCACCGCCGCAGCCTGATCGATCATCGGCCGCTGGCCGCGAGCCTTGACTCCACTTTCGCGGAGGTTGCGCGCAGCCGTGACGGTCGTCAGTCGTTCGTCGGACAGTCTCACCGGGATCGGTTCGACGGCCCGCTGCAGTCGTTTGGCGAATGCAGTCGCGATACCGGCGGCTTTACCTTGCTCACCGCGCAGCGTCTGTGGCAGTCCGACGATAACCTCAACGGCCTCGTATTCGGACACGATGGCGATAATGCGCCGGATATCCGGCGCGTCGGGCCCACGCTCCTTCGAGCGTGGAACCGTTTCCACCGGTGTCGCGAGGATGCCGTCTGGGTCGCTGGACGCGACGCCGATGCGAACACTGCCGACGTCGATGGCGATGCGCCGCCCGCGACCAGGGTCGTCGATGCCGGGGCGATCGGGACCCTGCTGCGTAGCCACCACCGTCAGCTGCCGCCCGCCAGCTCTCCGACTCTGTCCCGGATCGCATCGAGCGCCGCCGGGATTCCGGCAGAGTCCGAACCCGAGCCCTGGGCCATGTCGGGCTTTCCGCCGCCGCGGCCACCGATCTTGGGACCGAAGGACGCGACAAGCTCGCCGGCCTTCACACCGAGACCCTGGGCCGCCTTGCTGGATGCGACCACGAACGGGACCTTGCCGTCGACGTCACCGAGGAGAGCTACGACGGCGGGTTCGGAGCCGAGTCGGCCCTTGATGTCCGTGACGAGGCTGCGCAGATCGTTGCCGCCGACTCCCGCGGGAGCAGGCTCGGCAATGACCAGGACGCTACCGATGCGCTTGGCCTTGGCGACGTACTCGCCTGCCGACGCCAGCACAGCCTTGGCCTTGGTCTGCTCGAGTTCCTTCTCGGCCACCTTGAGTCGCTCGACGAGCGCCTCGACGCGGGCGGGTACCTCTTCCGAAGGAACCTTCAGTGAGGAGGAGAGTCCGGCGAGGAGAGCGCGTTCCTTGGCGAGGTAGCGGTAGGAGTCCAAACCGACGTACGCCTCGACGCGTCGGATTCCGGAGCCGACCGACTGCTCACCGAGCAGCGTGACCTGACCGATCTGGGCGGAGCTTCCGACGTGAGTACCGCCGCACAGTTCCATCGAGAACGGACCGCCGATTTCGACGACACGAACCTCGTCCCCGTAGTTCTCACCGAAGAGTGCCATCGCACCCATCGCCTTGGCCTTGTCGAGATCCGTGACAAATGTGTTGACCGCGTAGTTGGACGCCACGGCTTCGTTGGTGAGTGCCTCGATGTCCTGCTTCTGGGAGTCGGACAGCGCGCCCTGCCAGGAGAAATCGAAGCGGAGGTAACCCGGCTTGTTGAGCGAACCCGCCTGAACGGCGTTGGGGCCGAGCACCTGACGCAGCGCCGCGTGCACCATGTGGGTACCGGAGTGCCCCTGGGTTGCACCCTTGCGCCACTCGGCGTCGACGTGCGCGAGCACGACGTCGCCCTCGGTGATCTCGCCCTTCTGCACCGTCACCTTGTGCGTCCAGACCTTCTTGGCGATCTTCTGCACGTCGTTGACCTTGGCTTCGAGGCCCGGCGCGGTGAGCGAACCGATGTCGGCGATCTGTCCACCGGACTCTGCGTAGAGCGGGCTGCGGTCGAGGATGACCTCGACGTCCTGACCGGCCTTCGCGACCGGCACGCGGACACCGTCGACGATCAGTGCGAGGACGTGAGCCTCGGAGACGAGCTCGTCGAAACCGGTGAACTCGGTGGCACCTCGATCGAGCAGTTCCTTGTAGACCGTGAGGTCCGCATGCGCGTGCTTGCGCGCTTGAGCGTCGTCCTTGGCGCGCTTGCGCTGCTCGGCCATGAGCGTGCGGAAGCCGTCTTCGTCGACGGTGAGACCGGCCTCGGATGCCATTTCGAGCGTGAGGTCGATCGGGAAGCCGTAGGTGTCGTGCAGTGCAAACGCCTGATCGCCGGCGATGACCGACTTTCCGGACGACTTGACCGTCTCGGCAGCATTCTCGAACAGGGCCGAACCCGACGCCAGCGTCTTGAGGAACGCGGTCTCCTCACCGACGGCAACGTTCTCGATGCGCGTGAAGTCGGTTTCCAGAACCGGGTACGACGGCGCCATCGTGTCGCGGACGACGATCATGAACTCGCGCATGGTGGGCTGCTCGCTGCCGAGCAGTTTGGCCGAGCGCACGATGCGACGCAGCAACCGGCGCAGGACGTATCCGCGGCCGTAGTTGCCGGGGTTCACACCGTCGGCGATCAACATCGCGGCGGTGCGTGCGTGGTCGGCGATGACGCGGAAACGGACGTCAGAAGTGTGATCGGTCCCGTACACGCTGCCGGTCAGTTCGGCGGCCTTGTCGATGACGGGGCGGAGAAGGTCTGTCTCGTAGACGTTTTCGACGCCCTGCAGGAGGAACGCAACGCGCTCGACGCCCATGCCGGTGTCGATGTTCTTCTTCGGCAGCGGTCCGAGGATCGGGTAGTCGCCCTTGTTGGTGCCCTCGCCGCGCTCGTTCTGCATGAACACGAGGTTCCAGATCTCGATGTAGCGATCCTCGTCGGCTTCCGGGCCACCCTCGACGCCGTACTCGGCGCCGCGGTCGTAGAAGATCTCCGAGCAGGGGCCGCACGGTCCGGGAATGCCCATGGACCAGTAGTTGTCCTTCATGCCGCGGCGCTGGATGCGCTCTTCGGGCACACCGACCTCGTCGCGCCAGATCGAGAACGCTTCGTCGTCGTCGAGATAGACGGTTGCCCACAAGCGCGTGGGATCGATGCCGTATCCGCCGTCCTCGACCGAACCTGTCAGCAACTGCCAGGCGTGGGAGATGGCTTCCTTCTTGAAGTAGTCACCGAAGGAGAAGTTGCCCGCCATCTGGAAGAAGGTGTTGTGGCGGGTGGTGATGCCGACCTCTTCGATGTCCAGGGTGCGGACACACTTCTGCACAGACGTCGCGCGCGAATAGGACGGCGTCTGCTGCCCGAGGAAGAACGGCACGAACGGAACCATGCCCGCGTTGACGAACAGAAGGTTCGGGTCGTCGAGAATCAGCGAGGCGCTGGGCACCTCGGTGTGGCCGGCCTTGACGAAGTGGTCGAGGAATCGCCTGCGGATCTCGTGGGTTTGCACTAACCGGTCCTTACCTTCAAGAGCGTCGAGCTATGGGTGTCCAGACTAACGCGTCGACCGGTGGAACCTGGCAGGCGTCAGCCACGAACGATTCGGCGGAGTTTGCTCACCCGATCGGCGATCTCTCGCTCGTTGCCGTGTGCGGTGGGCTGGTAATAGTCGACACCCACCAGATCGTCCGGTGGATACTGTTGCCGCAGAACACCATCACGTGTGTCGTGCGGGTACTTGTATCCGACTGCGTTGCCCAATTGCTCGGCACCCTTGTAGTGCCCGTCACGCAGATGCGGCGGTACCAGTCCGGATTTTCCGGCGGCCACGTCGGCCATGGCTGCACCGAGAGCGGCGATCACCGCACCCGATTTGGGAGCCGTCGCCAGATGAATGGTGGCCTGTGCCAGCGCCAGACGAGCCTCCGGCATACCGATCAGCTGCACTGCCTGGGCAGCGGCGGTGGCAGTCTGCAGCGCCATCGGGTCCGCCATGCCGATGTCCTCGCTGGCATGAACCACCAGACGCCTCGCGATGAAACGAGGGTCTTCGCCCGCGGTCAGCATCCGAGCGAGGTAGTGCAGGGCGGCATCGACGTCGGAGCCGCGAATGCTCTTGATGAAGGCGCTGATGACGTCGTAGTGCTGATCTCCGGCACGGTCGTACCGAACCGCGGCCTTGTCGACACTGGCCTCGACGGTCGCGAGGTCGAGCACCACCGGGCCCGAAGAGTCACCGGCCGTGTCCAGTGCAGCTCCGGCAGCGGCCTCGAGTGCCGTCAGGGCTCGGCGTGCGTCACCGGCTGCCAGACGAACGAGGTGTTCCATCGCGTCGTCGTCGATCGCGATCGCTCCCCCGAACCCGCGCTCGTCGGTGACCGCACGCTCGAGCAGTTCCTGGACATCCGCAGCGGTGAGCGATTGCAGTTGCAGGACCAACGAGCGCGACAACAGCGCGGAGACGACCGAGAAGGACGGGTTCTCGGTGGTCGCGCCGACCAGGAGCACGATCCGGTTCTCGACCGCGGCGAGCAAGGCGTCCTGCTGGGTTTTGGAGAAACGATGGACCTCGTCGATGAACAAGACGGTCTGTTCGCCGTTCAGCAGACGACGGCGGGCAAGTTCGATGACACCGCGGACTTCCTTGACGCCGGCGGACAGGGCAGACAATGCCTCGAACCGACGGCCGGTAGCGCCCGAGATCAACGACGCGAGCGTGGTCTTGCCGGTGCCGGGAGGTCCGTACAGAAGTACCGATGCAGCGCCGGACCCCTCGACCATTCTGCGCAGCGGAGCACCAGGGCCGAGCAGGTGCTGTTGACCGACAACTTCACCGAGAGTGAGGGGGCGCATGCGGACAGCCAGAGGAGCACCGGGTGGCACCGAGGACAATGCGCGCTCGGCGACAGACACGACATCGGGTTCGTCGACGATCGCGGATTCCTCCGGAGTTGCCTCGAACAGGCCGTCTTCCGCCACCACGCCGTCTTCCGCCACCACGCCGTCTTTCGCCCCCACACTGTCTTCCGCTTGCCAATCGCTCACGAATCGACGCTACTAGAGACCACCGACGCTTGACACAACCCGCAGTTCCGCCAGCCCTCACGTCCTCGGCAAAGGCGCTGTAATAGCGTTGTCGCCATGAGCACCTCCGAGATCGCCACCGTCCTCGCGTGGCACGATGCACTCAACTCCCAAGACATCGACACGCTTCTGCAGTTGTCGAGTGACGACATCGAGGTAGGCGGCCCCAAGGGCGCGAGCCAGGGACTCGCTGCCCTGCGCGAGTGGGCCACCAACGCCGGCATCACGCTCGTCCCCGGGAAGATGTACGTCCACCATGGCGTGGTCGTCGTCGAACAGACCGCAACGTGGGCGGCCGAACCGGACAAGTCCGCGACCCTGGCCTCGGCTTTCCGAGTCGTGGCCGACCAGGTGACGTCGACGTTCCGCCATCCTGATCTGGCGACGGCGCTCGCGGCGACGGACCTGTCCGAGAACGATCTGGTCTCCGACAACTGAGCGGACTCGACCGAAAAAGGGCGCTCGTGCTGCATGCACGGGCGCCCTTCTGCGTGTGATCAGTCAGAAACTCAACTGAACTCGGTGCGCAGCGCCGCCACGACGTCGCGGGCGTGTGCCTCGACGGCGTCGTTGCCGGCGAGCTTCGCCGAACGCGCGAGTCTTGCCCAGCGTCCCACCAGTGCGTCGGCCCGTGGAATCGAGAGATAGTGCTCGCGGACAGCGGCGATACGTGAATGATCCTCGGGCAGGTACAGATAGGTGCTGAGCCAGACCCAGATGAGTTGGGCCTCGACGATCCTGCGCCCCAATTCGGCCTCGTCGGCCAGGGCCGGCCACATCCCGACGACCTCGGCCCGCCAGGCATCGACCATCGCCGACGCCCGCTCTTCGGTCAGGTCGATGTTGCACAGGCAACCGGGGAACGACACCAACGCGTAGGTGATGTCGAGGAGGGCGTCCCGGTAGCCACCCCACTCGTAGTCGAGGAACTGCACGCCGTCGTCGTTGACGATGATGTTGTCTGGGCACAGGTCCGACGGACTGAAGGCGCGGAATCGACCGCCACTGAACAGTGTCTGCGCGTGCTGAACCTGCTCGAGAATGTCCGAACTCACATCGATGCCGAGACTTTCCACCAACATCGCGGGAACACCGGCCACTGCGCGTCCCACCTGATCCGCCACTTCATCGGAGCAATGGGCGACCTCGGCTCGACGCAGCAGTGCGGTGAAGTCGTCCTCACGGCCGACGGTCGCGGCGTGCATGCGCCCCATGGCCTGCGCCATGGCCATCAGCGTGTGAGTGACGGTGTCCGGGTCGGAGTCTTCGAGTCGGACGCTGATTGCGGTGGCGTCGCCGAGATCACTCAGGATCAAGAGGCGAGCATCGAGGTCGGACGCCAACAGTTCGGCGCCGGGGCGTGCGTCCTTGGCAAGCGCGTTGGCGAACTGATACGACACCGCTTCACGAAGGAAAGCGGTCTCGACGTCGAAGTCACCTTCGGACGCGGCGGGGAGCGCAATCGCGGTTTTGGTGGCTCCCTGGAAGTTGTCGCGGACCTGCTTGATCACCAGCGTTCGAGGCAGCGAGAACGGGTTCTCGGCGACACGTACGCGTAGCACGACGGTGCGGCCACTCCCCCCGAGATCGACTGGATCCACCAGGGTTACGGGTGCCCCTGTGCGGCGTGTCAGCAACTGCTCAGCAGCTGCGACGACTTCGGAAACGGGGTCTGCCAGTAATGCGGTCATCACCGACCAACTTACCCGTTAGTGACTCCGATCATGCCCAGCTCATCCACTCACAGCGGCGAATTCAAGCTCTCACAGCGACAGAAATTGCCGCCTACCTGCGGTGATGACAAAAGTCCTAAATCGCCACACCGGCACACAGTTCTCGCGAGAATTCTGCTGTCGGTGAGCAGAACTCCGAACCGGCGATGTCATGGAGTTTTGTCCTCGTCGACAAATCGAGAAATGCCTTTCAACGCTGCTTCGAATTCCTCGTCGGCCCGGGTTCTGACCCAGAGGACGAGCACGCAGGCAGTGACGATCCCGACCAGGTTGACAGCCAGTTGCAGCGACGACAACCCGGCGATCCGCCATTCTCCGTTTGCTGCCGCAACCACCGCGAAACCGGCGGCAGGAACCGTGGTGACGGAGATGAACACTCCGACCAAGGCAGCGGACTTCGACGAGACGAGTGCCAGCATTCCAGCCGCACCGGCAAGAAGCGCGACGACAAACGAGATGGGCCCGACCTTGTAGACGAAATCGACCTCGTGGAGCGATTCGAGACTCACGACGTCCATCCACCCGAAGAACTTCACCACGAATGTTGCGGCGAGAGTCACGCCCATCGCGATGGGGAATCCGACGGCGAGCGCGAGAATCGAACGTCGACGCAACCGTCGATCCCGCCGTACGAGTGCCACAGCCAGCGCGGCCAGCGGCCCGAACTCCGGGCCGACGACCATGGCGCCCACGATCGTGATCTGAGAGTCGGTGACAACGCCGATTGCCGCGAGCAGACATGCGATCGTCAGGAACGCGACGAACAATCCGTTGAGAGTTGATTCTTCCCGAGTGCGGGACAGCAATTCCTCCCACACGACGGAATCCGCGGGATCACCCGGCACGTCGCGCTCAGCTTTGCGCGCCGCCGCCGACAACACCGTCTCGACTGGTACGAGCGTCATTCCGCCGTCCTCGGCGACGCCGAGAGCGGTCAGAGCATCGACGACGTCGTTGGCCGCCTCACGGGCGACGTCGGCCTCCACCATGTCGCCGGCGGGATGAACCGCGACATCACGTAATACGACGATGTGTGTCGCGCCCCGCTGCGACGCGAGCGCACCGAGAACTTGCTCGGTGCGCTCGGTCGGGCAGATCACCCGCAAATGCAGCATGGCGATCCGGTGTCGGCTCTACTTGGCTTCGACGGTGTCGCCTTCGGACTTCTTGTCCTCTGACTTCTTCTCGGGCTTCGCATCAATACCCGATTCCTTGCGCTGCTGCGCAGAAATCGGTGCCGGAGCATCCGTCAGCGGGTCGACGCCGCCACCGGACTTCGGGAACGCGATGACCTCACGGATGGAATCCATGCCGGCGAGGAGAGCTGTGATGCGGTCCCAGCCGAAAGCAATTCCGCCGTGCGGAGGCGCGCCGAAGGCGAAGGCGTCGAGAAGGAAGCCGAACTGCTCCTGCGCCTCTTCCTCGGAGATACCCATCACCTTGAACACTCGTTCCTGAATGTCCTTGCGGTGGATACGAATACTGCCGCCGCCGATCTCGTTGCCGTTGCAGACGATGTCGTAGGCGTAGGCGAGAGCGGAATCCGGATCGGTGTCGAACGTGTCGAAGAACTCCGGCTTCGGCGACGTGAACGCATGGTGCACGGCGGTCCAGGCGGAGTGGCCGAGAGCAACGTCACCGGATGCAGTGGCGTCGGCGGTCGGCTCGAACATCGGAGCGTCGACGATCCACACGAAGGCCCACGCGTCGGGATCGATGAGATCCTTCTTGCGGGCGATCTCACCACGGGCAGCGCCGAGGAGAGCGCGCGTCGACTTGGTCGCGCCCGCTCCGAAGAAGATGCAGTCACCCGGCTGGGCTCCGACGTGAGCGGCCAGGCCCTCGCGCTCGGCGTCGGTCAGGTTCTTGGCAACGGGACCACCGAGAGTGCCGTCTTCACCGACCAACACGTACGCCAGGCCCTTGGAGCCGCGCTGCTTCGCCCACTCCTGCCAGGCATCGAGCTGCTTGCGCGGCTGGCTTGCACCACCGGGCATCACGACGGCGCCAACGTATTCGGCTTGGAAGACGCGGAAGGTCGTGTCCTTGAAGAACTCCGCGCACTCGACGAGTTCGATACCGAAACGCAGGTCCGGCTTGTCGCTGCCGTAACGACGCATTGCCTCGTTGTAGGTCATGCGGTCGATCGGCGTCTTGATCTCGTGGCCGACGAGCTTCCAGAGCGCCGTCAGGATTTCCTCGGCAAGCAGGATGATGTCGTCCTGGTTGACGAAAGCCATCTCGATGTCGAGCTGAGTGAACTCGGGCTGACGATCGGCGCGGAAATCCTCGTCGCGGTAGCAACGCGCGATCTGGTAGTAGCGCTCGATGCCGCCGACCATGAGTAGCTGCTTGAACAGCTGCGGGCTCTGCGGCAGTGCGTAGAAGCTACCGGGCTGCAGGCGTGACGGTACGAGGAAGTCACGGGCACCCTCTGGCGTCGAACGCGTGAGCGTCGGAGTCTCGACCTCGACGAACTCGTGGTGCGCGAGAACGCCGCGCGCTGCGGCACTTACCTTGGAACGCAAGCGAATTGCGGATCCGGGCCCTTCACGACGCAAGTCGAGGTATCGGTACTTGAGGCGTGCTTCTTCGCCGACCTGATCGTCGAGCTGGAACGGCAGCGGTGCGCTTTCGTTGAGAACCTCGAGTTCGGTGGCGTTGACCTCGATTGCTCCGGTGGGGATCTCGAAGTTCTGGTTGCCCTCGGGGCGAACCTCGACCGTTCCGGTTACGCGAACGCAATATTCCGCGCGCAGACGGTGCGCCTGCTCGGCCACGTCACCTGCCCGGAAAACTACCTGCGCAACTCCGGATGCATCACGGAGATCGATGAAGATCACTCCGCCGTGATCACGACGCCTGGCTACCCAACCGGTGAGCGTTACGGTCTGCTCTGCCTGCTCGGGTCGCAATGAACCGGCGAGATGTGTGCGCAGCACGGGATTCCTTTCGAACTACTTCCAATAACCGATGACCGACTACTTTGCCTGCGATCCTACGGAGCGAACTGCGCAGAGCGGAAACGCGGACCCGCATCGCATGCGAAGCTATCTCCAGAAGTGACGGCAAGCACTTGTTCACGACAGCAGAAAGCGGACATAGATGACCTTCAACGAGGGGGCCCGCGGCGAAGCGGGACGCGTTCAGGTTCAAGGCGGCGGGGGCGGCGGTGGCCGCGGCGGCAAGATCGCGATCGGCGGTGGCGCGGGCGGCATCATCGTTCTGATCCTGGCGCTGTTGTTCGGCGGTGACCCCGGCTCACTACTGGGCACGTCCACCGAAACTTCGAGTTCGTCGACCGGACTGTCGTCGGTCGACGAGTGCACCGGCGCTCAGGCAAACGCCGATGTGAACTGCCGCGTCACACTGACCGTCGGAAGCCTCGACGACGTTTGGGAACAGCAGTTGGTCAAGCAGACCGGCACGGCATACGTGCGACCCGAAGTCATTCTGTTCAGCGGTTCGGTCAACACCGGTTGCGGCCAGGCGTCGAGTGATGTCGGTCCGTTCTACTGCCCGGCGGACCAAACGGCGTACTTTGATACGAGCTTCTTCCAATTGCTCGTCGACCGTTTCGGTTCCAGTGCCGGACCGCTCGCACAGGAGTACGTGGTCGCTCACGAGTTCGGGCATCACATCCAGAATCAGCTCGGCGACATCGGCCGCGCGCAGGCCGACCCGCAGGGTGAGCAGTCGGGTGCGGTTCGCACCGAACTCCAGGCCGATTGCTACGCAGGCGTCTGGGCGCATTTTGCCGACACGATTCCCGATCAGGCGACCGGTCAACCATTCCTGAAGCCCTTGTCAAAAGACGACATTCGCGACGCGTTGTCCGCCGCCTCGTCGGTGGGCGACGACCGTATCCAGAAATCCACGACCGGTCGGGTCAACCCTGAAGGCTGGACACACGGTTCCTCCGCACAGCGTCAGGCGTGGTTCATGACCGGATACCAGACCGGCCAGATCTCGTCGTGTGACACGTACTCGGCGCGGGATCTGAACAATCCGCCCGATCTGAAGCGGTAGAGAACCTCCGAAATACCATCCCGCCGACAATTTTTTCTGTCTTGACAGATTTGGTTGTCGGTGGGATGGTTTTCTCATGTTGGAAGTAGCAGTCATCGATCGTCCCGCAGCTGCCGAGGCCTCGCTCGATCCGATCCGCCAACGGATTCTGGCTGAACTGGCAGTCCCGGCATCAGCATCCTCGCTGGCACCCCGAGTGGGCTTGACGCGCCAGAAGATCAATTACCACTTGCGCACTCTCGAGGAACACGGACTCGTCGAACTCGTCGAGGAGCGCAAGCGGGGAAACATGACGGAGCGGATCATGCAGGCCAGCGCCGCGTCGTACGTCATCTCCCCCGCTGCAATGTCGGCACTCGCGCCGGACCCGAGCCGGTTCCCGGATCAGCTCTCGGCGCGCTGGCTCGTCACTCTCGCGGCGCGGATCGTCCGAGAGGTCGGCGAACTGATCGCCGGCGCAACTGCGGCCGGAAAACCGTTGGCGTCCTTTGCCATCGACAGCGACATCATCTTTGCCACGGCGGCCGACCGCGCCGCCTTCGCCGGCGAACTCGGGGAGTCGATCAACTCACTTGTGGCCAAATACCACGACGGCAATTCCGAAGCCGGGCGCAAACACCGCTTGGTTGTCGCCCTGCATCCCAGTCTCACCACACCCCACGTCACCACACCCCACGTCACCACGCCCGAAACGGAGCAGTAGCGATGTCCGAGAAATTCGAAATCCGCCGCGAGGTGGTCGTCCCCGGAACTCCCGAGCAGATCTGGGCCGCGCTCTCGGCAGAGACGGCCGGCTGGATGTTCCCGTCTCCGCTCGAAATCCCTGCGGACGGCAGTAGTCCGGACAGCCCGATCATCGCGACGTGGGAGCCGCCCCGCGAGCTAGCCATCCACATGCAAGGCCCCGACGGCCGGTTCAACAACCTCGAGTACGTCGTCGAGGCCCGCGACGAGAGCACCGCCGTTGTCCGCTACGTCCACGCCGGAGTGTTTGCCGAGGACTGGGACAACCAGTACGACGGCGCGAGTAAGCACACGGACTTCTACCTGCACAGTCTCGGCCAATACGTGCGGTACTTCGCCGGCAAACCCGTCACCTATGTCTCGGCCGAAGGCCCGGAATCCTCGTCCTCGCCGCAAGCGATGGGAACGCTTCGCAGCGCCCTCGGAATCACCTCGGGCACCGCTGTCGGTGACGCCACGTCGGTGGAAGTCCCCGGAATCGGAACCGTCGACGCGATTGTCGACTACATCAACGACTGGTTCATCGGCTTGCGTACCGAGGACGCATTGCTGCGGTTCTACGGACGAAACGCCTTCGGCGGCACCGTCGACGCGGCCCATCACTTCTTCGCAGAGGGCGCTGACGGTGGATCAGCAACGACAGCGTGGCAGGCCTGGCTCGACGGCGTGTTCGCCTGAGTCGTCACACTCCCCGCTCTGCTGACACGCGACCGTCGTCGATCGCGGTCAGCAAAGCGGCATGATCGCGTGCGTTGCGTTTGGCGTAGGCAGCCGCGAACTCCCCGATCGCGAAATCGAATTCGGTTCCGTCACCGAGATATTCGGCGATCGCAATCCGATCGGACGAGCGAGCATGCGCATAGGCCAGGACCCTCGCGCATAGTCGCCCGTAGAGTTCCATCCCTTCAGGTTTCATGGTTTCGATGACCGCTGATCCCTTGCCGTCCCGAAGTTGGCGGATGTAGAAGTCGTGCTCATCCTCGTCGAGTCCCGGTCCGCGCTCCCACCCCAGGAAGATGTCACTGGTGGCCTGCATCAGGCGCTGCCCGTTCACTACTCGTTCGCCCTCGTTGGAGAAGGTGGGGCCATCGACGTACGCCGAGAGAACGGACGGCTGCGCCTCCTTGACCTGCAGGATCAACGGATCGTCGTCGTCGACGCCTTTCATCAGGATCATCCACGCGCGCGTTCCGACGCTCCCGACACCGACAACTTTCCGCGCGATGTGCGTCATCTCGAAGCTTTCGAGCAACACCCGACGGTCCCACTGCAACGTGCTTCGATAGGAACGAACGCGCTGACGTAGCAACTCCTCGATCTGAGTGAGGTCGGTGCCCGCGAACAATTCCTCTGCCGGCACGATCAGCGGCGGGTCACTGATGAACCGCCTTCTCCCGTCGACGATTTCGGTGAATTTTCCGGCAGCCTGAGCGCTGTCTCGGCGACGAGCCTTGTCCAACGTCGCCTGGGTCCGCTCGAGCATTCGCTTCTTCAAATCGACGCGAAGTTCTTCCAGTCCGTCTTCGGGTGCGATGTGCGCGTACCAGACTGCAAGGTTCCCCAATCCTGCCTGAGCGATCAGGGTTTCGCGATACTCGGCCGCACACCCGCGAACGATCTTCTTACGCTCTTTGCCGGAGTATCCGTTGTCCTTCGCTGCGATCGCCAAACTGGCGGCCAGTCGTTTCACGTCCCATTCGAACGGCCCCGGGTACGTTTCGTCGAAGTCGTTGATGTCGAACGCGAGCTTTCGCTCGGGCGTCGCATAGATACCGAAGTTGCTCAGGTGTGCGTCGCCGCAGAGTTGGCTGTTCAGGCCGGAATCAGGGCTTCGGGACAAGTCGTCCGTCATCACCAGGGCAGCACCACGGAAGAACGAGAACCGGGACGCCGACATGCGCCCGTATCGGATGGGCACCAGGTCCTGTACCCGCGACTTCGCCTGCAATTCCAGCAGTGATATCGGATCGCGGTCACTCTCAGTCAGATCCGCGAGCGCGGCCAATGGCGTATCTCTACGCGCCTGGCGACCGCGCGCCCGCCTCTCGTCGACAGTGGGATGCTCGGTACGCACTGCTGTCATCTGCCCGACCTTTCACTCGCAACGGCTATCGCTACGAACTCGACGCGTCGGGCGTCGTTCGGCCTCCTGATCCGCGCGCTGCGCGTACCAGGAGTTCCGGACTTGACACCAACGCCTTGCGCCACGGAAGTACCCCGTCGATCTCGATCTGAATCGACAGGCTCAACACGGTCCGAATCAGAACGATCATGCCCAGAACTGCGGCGTCGGTCAGCGACGGTGAAGACGTCACAGTCTTCACCAGATCAGCGGCGACAAGGATCTCGAGCCCGAGAAGGATGACCGCACCCATCGTCTCGCGCAGAGTGCGAAACGATGAACTACCGTCGCGCGTTCGACTCCAGGCGCGCCCCGCGATCACGAATGCGAACACGAACCCGAGGACCATGGCGACAACACCGAGTACTTCGAACCATTCGGTGACAAGCTCGAAGAACCTGATTTTGTCCATGATCATGATTCTCGAGGTAATGCACCGATAAGTCGAGGTGACACGACGGAGTCAGCTGAAGATCCGCTCGATGTCGTCGAGTCGCAGCTCGGTCGCGCGAGGAGAATAGCCCGAGCCCCACAGGCTGTCGTCGACGTAATGGACGTTCCCCGAGCGGACAGCGGGAAGACGCTCCCAGAGCGGGTTCATTGCCAACTGCGCGCGGACGTCCTGCTGGTCCTGGAATGCACCCACGATGATCACGTCGCTGGTCACCTGATCGAGTTGCTCCGCTGTGAGTGTGCGGGTGAACTCCTCCGATGTAGCTCGATCGCCCGGGAAACCGAGAGCATCGAGAAGAGCGTCGACCTGGTTGTAGACGACACCGTTCTCGCCGGTACGCAGCAGCGTCACCGACGGTAGCGAGCCGAGGGCCGAGAGCCGATCCTTGATTGCGAGGAGGCGCTCTTCCGTTCTCGCGTTCAATTCCGCAGCAGCTTCTTCCCGTCGGACCGCGACGCCCATCGAGGTGACCAACTTCTTCATCTCGTCCCACGTGAGGTACCCGTTGAAGCCGGCGAACACTGGAACACCGGTCGCAGAGAGTTCGTCGTAGGACTTTGCCGCATAAGCATTTCCGGCGGTCAGGAGCATGACGATCAGATCTGGCGACGCGCCGATGATCGCTTCCTTGTTCCACGTTCCCGCCGTGCCGAGGTTCGGGATGTTCGCCGCCTCCGGCATCGTGCGCAACACCGCGTCGCCGCCCACCCCTTCGAGACCGAAGAAGCCGCCGACGATCTTCTCCGGCGGCACACCGAGGTCGAGGACCGTCGCCATGGCGCTGACGTGGGCGATGACCATTCGCTGCGGATCCGACGGAATCTCGACACTGCCCGTCTCATCCTGCACTGTGACGAGACCACTTGGCGCCGAGCCGTTTTCGTCGCTGCTGCACGCTGCCAGCAAGGTCGCGGCCGCGACACCGAGCCCGGCGCCGAGGAATCCCCTGCGTGTCAGCGCATCGACGATGCGTTCCCACTGCTCGTCTGTATCGAGTGTGGTGTTATCGAGTGCGGGCGTCAGGCAGATCGAGTTCGGCACAGTTCGGTCCATTCGTTCGAGCGGTCGAAGATCTCCTCGATTGTGGCTATCGAACCGTCGAAACTGAACAGGATTTCGAGCCGACATCTATCGCTGTCCGGTCACACCTTCTTGACGACACTCGACTTCAATTGCATCGGTCCGATGCCGTCGACCTTGCAGTCGATGTCGTGGTCGCCAACGCCCTGGACAAGGCGGATGTTGCGCACTTTCGTACCTGACTTGATGCCGGTCGGACTGCCCTTCACCTTGAGTGTCTTGACGACCGTCACCGTGTCTCCGTCCGCAAGGATGTTTCCTACGGCATCTTTCACCACACCCAGTTTCACCACACCCGAGTCCTCGCCGGCACTATCGGTCGGCGCCCACTCGTGCGCGCAGGACGGGCAGACCATCAACGCGCCCATCTCGTAGGTGTATTCGCCGGCGCATTCGGGGCAAGGGGGCAAGGTTTCTTCCACGCGGTTCATCCTATCCACCAGGCACCCGATCCCCATTTTTGCATTTCATGAGGCATTCTTGGGCGAAATATTGCATTCGATGAAACTTTGCACTCTGTGCAATTATGGATGAAATGGGAACCGAAACTCTCGGATTGCGCGAACGAAAACGAATTGCGACGAGGCAGCTGATCGAGCACTCTGCCGTCGAACTCGTCCTCGACCTGGGCTATGACGAAGTGACCGTCGAGAAGATCTGCGAGGCCTGCAATCTGTCGACCCGCACGTTCTTCAACTACTTCCCCACCAAGGACGCGGCGATCGGTGGGCTCATGCTCGTCGTGCCAAGTGAGGCAACCATGCTCACGCTCATCGGCGAGCACCCGGACGATCCGCTGCGCGGCGCCCTCGCGGTCTTCGAGGCGGCGATGCAGATCGTCGACGAGCGACCCGATCTGCTCGCGCATCGACGCGAATTGTTCGAACGTCATCCCACGCTGTTGCAACAACATCTGGCCACCTTCCACGATCTTGAAGACACGCTCACCCGGATCCTCACGCGGGAGTTGTCGCACAGAACCGAGTATCGCCGCCTGCACTCGGATACAGCCGCTGCCGACGAAGCCACGGCAACGGTCATCACCGCAGGCGCCGCGATGCGTTACGTCTTCCGAAAATGGCAGAACAGTGAACGGGCAAGCCCCAGAACCGACTTGCTTGATCCGGCACTACTCCTGATGGCTCGAATACTCAGGTCCGAGAGCTGATCCACACTCTCTCGCACCAGCTGTCACTCAACTAAGGAACTACATGTCCACTCGAGAAGCTGCGACCGTCGAGCCCGACGGCACGCATACCGATACCGAGGCCGCGCCGGACAAACGGTCGATCATCCTCGTTTTTGTCGGGCTTATGATCACGATGCTTCTGGCATCGCTCGACCAGATGATCTTCAGCACCGCGCTCCCGACCATCGTGGGCGAATTGAACGGCGTCAACCACATGGTCTGGGTGACGACGGCATACATCCTCGCCTCGACCGTCATGATGCCGGTGTACGGAAAACTCGGTGACCTGATCGGGCGCAAGGGCCTCTTCATCGGCGCCATCAGCATTTTCATCGTCGGTTCGGTGATCGGCGGTCTGTCCCACGACATGACCACACTCATCGCTGGTCGAGCCGTGCAAGGACTCGGCGGCGGCGGATTGATCCTGCTGTCCCAGGCGATCATCGCCGACGTCGTCCCGGCCAGGCAACGCGGCCGGTACATGGGTGCGATGGGCGGCGTGTTCGCACTGGCTTCGGTTGCCGGCCCCCTTCTCGGTGGATGGTTCACCGAGGGCATCGGCTGGCGCTGGGCATTCTGGATCAACATCCCCCTCGGGCTCCTCGCAATCGCGAGCGCAATGGCATTCCTTCACCTGCGGAAGCCGAACCTCGGCAAACCTCGCATCGACTATCTGGGAATGATCCTCGTCGCAACGGCCGCAACCTGTCTGATCCTGTTCACCACCTGGGGCGGCAACACCTACGCCTGGGGGTCAGGCGTCATCATCGGGTTGATCATCGGCTGCATCGTGACCGCAGTGGCGTTTGTCTTCGTCGAGAAGCGTGCTGACGAACCGGTAATTCCGATGCACCTGTTCGCTCAACGAAACTTCGTGTTGACCACGGTCGCGGGTCTGATCATCGGCATCGCGATGTTCGGTGCGCTCGCATACCTGCCGACCTACATCCAGATGGTGACCGGTAAGAACGCCACCGAAGCAGGACTGATGATGATTCCGATGATGGCAGGCCTGCTGGTCGCCTCCATCGGATCCGGTCAGCTGGTCAGCAAGACCGGCCGCTACAAGATCTTCCCCATCGTCGGAACATCCATCGTCGCAGTCGCTCTTGTCCTGCTCTCACGTCTGACGCCGTCGACCTCACTGCTGGTCTTCGGTTGCTACATCGCACTCATGGGTATCGGCCTCGGCCTCGTCATGCAGATCTTGATCTTGATCGTGCAAAACACCTTCCCCGCGGCCGAAGTGGGAACGGCCACCGCGTCGAACAACTTCTTCCGTCAGATCGGTGCGTCGTTGGGCAGCGCGATCGTGGGCAGCCTGTTCGCCTCGCGTCTGACCAATCTCCTGGCCGAGCGACTCCCCGCGAATGGCGGCGCGGTCGGTGGTGACGAGAACTCCTTGACCCCGGGAATCCTCTGGAAGTTGCCCAGCCAGGTTCGCGAGATCATCGTCGGTGCGTACAACGACGCGCTGGCGCCGATCTTCCTGTACCTCGTCCCCTTGGTCATCGCGGCAGTTGTCCTGTTGCTCTTCGTCAAGGAGAAGCCACTCGCGACGACGATCGATCGCTCGGCACCCCCGCTCGAGTAATTGACTATCGTGGCGTGATGTCGCACGCACCGAATACGCCCAGACGCACTCTCGCTGTTCTGGCGTATTCGGCGTTGTGGTGGTCGTAGCTGTCGCCGGCGCACTGTGGTGGTTCGCGCGCGGCGACGACGCTCTTGCCGGCGAGAATCTCGATTCGTTCCCGGCCGTCGACCACGGCATTCTCAGCGCTCAGCAGAGTGCGCTACTGGGCGTCCTCGAGCAGGAGTGGGAGTCAGGGAGTCCCGGCACCAAATACGCCGAGGGTGTCGAAGAATCGTGGTGTGCCGATTTCGTGAGCTGGTCGATGAACCAGATCGGCACGCCGTTCTCGAACCCCAACTCAGGGTCGTGGCGCATCCCCGGGGTGTACACGCTGCAGGAGTATTACGAGTCCGTCGACGCGTTTGTCCCCTACGGTCAGGACTACCAGCCCAAGGTCGGCGACACGATCCTGTACGGCGACTCGAGCCCCTTCGGCCAACACGTCAACGTCGTTCTGGTCAACGACGGCGGCACTCTGACGACCGTCGGCGGCAACGAGAACAACAAGGTCATGCTCCATCGCATCGTCCCGTCGGAAGTCCCGGGGATCGTCGGGTTCGGCGTCATCTGAGCCACCCCCGCCGTCTTTGCGTGATGAAACTTGATTGTTGCGAGCGGTGAGATTTCCGAATTGGTTCAACCGTTGATTGGTGCAAACTGATCGACATTGTTCGGATAATTCAGTGTTTCCGTCGTCGACAGATATCTATATCGAACGAAGGATCTGACCTGACAACTAGATTCATATCCAGCTGCCCCCTACCTCAGACAGGAATTCGATGCGCCCTGGTGAGCTGACCACCCTCGAGCAGATACAGCTCATGGCCCGCGCGGCTGCTGCGCAGGCCATGAGCACGCCGTCGATGCTCCGGCTGCGGCTCGGCCGCTACCCCACTCGCACACCCGAGCTGCGCAAACGCCCACTCCCGGACACCAAGCTGTGCAGCGAAGCGCTCGATCACGCCAGAGGAACCCTCTCCCCCGCGGTCTTGAACCACAGCCTGCGCTGCTGGATCTGGGCCGACGCCTTCGCGCAGATCGATGCGATCGAGTACGACCCCGAAGATCTCTTCACTGCGTGCGCCCTTCACGATGTCGGACTGGGCGCAGAAGGATCGGCCGAGCACGGGTGTTTCACCTACATCAGTGCCGCAGACGCAGAAGAACTCGCGACCCGAGTGGGAACTTCGGAGAGGTCGGTACGGCGAATCGGCGAAGCGATCCGTCTACACATGGATCTGACCGTCGACCGCGGCGCGGGCGCTGACGCCTATCTATTGCATGCCGCAGCGCATTTCGACGTTGCCGGTCGGCGTGCGCCCGAAATTCCGCGAGCAACTGTTGATGCAACAATCGCGGAGTACCCGCGAACAGGGTTCACCGACGAGTTCGCGCAATCGATGCGGCGCGAGGTCGAGCTCCGTCCGCACTCTCGCGCGGCGACGCTCTGGAGATCGGGAATGGCCCTGCCGTTGCGTACCAATCCCCTGGATTGGAAGAGCCGGTAACTACGAAAAGTCCTCGAGCACTGCAGTTCGCGGTCCTCCGACGTTCCCGGTATTCACCACGCCGACGGGTTCGATCAACATCACCTCCGCTTCTTCCTCGGCGATCGGGCAATGTTCGACTCCGCGAGGTACCACGAACAGTTCACCGGGCCCCAGTGGAACATCTCCGTTTCGGAGTTGGATTCGAATCTGCCCCTTCGTCACCAGGAACATTTCGTCGGTGTCGGTGTGGGAGTGCCAGACGAATTCACCTTTGATCTTGACGATCTTGATCTCGTAATCATTGAGGACCGCAATCTTCTTGGGCGACCAGTGCTCGGTGAACTGACCGAACTTCTCGCGGAGCGATACCGCTGTTGCCGAACTGTTCATGTTGTTCCTCCCTCGGGCGCGCCACCACCGCGATGACGACCCCGCCACTCTTCGTCACCCGCGGCAGCTGCGTCTTGTACGTTTCTGACATGGATCCCCGCGGCGCACAGATCACCGCGTGGGCACCGGGCCTCGCGGGAATCACCGAGGTCTTCCATGCCGATTTCGTCGGACACGCCTATCCCAAACACACGCACGATCAGTGGTCTCTGATGCTCGTCGACCGCGGCACGATTGCATACGACCTCGATCATCGCGCTCATGGCGCAGCACCCGAGATCGTGACTCTGTTGCCGCCAGGCATCGCACACGACGGAGTTCCGGTCACCGAGGCCGGATTTCGTCAACGAATCCTTTACCTCGACACGTCAGTTCTCGGCGAGGTCCTCATAGGCCCGGCGGTGGACAGCCCCGAGATTCGAGACCCTCTACTGCGCCACCGCATCGATCAACTGCACTCTGCACTCGGCCCGGACGGCGAATCACTCGAAGCCGAAAGTCGCCTGAGGTTCCTCGCTGAAAGATTGAACAAGATCCTCACACCGGCCACAGGTCGATCCCTTCACACGCCGACCGTTGACGAACGCGTTGCCGATCAACTTCGGGACCTGCTCGATGCGCGACTCACAACGGGAATCACGATGCGGGAAGCGTCGAACATCCTGCAACGGAACCCCACGTATCTGATCAAGAACTTCGCGAAGCATTTCGGGCTTCCGCCTCACAAGTACGTGACGGGACGTCGGATCGATCTGGCGCGACGCGCAATCCTCGCCGGTCGCGAATTGGCGGACGTGGCCGTCGACGTCGGATTCCACGATCAATCCCACCTGTCGCGGCACTTCGTCAAGCATGTCGGGGCGCCGCCCGGTAAATACGCACTAAACGTGGTCGGCAGAGCGCGCTAGTCGAAGCACCTGGCACCGGTTTCGTCGAGCAGACACTGGTTCCGATCAGCTGGAGTCTGTGTCCACTGAATGAAAACGGTGTCAGGTCCCAACGATCAAGCAGCCGTCTCGAGGTCGACCAGGAGGAAGTCCTCGCGCCGCGGCCCGTATTCACGATCGGTCAGCTGATACGAGCGCAACGCGCGAGGCGCGCGGGCCAACTCGTAGAACCGCTCGGACCCGGACACGAACTGCCTCGATGCCCAACCCCAGTTCGGGCCGTGCGGAAACTTCGGGTCGGGCAGCATGTCGGACTCCATCGACATCACCCGTAGACGGCGAACCACTCCGGTAGTTGAGGCATTCTCGTCGAAATCGGTCCACGCCTGACGGGCATTTGTGTCGTCACGAGGAGTTCCGGCGCGTAGTTGCAAAGCGCCCGCGGCTTCGATCCGAGACGGCAACGGTGGTTCGGCGTCGAACATGAATTGCAGTGCACCGACGCGACCGACCGCCGGCTGGACCGGCTCCCGGATGTCTGACCCGTCGCGAGGCAGTCTCCACATCAATGGTTTCGAACTCGTTCGCACTTCCGCCGTCAAGAGCCACGCCGGCTCGACTACCGCCCACCTGCTCGGGCTGTCGACATTCCAGGAGAGTCCCCACCGGACGGTCTCCCCCAATTCAGGAGGAACGAACCACCGAAGACGCAGAGCGTCGACCACTACCGGCGTAATCATCGTGTCGAAGTTCGCCGACGCACCGACCACTCGACCGGCTCCACCGCATCGTCCAGCCCGAGAACCACGCGAGCTGCATTGCGTCCTTGATCGAACAGGGACTGGCGAACTGTGGTCAAGCCGGCGTCCGATGCGGCTGTTGTGTCGTCCCATCCGACGACTGCGACATCGTCGGGCAGCGCGAGGCCGAGTTCACGGATCGCGTCCAGAACCCCCAGCGCCAGTTCGTCACTCATCGCCAAGATGACATCGGGCCTTCGGCTCTCGGGAACGTCGAGCAGGGACCGAGCCATCCGCGCACCCTCGCTCCGCTCGTTGACGGTGACGACCCCCACCCGCACCGAGGGCCAATCGAGGCCCGCGTCGCGTACGGCGCGCTCGTAGCCCTCGAGCCGATGGCGGGACACCGGAAAGAACGCTTCACCTGGATCCACGTCCATCCGAATCTCGGACCGACGCTCACGATCCCACGGAAGGCTGATCACCGCGGGCCGCTGCGCCCCCGACAACCCGACTGCCGCGATCGCAACGGCGCCGGCAACATCGTCCATCCCGACGAGATCCACACCCTCGTGCAACGGCCCACCCTGGATGCACGCGGGTTTTCCGGTGCCGACAATCGCGTCGAGGATGGGATCGTCGAAGACGGTGGTCCAGACGACAAAGCCGTCTACTGCCGCGTCGCGAACTCTGTCGACGTCTCCAGGTTTCCCCGAGTTCGGCAGCATCATCAGCCCGGCGTTCGCATCCAGGCACGCTTCGGCGACTCCCGAGAGGAATCGCCGAGCTACTGCGTCTTCGAAGGCATACGTCAACTTCTCGCTGAAGACGACCGCGATGTTATTGAATTTCCCGCTCCGCAAGGACTGCGCCGCCCGGTTAGGGCCCGCGTACTCGAGCTCTTCGGCGGCGGCGAACACCTTGGCTCGCGTTGATTCAGACACGCGCTCGGGCTGTGCGAAGGAGTACGACACCGACATCACCGACACGCCTGCGGCCTTGGCGACGTCGGCCATCGTCGGACGACTCGAACGCTGCGCACGTATGGCCATGAGCATCAGCATAGCGAGTGCAAAATATCCATTGCGCAGGTGTGTATCGATACATGTATCGTTACACAACATGACTGCTCGACTGCCGAAGGCAACCACGTTACGGCTGATGACACTGGCCGGAGCAGCCTTCGCCTACGTGACGGCCGAAATGCTCCCCGTCGGACTGCTCAGCGAAATCTCGACGGACCTCGACGTCACCGAAGGGCGTGTCGGCCTACTGCTGACCTTCTACGCATACGGTGTCGCGGCCTTGACGCTTCCGCTGATCGGAGCGGTCAAAACCTGGCAGCGCCGACGTGTTGTCGTTCTGACGGTGGCCACCCTCGCGGTGTCGCAACTGGTCGCAGCATTGGCCGTCAACTATCCGATGCTGGTGATCGGACGATTGCTCTGCGCTGCGACGCACGGAGTGTTCTGGGCTGTCGTTGCCCCGGTCGCAGCCACCCTGGTTCCGCGCGGACAACAGGGCAAGGCAATCGCGATGGTGTATGCCGGTACGTCTCTCGCATTTGTTCTCGGAGGTCCACTGTCTTCGGCGATCGGCCAGTCCTGGGGTTGGCGGACTGCGTCGGCGGCAATCGGCGCGGTGGCAGTGGTCATCGCTTTCTCACTGCATCGTGCGTTGCCCGAAATGTCGGTCGATCAACACCATCGGAGCAAGCGAGACAAGCCGAAGCCGACACCGGAGATGAAACGGGCACTCGCCGTCATCTGCGCGGCAACGCTGTTTGCCGCCCTGGGGCAGTTCGCTTCGTACACGTTCTTCACACTTCTGGTGGAGGAAAGCCTCGGCTCGTCCGGTGGCATCCGTACCGCGATGCTTCTGGTCTACGGCGCCGCCGGCGCAGTCGGAGTGTGGGTCGCCGGCAAGTACTACGACCGCCGACCGCGTCTCTTCACGCTCATCTCGATCGCGACGGTGGCAGGCGCGCTGGCCATCTTCTGGCTCTTGGCGCCGTCGATGGGAGCGTTCGCCGTTGTCGCCACGATCTTGTGGGGTGCGGCGTTCACCACCGTTCCGATCTGCCTCCAGTCCTCGGTTCTGCGCGCCGTTCCGATCGGGACCGACCGTGCCTCGGCCATCTACGTCGTCGTGTTCCAGATCGCGATTGCTACGGGTGCCTTGCTCGGCTCTGCCGTCGTCGACGGTGGCGGGCTCTCACATCTGGCGGGCATCGGGGTCGCTCTGATGATCGGTTCGTTGGTGATAGTCGGGTTCGGCCGACGCGCATTTCCCCGCGAACTGCAGCGGTCTACTCACTCCCCCACCGACGCGGCAGCGACGGGCGCGTCGTAGATCAGGGTGTATCGCCAGAACAGTCGTCTCCTGATCCGGCTACCTGGCAAACACAACGCGGCCGCGCGTCGGACGTCAGCCATCGACTCACCCGGTTCCGCGGTGGGAACTGTCATCGCCTTCAGTGGCTCGGAGGCAACCCGTCGATGCTTGACGACGCCGACGACGGGATTACACACGGTCGCCAACACCGACAGGAGTGCGTCGGTGGCTGTGGTCGATCGATAACACCCGACCACGACGAGCCGGCCGCCCGGTTCGAGCAGGCGGCTCAGCCGCTTCATCGACTCTTCGAGTGGAAGATGATGCAACGCCGCGACGACTGTGATCGCGTCGTACTTCGCCTCGTATGCAAAGTCCTCGATCCGCCGCGCTTCGATGATCACGTTCTCGTCGTCGACAAACCTTGCGCGCACGGCGGCCGACGTCGTCAGGTCAGGTTCCACACCGACCACCACGTCGAACCGCCGCCGCAAGAGGTCGATCAGATTGCCGGTCCCGCTCCCCACGTCGAGAGCGCGACCGGACCTGACACCGCGCAGATTACGTAGAACCCACCGGCCGTAGTGATCGTTGTGACTCCACGGATGGCGTCGGTTGAAACCGTCCAAGCGCGCAATCACACCCATACCCGACGGTATCAATCCGAGCCCGGGCACCGGCCGTCACAACCGCGGGTCGACCGGCTCCGATTCGAGAGCCAACACTGCGAACACGGCCTGGTGCGCTCGCCACAAAGGTTCACGGTCGACGAGCCTGGATACCGCCTCCATGCCGAGCGCGTACTCGCGCAGCGCCATCGACTGCTTGTGTCCGAGGTTGCGGTTACGCAATCTCGCAAGAGTCGACGGTTCGAGGTAGTCGGCACCGTAGATCAATCGCAGGTACTCCCGGCCGCGGACCTTGATCCCCGGCTGAACCTTCGCGTTGTACCCCCGCGGTCCGTGAATCTGATTCGCCAGCGGTTTGACGACCATCCCCTCACCACCGTCACCGGTGAGCGACTCCCACCACTTCGTCACTTCGGACACCGAGTCCTCGGAACCGAGATCGACGACCAGGCGACGTGTAGTGGTAAATCGATTCGGGTCGGCCGCGGCCAGGCGGTCCGAAATACCGAGGTGCCATTCGTGATCCCGTTCCCCGTACGACTGGCCCTCGGTCGCCAGAATCTGGAACGGCGCGATGGTGACGCCGTCCAGTCCGTTCGTCGGCCACACGTACCGTCGGTACGCCTCGCCGAAGCGCTCGATACTGGCGGCCCGAACAGTTGTCTGTTCGAACATCTCCGCCACGTCCAGGCCCCGCGACCCGGCCTGCGCCAACACGGCCTCGCGAGCTGTGAGGTCTGATCGCCCGGCCGCCGCGACCGACGCGTACTGCGAGCGCAGCAGACCTTCCGCTTTGACGTTCCACGGCAACAGTTCGCAGTCGAGGAGCAGCCAGTCGGTGCCCAGCTCTTCCCACAACCCAGCGGAGGTCACTGCGGCGGCGATGTCGTCGATCAACTGCTGAGTCAGGTCGTCGTCGAAGAACTGGCGGCCGGTGCGGGTGTGCACCATCCCGCTGAGCGCATCCGGTGCGTCGAAGCGGGACTGAGCAACCGATCGATCACGGCACACGAGCACCACTGCCCGCGAACCCATGTGCTTCTCTTCGCAGATCACTGTTCCGATTCCGCCGGCCCGGTATGCGTCGAACGCGGTCGACGGGTGTTCCAGATAGTCATCGAATTGGGCGCTCGCGCAGGGCGCCATGGTCGGCGGTAGGTACCGCAGCCATTGCGGCGCGACCGCGAATCGGCTCATCACTTCCAAGGCGCCGGCAGCGTTGTCGGTGCGAACGGACACTCGCCCGCGCAGTTCGGTGTCGACGCCGGTCGTTTCGAGGACGTCGGCGAGATCGAGCACGTCCGGATCGCGAGTCGGCGGTGCCAGCGGTACCACCGGCTCGTACCAAACCTGCTCCGCCGGAACCGACACGATCTCTCGTTCCGGGTATCGAAGGGCGGTGAGGGATCCACCGAACACACAGCCGGTGTCGAGGCACGCGGTGTTGTTGATCCATTCCACCTCGTGCACCGGAGTGTGACCGTAGAGGACCATCGCTGATCCTCGGTAGTCCTGCGCCCACGGGTATCGAACGGGCAAGCCGAATTCGTCCGTCTCACCGGTGGTTTCACCGTAGAGCGCAAAGCTTCGCACTCGGCCGGACGCCCTGTTGTGGTAGTCCTCCTTGAGACCGGCGTGCGCGACAACGAGTTTGCCGTCGTCCAGGACGAGGTGCGCGACGAGACCGTCACAGAAGTCGACGACGCTTTCGCGGAACTCCGCCGACTCGGTGGCCATCTGCTCGAGGGTCTCGGCGAGTCCGTGACTCGGCGTGACCTTCTTACCGCGCAGCGCCTTGACGAGTTTGTTCTCGTGGTTACCCGGAACCGCTATCGCATGTCCCGCCGCGACCATCCCCATGACCAGACGCAGCACACCGACCGAATCCGGACCTCGATCCACGTAGTCACCGAGGAAGACGGCAGTTCGCCCGTCCGGCGGCACCGCATCGACAGCTCTGCCATCCGTCCCGAAGTCGACGGTGTAGCCGAGTTTCACGAGGAGCGTCTCGAGCTCACTTCGACATCCGTGGATGTCACCGATGACGTCGAACGGACCACGCTCGACACGCAGATCGCTGCGGAGCGGGTGGCGCAAGAATGTGGCTTCGGAAACCGCGTCCTCACCTCTGAGGATGTGAACCGAACGGAAACCTTCCTTACCCAACCCGCGGAGCGAGCGAGTCAACTGTTGGTGCTGGCGACGAATCACGTCGCGTCCGAACGTCCGGTCAGAGCGAGCGTCGTTTCGTGCAGAGCAGACCGATTCCGGAACATCGAGCACGACTGCCACCGGCAGTATGTCGTGCTCGCGAGCCAACGCAACGAGTCGCTTGCGCGCAGCGGGCTGGACGTTGGTCGCGTCGACCACCGTGAGGCGTCCGCGTCGCAAACGCTTGGCCGCGACGAACTCCAGCACTTCGAAAGCATCGGACGTCGACTCCTGTGAGTTCGGATCGTCACTGACCCACCCTCTGAATGTGTCACTCGAGAGGGTTTCGTACTCACCGAAGTGGCGCGCCGCAAAGGTCGACTTTCCCGAGCCACTGACGCCGATGAGTACTACCAGGGCGAGATCTGGAATCTCGTACACCGTCATGACGTTCGTGCCTCCTTCGTGAAGATTGCCATCTGTGTCGGCCCGCCGAGGACCGGATCAATTGCTCCGATAAATTCGAACTCCACGCAATAGCCGTGGACTCGGGCCGTTTCGGTTGCCCAGTCGTCGAATTGGGTCCGTGAGAACTCGAACCTGTGATCGGGGTGCCTGAACTCTCCCGCGGCCAATGCCGGATACAGCACGTTGTAGTCGGCATTCGGAGTAGTCAGCAGCACATACTGCGGTTCTGCGTCCACGAAGACCGATCTGACCAGCGCCGGCAGGCGCGCCGTGTCGACGTGCTCGACCACCTCCATCAGCACGGCTGCGTCGAAGCCTTTCAAGCGTGCGTCGCGGTACGTCGCGGACGACTGCATCAAAGACACACGTTCACGCTGGACGTCGGACATTTCGGTGAACTTCAATCTGCGTTGCGCCCGTGTCAGTTCGCGCGCGCTCACATCGACGCCGACAAGTTTGTCGAATCGAGCGTGCGGCATCAGCGCCTCGAGCAATTTACCTTCGCCACCACCGATGTCGACAATTGTTCTCACGTGCAGTCGCTGAAGCGTCGCCAAAACTGCGTCGACGCGAAGGCGTGCCAGCGGCGGATCCGGTCTCGGTGCTTCGATCTGCGCCTCAGCTTGTTCGGGAATCAGTCGATCGACCACCGATTCGACCAGGTCGCGTCGACGAGCCAGGTAGCGGGACATGATCAGCGCGGAATTCGGATGCGACGCCAACCACTCTCCAGCGACGCGGATCAATTTGTCTGCCTCGTCAGGTCCCACCCAGTAGTGCTTCACATCGTCGAGGACGGGCAACAGCACGTAGAGGTGCCGTAGGGCACTCTGCACCGTGTGTTCCCCGGTAAGTATCAGCGACACGAAGTCGGAGTTTCCCCACGTCGGTAGGTGCGGATCAAGCTGCACCGGTATCGCGGTCACGTCCCAGCCCAGCGGCTCGAACAGCCGACGAGGCAATTCCGCATCGCCGCCACACGGAACCACCGGAATCGAGACGGTCAACGCGAGTTCGGCTCCGACGAGTTCCGGGTGCGACTTGCACGTTCCCGTCAACGCGGTCCGAAACAGCTTCGACAGAGCAACCGAGAGTATGGACGACGCCGCATACGGCCGATCGTTGACGTACTCCCCCAGCGAAAAGTTGTCGCCACTCTTGCCGCGGCGATACCTACTCTGCACAAGTTCGATGGGGTCGACGTCCACAATCACTGCCACCGTGGTCTTTTCGGCCGAGGCCTCCGGGTACAGAACCGTGGCGGTGCCGATCGCCAAGTCGAAGGTTTGCACGCGGTCGGGATGTTTGTGCAGCAGGTAGCTCAACGCGGTCGCATCAGGAGTCTGCGGGGTCGGGGTGGACGTCAGTGTGAGTAGCACCAGGCGAATGTAGCCCGGCAAACGTCCGGGGCGCCTCCGATTTACGCGCCCGCGGCCGTCAGAACAAAGTGAGAGCTGCTCCCGCACCCACCAGTTCCCGAGGCGCCTCACGCGGTTCACTGCCAGCCGCACTGACGTCTCGATGCTCCGAACGACCACCCAACCCATGACGCTCGACCAATGGCTCGACACGGCTTGCGAGCCAACGCTTGTATTCGGGAGTGACATACGCACCCCGCCCGTACAGCTCGCGGTAGCGACGGATGAGTGCCGGATGTTCCTGAGCAAGCCAATTCATGAACCAACCCCGAGTACTCCCCCGCAGGTGCATCGGGAAGACCGTCACACTCGTCGCACCGGCTTCGGACAGTGCCTCGAACAGACCGTCGAGGTGACTGGTGGAATCGGTGAGGAACGGAATGACCGGCGCCACCATGACATTGCACGAGAATCCCGCGTCGGTGACGGCCCGGATCATCTCGAGACGCGCCCGCGGTGACGGGGTACCAGGCTCGATCTGCTTCTGAAGTGCAGCGTCGTTGATCGCCAATGACACTCCGATTCCGACGTCGACCTGCGCCGCCGCCATCTTCAACAGCGGCAGGTCCCGTCGGAGCAGAGTTCCCTTCGTCAAGATCGAGAAGGGAGTTCCCGATTCGGTCAACGCGCGAATAATGCCGGGCATCAAGCGGTATCGGCCCTCCGCTCGCTGATAAGGATCAGTGTTGGTACCCAGTGCCACTGCCTCCCGTTTCCAGGACTTTCGCGCCAATTCCTTGCGGAGCACCGCGGCAATGTTCGTCTTCACGACCACTTGGGAATCGAAATCCGCGCCGGCGTCGAGGTCGAGGTACTCGTGACTCGGTCTCGCGAAGCAATATCGGCATGCGTGCGAGCAACCACGAAAAGCGTTGACGGTGAAGCTGAACGGCAACGTCGACTCTTCGGGCATCTTGTTGAGCGCGCTCTTGCAGAGCACCTCGTGAAACGTGATTCCCTCGAACTCGGGAGTCTGCACGGAGCGAACCAACCCGGCCCGTTCGAGTCCGGGTAGCGCTCCGTCATCTGCATCCAATGCCTGACCCGACCACCTCATGGCCCCAAGTCGAACACTTGTTCTAAGGTATGTCAAGATGGAGCGAATACCCGACCGTGCCTCACCACGGCCGGGAAGTTGTTGGCAGAATTCGGGGCATGTCGAACAGAATCAATATTTCGTCCGGTTCCGAATGGGAACCCAAGATCGGTTACTCCCGTGCCGTGCGCATCGGTAACCAGATCGCAGTCTCTGGCACCACCGCTCCTGGTGAGACCCTCACAGATCAGACCCGCGCAGCGCTCGAAACTATCAAGGCAGCACTTGCCGAGGCCGGCGCCTCGCTCGACGACGTCATCCGCACTCGCATGTACCTGCGCGACATGACGCAGTGGGAGCAGGCCGCTCTCGCGCACGGTGAAGTGTTCGGCGAGATTCGTCCCGCCACGACCATCCTCGAGGTCAGCTCGCTGATCGACCCCGCTCTGCTCATCGAGATCGAGGCCGACGCGGTTCTCAGCTGATCGCCAATCCGGACATTTGTGAAATGGGCGCCTAGTCTGAGCCGATGAAACCGATGCGGCTGTATCCGTTGACGCTCGCGCTCGGCATCACCGCCGCTTTCCTCTCGCCCGGTTCTGCACTCGCAGATCCGGGCGAGAGTCTTTCGACGGCTTGCGGCAGCCAGTTGAGCAATGCCGAGGTGGGCCGGATTGCCGAACTCAGCGACGTCACGACGCTGAACGGTGCCGGACTGCCTCGGCTCGAGACCGCTGTCGAACGTCATCGTGAGATCACGTCGATCCTCGTCTCACACCACGATTGGCGAGGCTTGTTCTCCATCGGCCTCGACGCTGTCGAACACGAGGCGGTGATGCCGCTGCAGCGAGACCCTGCGGCCTTCGCCGATGACGAGTGGGCCCATTCCGTCAGCTTCGAATTGCTGCGCAGGTACCTGGTGAACGTCCATGCGGAGTTCACCGGTACTCCCACCGATCCGGCGTGGACCAACTACTTCGCCCTGACACGTCAGTGCGACGCCAGTCCAGCACGGGTTGCCATGGCCGGCTACAACGCGCATCTCACCGTCGACCTCGCTCACGCCGTCGCCACGTCCGGAACCACTGCGGAGGATGTCACGGATTTCTACAAGATCGTCGATTCCATTGCCGTCAAGGGTGGTTCGATCGTGACCCTCACCAAGGCCGAGTACGACGCCGATCTGGGGCCGCTCTGGCGGTTCTACTTCGTCGGCGAAGGACTCGACCGATTGGCCGGAAACTCGCAGCCCTCGGAACTGCTGCTCCGCGCCGCCGACAGCGGATACAACACCGTCACACTGGCCAACGGATTCGCCCTCCAGAATCCGCAGACACGTCCCGGCGCAGAACAGGAGATCGACGCACTCTGGCGTACTACGGATTCCGCTCTCGACGTACTCTCGCGACTCGGCGGTCTCTGACATCTCACCCTCCGCTGCCTGAAACGGACACACCTGCGAGAATGACCCCATGACGGGGCACTCGGCGGGGCAAGGCATCCAGAGTCCCGCCATGCGCCGGGTGCGAGACCTGTTGCGCGGGCCCGCAATTGTCTGCGACGGCCAGGCAACCATCCGCGAGGCCGCGAAGTTGATGACCGATGCGGGCCGCCGTGCTGTTGTGATCCCGACGGAGACAAGCGGTTTCGGAATCTTCACCGAAGGTGACCTACGCGCTCGCGTGGTAGTCGGTGGTATCGACAGCAATCAGCCGGTATCAACAGTGATGACGCCGTCAGCAGTGACAGTCGATCCGGATCGATTGGGCGCCGACGCCGTGACCGACATGCTCGAGTACGGATTGCGCCATCTCCCGGTCGTGACCGAGGCAGGCGCACTGATGGGTGTGCTCGAACTCAGCGACCTCCTGACTTCGGCCACCAATCAGGGTTTCGAACTGCGCGCAGCGCTCGCCACAGCACAGGACGACGCCCACCTCGTCGAAACAGCCCGCGCGGTCCCTGTTCTGGTGACGGAATTGGTGGCCTCACGGGTCTCACCGCTCGACATCGGCGCGACGCTGGCCGTGCTGATCGACGTGACGGTCAGGCGAGCCATCGAATTGGTGGTGGGCGGAGACGAGCGACCGGATTTCGCGTGGCTGTCGCTCGGCAGCGTCGCCAGGCGTGAAGCGCTCCCCTCTTCGGATATCGACAGTGCGCTGGTGTGGGGCGGCGAATCTCATCACGAGGGAGCCGACGCCGCGAAGACCATCCACGACATCCTCGATCTCTGCGGGTTCCCTCGCGACACCAAGAACGCCGTCGCGACCCAGGCCAGGTTTGCTCGGACGCTCCCACAATGGCGCACTGCGCTGCGGAAATGGGTATCCAATCCGTACCAGGACCAAGCCCTGGTCATGTTGTCGATGCTGGCGGATGCCCGCGTCGTCGCAGGCGATCCGGCGTTGGATCCTCGCCCTGCGGCGTTGGATCAACTGCGACTGCACCCGGCCGTCATGCGACTGCTCCTTCGCGAAGCGGTCGGAGACAAGGCAAAGCTCCATTCGTTCAAGGACGTGATGACGCGTCGGACCGGAACCGTCGACCTCAAAGCCAGCGCCGTCCAACCGATCGTGAACATCGCTCGATGGGCGGGGATTTCCGTGGGCGCCCGCACGAGTTCGACACTCGAACGCCTCAAGGCTGCAGCGGGAAGCGGTTTCCTACTCGACGACGACGCCCAGGTACTGATCGAATCTTTCGAGGTGTTGCAGCAGATTCGTGTCCGCCACCAGACCGATCAGTTCGCGGCAGGTCGGCCACCGACCGACGAAGTCGTGATCTCCGAACTCACTCCGCTCTCGCGGAGCTTGCTGAGCAATGCAGTGCGCGAGGTCGCAGGTGTGCAACGACGACTCGAATATGCCGCGTCCGCGTCGGCGCTACCCGACATCGACCCGTGAATCGCACTGCGCTCGAACAGGTTCTGGCGGCGGAGCGCCTCGAAGGCTGGGATCCGAGTAACGAGCAGATCGCGGAACTCGAGGCCGTCATGATCGGGATGCTTTCTCGGCGTGAGTATTTCGAGCAGGAGTTGGCGCGAGCCGTCGGCCTGTCGTCAGCAATTCCCCCGCGGATCCGCTGGCGAAGATCAGCGCCGTACGTCTATCGCGGTACATCGGTGCTCGAGAACAATTTCGACGTGCGAGATCCCGCCGCACTGCAATCACTCGAGTTCGCGGCGACCGCGCTTCGTCTGGGTGAGGCGCATCTCGGCGGCGACCTCGTACCGCACACGCGAGACACAGCCGAACTTCTCCTACTTCACCAGCACGTTTTCCAAGATCTGTACCAGTGGGCCGGCCACATCAGAACCGTCGACATCAGAAAAGGTGCGGCAACGTTTGCTCCGGTCTCGGCGATTCGGAACTACCTGTCCGAGGTGGAAGAGATCATCGCCGCCGTCGATTGGGTAGCGCTCGATCACGGCGCTGCGTCGTTCGCGCTCGCATCGGTGTACTCGACGCTCAATCATGCCCACCCGTTTCGGGAAGGAAACGGGCGAACCGGAACACTCTTCCTGCACCGACTCGCCGCCGACACCCGGTATCAGCTCGACTTGTCGCGGGTGAGCAGAACCGAGTGGGTATCCGCGTCGAGGGATTCTGCGCCTTTCCGGCCCACCGGGACCCCGTCGCCTCGCCCGTTCATCGATCTGTTCAATCGCGCGCTGACTCGCTGACGAGCCCGGTGAACGGAGCGCCGCTTTGCACTATCACCACAAGCATCCCGTCATCCGAACCGGACTCGTGGATCTCGCCAGGGCTCCACAACACTGCCTCGCCTGACGCCATCGAGACCCGTCGACCGTCGTCTTCGGCTACCCAGCCCGAGCCGTCCACGACGACGTACAGCTGCCAGAGGTTCGCAGAGTGCTTCCCCAACAGGCTGTTCGGCCGACACCACGCGAAGTGACTCCTGAATTCTCCACCGTCCACCGAACGGGCGAGCTGCATCATGGTGATGTTCCGGCTGCCGTACTCGTCGGCGTCCAGGCTTCCTTGGGGCAGTGTCACGAATCGCATGGCTGAGTGTCGCTCACCTCGTCGACCTCCACAATGACCAACCCATGAATGACCAATGATGACAACCACCGCGGACTGAACACCGTTACTGCTGAGTGAGCACCGCTTCCGACACGCTGGAAGCGGTGCTCACTCGAAGAAAAGGGTGCTCACTCGACCATCAACCGGGCAGCGCGAACTCTCCTGCGTCGGACCAGCGCTGACGCTCGGCTCCGAATGCGACGGACTGCATCGCGCGGAACTCCTCGATCGAGCGCGAGTTCGACGCGAGGAACTCCTGATGCTCAGCCAGCGAGAAGCTGCCGTCCTCGATCTCGACTCCCCCGCCGCGGCCGGCCGCAGTGTCCGCGCGCAGATCCATCAGCTCTTCCGGCTCGACGGGGTACCAGGAGATCCGGTCGAAAAATCGCAGCAACCAGGGAGTGCCCTCCTCGAACGGGCCCGACTTCGCGGGGTGACGGTGATTCCACACCTGCGTCGTACGCCCGACGAACTGGTACCCGCCCGGGCCTTCCATGCCGTAGATGCAGAGGTAAGCCCCACCGATCCCGACGGCGTTTTCGGGGGTCCAGGTGCGGGCGGGGTTGTACTTGGTCGTGACAAGGCGATGACGTGGGTCGAGCGGCGTCGCGACCGGAGCTCCGAGGTAGACGTCGCCGAGCCCGAGCACCATGTATTCTGCGCCGAAAACGGTGTCGAACACGTCGTTCACGGATTCGAGACCGTTCATCCGGCGGATGAACTCGATGTTCCACGGGCACCACGGCGCGTCTGCGCGCACTCCGTGCATGTACCGCTGGATCGCTTCGCGCGTAGCCGGGTCGTCCCACGACAGTGGCATCCGCACAGTGCGACTGGGCACAACAAGTTCGTTGGCAGCAGGCAAGGTGTCCTCCGCCTCGGCGAGCATTCCCATCAGTTTGCCGACGGGCAGCACGTCCGGGTCGACGCGGACCTGCAGGCTACGGATTCCCGGGGTGAGATCGAGTAGTCCGGCCGGCTTCTCGGCTTCGAGTCGCTGATGCAGTGCATGTGCACGCGCACGTAGCGCCAGGTCGAGATTCATGTCGCCGTATTCGACCAACACGTTGTCATCGCCTGAGCGCCGGTACGTGACCGCGGTGTCGCCGTCACGGCGGGCTATGACGCCGTCGTCTCCGTCACCACCGGAGGAATGCACAACCGAATTGGACGCTCGACGCGATACTCCGAGGTCACGGCGGGAGGCTGCCCGTTCGGCGCGGACCGGCACGAAGCGAATCTTGTTCCCGGGAGCCAACTGTCCGAGCTTCCAGCGATCAGCAGACACCACCGTGATCGGGCAGACGAAGCCGCCGAGGCTCGGTCCGTCGGGTCCGAGGAGGATGGGCGTGTCGCCGGTGAAGTCGAGCGCACCGATCGAATACGCGTTGTCGTGGATGTTCGAAGGGTGAAGTCCCGCTTCGCCGCCGGTGGTTCTGGCCCAGTCAGGTTTCGGACCGATCAACCGGACTCCGGTGCGGTCGGAGTTGAAGTGGACCTCGTACTCGGTCGCGTACAGCGTGTCGATGTCGGAGCGGGTGAAGAACTCCGGCGCCCCGTGCGGGCCCTCGGTCACCGCAAGTTCCCAGCACGTGTGTATCGCCGGAACATGCTCGGCGGGAACACCTCCCGCTGCGCCGGTCGCCTGTCCGAGTTTGAGAACGTCCCCCGCCCGCAAAGTCCTACCTTCGTGTCCACCGAACCTGCCCAGGGTGAAGGTCGACGCACTGCCGAGATAGTCGTCGGTCTCGATTCCGCCCTGTACGAGTACGTAGATGCGCAGTCCTGGGCCGCTGAGCGTCCCGACGTCGAGCACCGCTCCAGCGGGGACGAAAACAGGACGCCACTGACCGTGGGCGATGCCGTCGACGGTCACAGACACCGGAGCGCCCGTGACGCACACCGTGGTGTCCTCGTCGAACGTCATCGCAGGTCCGGCCATCGCGCATTCGATGCCGGGTGCGCCTTCGGGATTTCCGAGTGCGGTGTTTCCCAACCGAAACGACAGGTCGTCCATCGGGCCCGACGGTGGGACACCGATCTGCCAGTACCCGACGCGCCCTGGATAGTCCTGAACCGTCGTCAACATTCCGGGACGCACGATGGTCAGTTTTGCGTTCATTCGTCTGCCTCCGGCCGTGTGACGATCATGCGGACGGCCGTCGGATCGAAGCCGTTGCACGGGTTGTTGATCTGCGGGCAGTTGGACACGAGGACGAGCGCGTCGCGTTCGGCACGCAACGCGAGCCGCTTGCCTGGCGCAGACATTCCGTCGACGATTCCGAGTGTGCCGTCGGGGTCGACCGGGACGTTCATGAAGAAATTGATGTTGGACACCAGGTCCCGCTTCCCGAGCCCCCATTTTGCGCCCTCGACGAGGAAGTTCTCGACGCACGCGTGCTGGTGCTTGGTGTGGTGGCCGTATCGCAGGGTGTTCGATTCCTGTGAGCACGCGCCGCCGACGGTGTCGTGGTTTCCGACCTCGTCCGCGACCAGGGTCATGAGCGGAGTTCCGTCGTCACTGCGGAGCACGGATCCTGTGGTCAGAAACAGATTCTGCTGCGCTGTGACCGTCGCTGCTGCCGAGTACCGAACGCTGTGATCGTCACTGGCATAGACGAGTGTGTCGACGGCTTGATTTCCGTGCAGATCGACGATTGTCAGGACGTCGCCGGCGCGGACAACTGCGGACCACGGCCCGAACGCTTCAGCAATCTCGTCGAGGATCACCGTTCCGGGAACGAGGGCGGGGACATCCAGGGTGGTGGTCATGCGATCTCCTCCAGGTTCGAAGCCGTCCAGGCGTCTCCGGTATTGAGCACTGCGCGTTGGTATTCCGGCCCGAGATCGTCAAGGCTGCCGAGTTCGTCGGCCGCGTTCCACGCGAGCACTTCGAGGGACGTGGTGGGAAACTCCAGCGCCGGATCGAGTGGGTGCGCGGTGTTGGCGATCATCACGATGACCGGCAGGTGGATCAGAAGGTCGACCGTCGCGCCGGCGCCGGCGGAACCCGTACTGGTGAGAGCGCCGTCCGCCTCGACGCGGACACCATGGAAGAAGGACAACGGCGGCGCAATGTCCTGCGGCCCGAGTCCGTTCTTCGCGGCAGCGACGGTGAACAGTTCACGACCGGCGGGTGAGGCACTGTGCAGCGAACCCTGCCCGTACTTCGCCTCGTTGGTAGCGCGTGACGTCGTTCCGCAGAACGCGTCGTGGTGACCCGACGTGTCGGCGACCACCGTCGCGAGTACTCGCCCCTGATCGGAGAGCAACGGGTGCCCGACACCGAGATAGGCCTGCCATGGCACCTTGACGGTATCGGCGACGTTGAGACGCTCCCAGGGGGCGTCGGCGCGGTAGAGCAAGATGTTTGCACAGGCGCTGCCGACGATGTCGCGAAGTCGCAATCGGGTTCCACGGGCGAGAACCTTGGTCGTGTATCGCCCACCCGGCACTGTTTCAGCCCAGGTCAGACGTTCGGGAGCGACGTCGTCGGGCGGGTTCGGCCAGCGGGTGGCCGGCAACACCGGCATGGAGTCTGTGATTGTTCCGGCCTGGGACCGGGCATGCTCGCGCGCTCCGGCGGTGGTCTGAGTACTCATGGTCAGGCTCCGATCGTGACGGGATTCGGGGTGGCGCGGCCACGTGGGAAGCAAGCGACTCCCAGCCCCACGACCAGCGCTATCGTGATGGGCGCGGCCCACTGCAGAATGGGGTACTCCCCCGTGGGGTTGAAGATCTCGGCTCGTGGCCAGGACAGGTTGATCACCATCAGCGCGCCGTACACAACCGCGGCGATGTTGACCGGAACTCCCCAGATGCCCAGGGAGAAAAGCTTTTTGCCTTCGGCGTCGAACTTGGGGCCGACTGCCGTGCGAGGCCATCCCTTGAGACGCTGAACCAGCAGCGGCACCGTCACCATGAGGTAGGCCAAGTAGATCAAGATGATGCATACGCTGGACAGGGTTGCGAAAATTGCCGAGTTGCCTACGTTGACGGCCAGGACGGCAATGCAGACCAGACCGATGAGGACGGACGGCGCGATAGGTGTTCCGGTGCGGGGGTTGACCTTTGCCAGTACCTGCGAGGCAGGAAGCCGCCCGTCGCGGGCCATGGAGAACATCAGCCGTGAAGCAGCAGTCTGAATGGCCAAGGTGCACACGAACACTGCGATCGAGACGTCGATCAACAAGACCGTGCCCCACGGCGAACTCAGAATGGAGGTCAGTACGTACGGCAAACCTTCCGTGGCCAGGCGTCCGTCGGTGAGTGAGGGCGCTGCCATCAACGCGCCGAGGATCATCAAGCCGCCGCCGAGTGCGGAAGCGGAGAGTGCAAGGCGGATCGTACGAGGTGCGACGCGTCGGGGGTTGCGGGTCTCCTCGGCCAGTTCGCCTGCCGAACCGAAGCCGACCATGACGTAGGCAGCCATCAGTCCGGACATGATCCACGCCCAGGCGTATCCGGGCTGACCGCCGGCACTGCCGGTGTCGAAGACGACGTCCGGTCCGCGCTGAGCGTGGGTGAAGAACATCCCGATCACCGCGATGACACCGACGATTTCGCAGGTCACGCCGATGTTGTTGATACGCGACATCCAGTTGACGCCGATGCAGTTGATGAAGGTGGTCAGAACCAGAAGTACCGATCCGAGCAGCACGGCATTGGCAGCACCGCTCGAGGAGGTGAGTGCACTGTCCTCACCGATGATCTGGAACCCGCTCCACACATTCGGGAGCACGACCTGCAAGGCGATCGCGGCGGCCGACGCGGTGACGATCTGAGCGAGAATCATGAACCAACCCGCGAACCAGCCGACGATTTCACCACCCATCCGCCGCGACCACTGGTAGATGGCGCCCGAAATCGGATATCTGGCAGCAAGTTCCGCGAAGTTGAGAGCAACCATGAACTGACCGATGAAGACGACGGGCCAGGTCCAGAAGAACGCCGGACCCGCGAAACCGAAACCGAGGCCGAACAATTGGAAGATCGTGGTCAGGATGGAAACGAAGGAGAAGCCCGCGGCGAACGACGCGAACTTTCCCAGCGATCGATGCAGCTGCTGCTCGTAGCCGAACTCCGCGAGGTCACCGTCGTCGTGAGGCGAAGAGGCGAGTGCGGATGCGGTGGTGGGCTGCGCAGCCGGGGTGGTTGCACTCAACGGCGTACTCCTTCGGCGAAGCGATTCAGAGGCGAATAACTGTCGATTGATAGTTTTCGCGAAATCCACTCGCCGCAGGTGACGCCCGCGTATACGATTCGCCTGATTCTGTAACAGGCTCGTTGAGTACGTTTCGAGCACGTGACCGAATGCTCACAGCGACGGCCACCCCGCATGTAAGGCCAGAGCCTGCCACTATGGAAGGCGTGACCAACGCCGGCCCCGGACGACCCCGCCTGACCGCTCGCCGACGCCCGGGTGGGACTGCCCGGGCGGAGATCTTGGATGCAGCCGCTGAACTGTTCACCACCCGAGGCTTCGCCGCGACGTCGACACGCCACATCGCCGAAGCAGTCGGAATGCGTCAGGCGTCGCTGTACAACCATTTCGCCACCAAGGACGACATCCTGGTTGCACTGCTCGCCGACACCGTGACTCCGGCGCTCGACTTCGCGGAGACTCTCAGGCCACGCGGCACCTCACCCGAGGTGAAGCTGTACGCGCTTTCGTACATCGACGCGGCCCAACTGATCACCGGACGGTGGAACCTCGGCGTCCTCTATCTCTTGCCGGAACTGAGAAGCGACAGGTTCATGTCGTTCCGAGCCGATCGCGATCGGCTTCGCGAGCAATACCGGGCCCTCGCCCAGGCAGTGCTCGACGCGATTGACGATCCAGCATCAACTCACCTGGCCGAGCTTCCGTTTCGCCTGGTAGAAAGCGTGATCAGCGCGCGAGCCGACGCACTCGAAGGCACCCCGATCCCCAACGCCGCCGTCATCGCCGGGTCGGCACTGCACATTCTGGGGTGGCGCCAGGATCTTGATCCCATCCACACGGAAGCAGCAGAGCTCATTGCGAACGCAGAAACGTCGAAATTGTCCGGGGCTGCATCAGCTCCGGACAATTTCGACGCAATGAGGACCTAAACGGCCACGAGACTAGACCGAGAGGGACTGTCCCGGGAAGATCAGGTTGATGTTCGGGACCTGGCTGGCGAGGTTCTCGAGCGAGATGCCGTGTGCAGCAGCGATCTTCGACAGGGTGTCGCCTGCCTTGACCACGTAGTTGCCGCTTCCGGTGCTTGCTGCCGGAGCCGACTCGACGGAAGCCTCAGCGGTGACGGGGGCTGCTGCGGCCTCGTAGTTGCCTGCGGTGGTGCCGGTGGTCAGGTACTGACCGCAGACGGGCCATGCGCCGACGCCCTGGCCTGCGAGAACGTTCTCGGCGACACGGATCTGCTCAGACTGGCTGGCGTTGGCAGCGTTGCCCGATCCACCGAACGCGTTCCAGGTGCTCTGCGTGAACTGCAGTCCGCCGTAGAAGCCGTTTCCGGTGTTGGCGGCCCAGTTACCGGAGGACTCGCAGTTTGCGACTCCGGACCAGTCGTGGCCGGCTGCCGAAGCGGTGCCGGTGCTCATGGCGAGCGGGATTGCGACGACTGCGCCTGCGGTTGCAACTGCGCCGAGGGCGCGCTTGAAGGTGATGCTGGTCATTGGGTAAATCCTCTCCGCTACCGCGGACGAGGTCGGCCCGGACGCTTTCACGTCTCGTCGATCGACTCGCCTGTTTCACTCCTGCCCCGCGAAGGTTTCGGGAGTACCGGACCCGCGGGGCAGAAGCACGCAGTTGCGGGTCGGTGTTTGCCCGGTAGTTTCGGGCTGTCAACGACCGTAGGCGATGGTCACGGATTGGTCACGGGGCAGTTTTCCGGCACTGCCGTACCAGATTCAGTCGAGATTCAAGAAATAACCACAGGTCAACTAGTTGATTCGAGCTTCAACCATACCGATCGTTATCCGTCCGTTATGTGGCAACCGTCACTGCGATTTTGTGACCCACCGCACCGAAACGGGCGTGTCGGAACGCAAAACAGCCCCATTCAAATGTTAAGAGAGTCCTGGCAACGAGCAAAAACCAACCGCCCCAATCATTATGGAGAATGAACTGGTGATCGTCGCAGTAGAAGGACCCAGCGCCGCCGGCAAGACCACCTGGTGCCGAACCCAACTCGGTGGACAAACCGCAGCGGAAGGATTCGTCGCCGAGTATCAGCCCACGGGGCGCGAGCCGGACGGCACGGATCTCGACGTCCAGGCAAGTTACTGGGCAACGGTCAATTCGAAGCGATGGTCGCAAGCGGAAGAACTCGAATCGAGAACCGGGATCGCGCTCTGCGACAGCGACCCGCTGAAACTGCACTACAGCTGGTGTCTCGCCGCGGTGGGCGCCGCACCTCGGGAGCGATTCGAGTACGAGCTCGAGGCAGTCGAGACGGCTTTTACGCGCCTCGAACTGGGTCTCGCGGATCTGACCGTCATCTCGATACCGTCACCGAAGCAACTTCGACTGCAGCGCGAAGGAGACCCCAGCCGCCGACGACGGCATTTCGAGCTTCACGCGGCGCTCGCCGAGCCGCTCACCCACTGGTACTCGGCGGTGGACAGGGTGGATCCAGGTCGCGTTCTGTGGGGCTTCCCGACACTGCTCGATCTTTCGCACTGTCCCCCACCTCGATCGGATCGCAGCGATCCGGGCCTCCTGCGCGCGATGCTCAACGAGTTGCCGCCACTCCCCAGATAGCAAGCGGCTACTCGATCTCAGCGCGCTCGTTCGACCCTGGCCTCGTCCCACACCGGAGACTCGCTCTCGTACACGTTCCCGTCCGATCCGAAGACGAGGAACCTGTCGAACCCGCGCGCGAACCAACGATCGTGGGTTACCGAGATGACGGTGCCGGCAAACTGTGTGATGCCCTGTTCGAGCGCGTCAGCCGAATGAAGGTCGAGGTTGTCGGTCGGCTCGTCGAGCAGCAACATCGTGGCGCCGGAAAGCTCGAGGAGCAGAATCTGCAGGCGCGCCTGCTGTCCGCCGGACAGGTCGTCGTACTTCTGTTCGGCTGCTTGGGACAATCCGTAACGGTCGAGCGCGCGGCTCGCCGCTTCACGCCCCATTCCGTTTCGGTGTTCGTCGCCCATGTGCAGGATCTCGAGCAGCGTGTTCCCGGTCAGATCAGGCCTGGAATGGGTCTGCGCAAACAATCCGGGACGTACCCGGGCACCCAGCGTCGCAGTACCCCCGTGCTCGACCGGCGCGATGTCGAGCGCCTCGACGGGCAGATGCTCGGTCCCCGGATCGGTCCCACCACCCGCCAAGAGACGAAGGAAATGTGACTTCCCGGATCCATTGGAGCCCAGCACGGCAACCCGATCTCCGTACCAGATCTCGGTGTCGAAAGGCTTCATCAATCCGGTCAGCTCGAGATCCTGACATACCAACGCGCGCTTGGCGGTTCGCCCGCCCGCCAGCCGAACTGTCACCTTCTGCTGAAGTGGAATCGCTTCGGGTGGCCCTGCCTCCTCGAACTTCGCCAACCTGGTTTGCGAGGCGTGATACCGCGCAGCGACGCCGTCGTTGAACTTGGCCTTTTCACGCAATCGCAGAACCAGAGCACGCAGTTTCGCGTGCTCCTCGTCCCAGCGTCGACGCAGTTCTTCGAATCGAGCGTTGCGATCCTCGCGGGCCTGGTGGTAGCTGGCCAGCCCAGCGCCGTGGGTCCACGACGTTGCGCCGCTGATTCCGGGCTCGAGCGTCACGATGTGGGTGGCCGCGTTGGCGATCAGTTCGCGGTCGTGGCTGACGAACAAAACCACTTTCGACGATTCCGAGATCGTCTTTTCCAGCCATCGCTTGCCCGGAACATCGAGGTAGTTGTCCGGCTCGTCCAGCAGGAGTGCGTCGTCGGGCCCAGCGAACAGTGCTTCGAGAACCAACCGTTTCTGCTCGCCACCGCTGAGCGAGTTGGCCGCGCGCCACTTCGCACGGTCATAAGGAACACCGAGAGCCGCGGTAGTGACCTTGTCCCAGAAGTCTTCGGTCTCGTAGCCGCCCGCATCGGCCCAATCGGCCAGCGCGTGCGAATACTTCATTTGAGTTGATTCCTCGTCGCGCTCGATCATCGCGTTTTCTGCCGTATCGAGCGCCAGTGCTGCATCCCGGATCCGCGCCGGAGAGACGGACAACAGAAGATCGCGCACGGTGGACTCGTCGCGAACCTGGCCGACGAATTGCCGCATCACGCCCAGTGTTCCGGATCGAGTGACAGCTCCCTCGTCAGCGACGGCGTCTCCGGCGACAATGCGAAGCAATGTCGTCTTACCAGTCCCGTTGGGCCCGATCAGTGCAGTTTTTGCACCGTTTCCGACCCGAAAGCTGACACCGCTGAGCAGTTGTCGACCATCAGGAAGGAAGTAGTCGACGTCGGCGATGTTGAGGTGGGTCACGCTCTCAAGGGAACCCTACCCACGGCGATCTGCCAAACCATTATTCCTGCCTTCGCTGTCGAGTTCACGACCGTCATGGGATCGTCCGACCGCATCGAGCGCGGCCAGATATCCGAAAACCATTGCGGGACCGATAGTTGCACCTGGACCGGCATAGGTATGACCCATGACCGGCGAGCTGGTATTACCTGCTGCGTAGAGCCCGTCGATGACCGAACCGTCGGCGCGCAACGCTCGCGCGCGAGCGTCCGTGTTGATGCCGCCCTTGGTCCCCAGGTCTCCGGGCACCATCTTCGCGGCATAGAACGGACCCTTCGTGAGTTCTCCGAGGCTGGGGTTGGGCTTGTTGGTGCAGTCGCCGTAGTAGTGGTCGTATCTGCTTGTCCCACGGCCGAAGTCGCGATCGACTCCGTCGCGCGCGTGACTGTTGAATCGTGTGATGGTCGCGGACAGCGCATCGCCCGGCACTCCGATCTCGGCAGCGAGTTCGGCAATCGATCCAGCTCGCACGATCGCACCCGATTCGATCCACGACCGAGGTATCGGCCTGCGCGCCGGCACTCCCGCGAACAGGTAACGGTCACGGTACGTCTGATCGAAGATCAGCCAAGCCGGGATGTTTTCAGCGGGTCCTTCACCTCGGCCGTACTTTCCGCCGAACATGGCGTGCGCGGCTTCGACGTAGGGAAGCGACTCGTTCATGAAGCGCTGACCGCTGGCGTTGACCATCAGGCTTCGAGGCAACGAGCGTTCCGCCAAGGCGAACCACGGGCCTTTGGGCAGCGGAATCGACGGGGCCCACCACGCGTCGTCCATGTACGAAATTGCCGCGTCGACGCGCAGAGCGGCACGGATACCATCCCCGGTATTGGTCGGTGCCCCGAGAGTCCACTGCGCACTACTCGGCCGGCGCTGGTACTCGCCTCGCATGTCGTCGTTGTTGTCGAACCCGCCGCATGCGAGGATGACACCGCATCGAGCGTGCATGGTTCTCCGCACTCCCCCGGACTCGAGTCGCGCACCCACGACACGATCATTGTCGGTAACCAAATCCACAAGCCTCGTTCCGAGCTCGACCGTCACTCCGGCGTCCCGAACTCCGAGCATCAGTTCCGCCATGAGCGCCGGCCCGAGCCCGATCAGCTTCTTCTTCCGAGCTTTTGCGACCAGGGATCTCATTCCCACCCGAAGCATTCGCACCGGCCCCCGCCAATGCCGAACCCCCGTGCTCAGCCAACGGTAATCAGATTGTTGGACAACCATGTTGAGCGGCACCTTCATGTACGGCGGATGAAGGGTCGCGAGATCGTCGCCCAGAGCTCGCGCGTCGAACGGGCGCGGCTCGCACGAGCGGCCGCTTGCAAGTCCGCCGGGTGCCTCGGGAAAGTAGTCGGAGTAACCCTTCACCCATTCGAGCTCGAGCGCAGAGTGCCGAATCAGGAAATCGAGGGCTTCCGGGCCTCGATCGATATACGTGTCGATACGGTCGGTGTCTGCATCCTCACCGACAATGCTCTTCAGATATGTTCGCGCAGAGTCGATATCATCCGCCGGCGCCTCGCGGCGAAGTACCGAGTTTCCCGGAATCCACACTCCGCCCCCGGACCGGGACGACGAACCGCCCCAGTACTCCGACTTCTCCACGAGAATTGTCGAGAGCCCGTTGCGGGCTGCAGTGATGGCTGCGGACATGCCGGCAGCCCCCGATCCCACAACGATCACATCCACCACTGGCACATCCACTACCGAGAGCTCGGAGTTTCGAGAGTTTTCGTTCATCACTGGTCACGACCTTTCGTGTCATCGTCATCCTGCGTGCGCCACCGGGATCCCTGAACCGCGTCGAGTGCCCCCTCGACGCACACGGGAAGTGATGCCCCACGCTTCTGGGGGTTACGTATCCATTGCCGATAGCCGAACTCCGCCGCCGCCAACATCAAGTGAACGAGTAGTCCTGGTCGGCTGTCATTTTCAGGATCGAGTTCCATTCGTTGTGCCACCAACTCCACCAACCGATCACGATGCTCGGGCGCGATCAGCGCGACTCGATCCATCAGGTGCGGCGCGGTGCGGAACGCTGCTCGCCACTGATCGATCTCCGCGGACTCGAAAGCATTGGAACGCTCGAGGATTGCCCGCGAGATCGCAAGATCAGCCGACTCAGATGCCGGGCGATCCTCGAGCAGTGTCACGATTCCGGCACCGCCTTGCCTGACCGGGTCCAACAGCAGATCCTCCTTGTTACGAACGTGCCGGAAGTACGTACTCGCCGACACCCCCGCTGCTGCCGCAATCTGCTCGGTGGTCACATCCTCGAAACCGTCACGCGCGAACAGATCGAATGCCGCACGTTGAATGTCTGCTCGCACCTGCAACCGTTGTCTCTCCCGTAGTGACATCAGCAACGTCCTCCCGCCTCGGCCGAGATCCGGCCATTCTCGATAATGCGAGTCTCACCTATTATGACAGTCACTGTCAATATCCAATACTCTGTCAGATATCTGCAGACCCCGGCATTTCGTTGACAGGGCATTCGGTGCCACGACAAGCTTCGAAGATGAAACGATGGTTCGCGGCGGGCTTCGGAACGGCGATCGTCTCGCGATCACTTCTGCGCAAAGCACTCATCTTCAAGTTCCGACGCGACGTACGTGCACTCAATTCCGGCAACTACCGGCCGCTGTTGAATTCCTATCACCACCACGCGGTGCTCAGATTCGCCGAGGGTGATCATCGGTGGGCAGGAGTGCATGCCGGACGGGACCAAATCGAGACGTTTCTCCAGGAATTTGTCGACGCGGGGCTTCAAGGCGCGGTCACCGAAGCGTATTTCGGTGGTCCGCTCTGGCGCATGACACTGCTCGCCCGTTTCGACGACCGAGCCCTTGGCCCGGACGGCGCCGTCATCTATCAAAATCGAACAGTGCTTCTCGTTCGAACCAAGTGGGGAAGAATCGTCGAGCAGGAGGACTACTACGAGGACACCGCCAGAATCGGTGACTTCGACAGACGGCTCCGCGAAATCGAAGCCGGACGAGCCTGTGGCACAGTCGCGGAATGACGGACGTCAGGATTGACCGCCACCGGAAACTATCAGCATTCCTGTCTTCCCAGAACGATGTCGAACTGGCCCGACTGGTCGACACCGCTCGAGTCTCGAGCGTAGGCGTGGGCGGCGCCGCAGGACTCGTCGGTGTCTGCGAAAACGGGTTCGACAGCGTTCCGGTATTCACCAAACGCATCCCACTGACCGAACAGGAACTCGCCGACGTGGGCTCTACTTCCAACCATTTCGACTTGCCGACGTTCTGCCAGTACGGCATTGGGGGCCCGAGCTTCAACGCCTGGCGAGAGCTGGCCGCGAACGTCATGGTCACCGAGGCCGTTCTGGCCGGCGAAACACAGTCGTTCCCAATGCTTTACCACTGGCGGGTGCTGCCCGGTCGATCGCCGGTTGCACCCGAACACGCCGACATCGCTTCCGTTCCCACCGCCTGCGCAAGTAGTGAAGCGCGGGTCCGCCTCGAAGCACTCGCCACTGCGCCGTGCAGCCTCGTACTGTTCTGCGAGTACGTCGCACACCCGATCTCGGATTGGCTGCATGACAACCCGGCCGCCAAAGCTGCCGAAGTCGAGCGACAGTTTTCGGAGATCGTGGCGTTCTTACGCGATCGACAGTTGCTGCACATGGACGGACATTTCGGCAACATGCGCACCGATATGGAGCGGATCTATCTCACCGACTTCGGACTGGCCACATCCCCACACTTCGACCTGTCGACTACCGAACATGACTTCGTCCGGCGCCATGCCACCCATGACGCCGACTACGCCGCCATGCTTCTGGTCAACTGGCTGGTCACCGAGGTCTGCGGAGTGCCGAGACCGAAACACGGCGGACCAGTCGCCCGCAACCAGTACGTACGACGATGCGCCACAGGTCATGTCCCAGGTGATGTGGCACCGGAGGTGGCCGCGATCTTGACCCGGCACGCGCCCGCCGCTGCGAGAATGAACGACTTCTACTGGCGATTGTTCGACGGCGACTTCGACGCGCCCTACCCTCATGCCGCGGCAGTTCCGACTTCCGGTCGAGGACAGGGTTTTCCCTGAACTGCCGTCTCCACATCTCAGGGTCCATGTCATCCTCCGGACCGATGTGCTGGTCAGCGCCGTAAGGCACAGTTCTCCTCATGATTGAACTGAGGGGATTGACCAAGGTTTACGGACCGACGAAAGCGGTGGACGATTTGTCGTTCACGGTCAAGCCGGGCATCGTGACGGGCTTTCTGGGCCCGAACGGTGCGGGTAAGTCGACGACGATGCGGATGATCCTGGGTTTGGATCAGCCGACGTCGGGTGCGGCGTTGATCGACGGCAAGCCGTACCGCGAGCTCAAGACGCCGCTGCGGACTGTCGGCGCGTTGTTGGATGCGAAGTGGGTGCATCCCAATCGCAGTGCGCGGGCGCATCTGCAGTGGATGGCTGCTTCGAACGGGATCCCGAAGTCCCGCGTCGACGAGGTGCTCGGGTTGGTCGGATTGTCCGAGGTGGCGGGCAAGAAGGCCGGCGGGTTCTCGCTCGGTATGTCGCAGCGTCTCGGGTTGGCGGGTGCGTTGTTGGGCGATCCGAAGGTGCTGTTGTTCGACGAGCCGGTCAACGGTCTCGATCCGGAGGGCATCGTCTGGATTCGTAAGTTCATGCAGCGGTTGGCGGCCGAGGGCCGCACGGTGCTGGTGTCGAGTCACCTTCTCTCGGAGATGGCATTGACGGCGGAGCAGTTGGTGGTGATCGGCCGGGGTCGGTTGATTTCGGATTCGACGGTGGCGGAGTTCGTGGATCGCTCGTCGGAGTCGACGGTGCGGGTGCGCAGTCCTCAGCTCGATGCGTTGCGCAGTGTGTTGCTCTCGCAGGGGTTGACGGTGCGTGAGGACGGTTCCGGTGTTGCGCCGGCGTTGGTGGTCGTGGATTCGACGACTGATGTGATCGGTGGTTTGGCTGGTTCGCAGGGAATCGTGTTGTACGAGTTGGCGTCTCAGCAGGGTTCGCTCGAGGATGCGTTCATGAAGTTGACCGGAGACGATGTCCAGTACCACGCGTCCGGTATCGATCCGGGTGCTGGTGCACACCATGCAAATACGCAGCAGGCAAACACACAGCAGGCTATGGGAGGTGCACTGTAATGGCTGTTCTCAGTGCTGAACGTATCAAGATCACCACGACCAAGTCGCCGCTCTGGTGCTCGGTCATCATCGTCGTGCTCGCACTCGGCTTCGCTGCCATCATGGGCGCGGTTGCCAAGTCGGCTCTGACGTCCTCCGATGTCCAGGGAGCACCGGACCTCGACACCGCCGTTGCCACGGCCGGCATCTCGGGTTTCGGAATCATGGTTCTCATGATCATGGCGGCCCTCGCGGTCACCAGTGAGTACCGCTTCGGGACCATCCGCACCACGTTCCAGGCAGTTCCGAACCGTGCCTCGGTTCTCATCGCCAAAGCCGGCCTCATCGGTGCCTTCGGCGCGGTGCTGACGTTTGTCCTCGCTTTCGGGTCCTATGCGGTGGCCAAAGCCATGGCCGGTACCGAGGCCAGCACGGGCCTGACCCTGTCGACCGGCGATGACTGGCGTGCGATTTACGGCATCCCGGTGTACGCCTTCCTCTGCGTGATTCTTGCTGTCGGCGTCGGATCGATCATCCGGCAGTCGGCGGGCGCTATTGCGTTGCTCCTGCTCTGGCCGCTGCTCATCGAGAGCCTTTTCGGACTGTTCGGCAGTGTCGGCGAGAAGATCACCCCATTCCTGCCGTTCGCGAATGCAAACCACTTCCTCAGCCCTGGCGGCGGAAGCCTTGATTTCCACTGGGGACCCTGGGGCAGCCTGATCTACTTCGCGGCCTTCGTTCTGGTGATTTTCGGAGCAAGTATTGTCATCGTGAATCGTCGCGACGCCTGATCTTGTCGCTCCCTCGGTAGGTGTTGTCGGGAGACCTACCGAGAACGAGGAGTGACAGCAGAGTAGGGACCCAGTACGAAAAACCATTCGTACTGGGTCCCTTTCCTGTGCTCCGGCCGATATCCTCCGAAGATGAGACTCTTCGGTGTGGTTGTGGTCGGAATGGCTGGAGCACTCGTGGTGAGTGGATGCTCGTCGTCAGGAAGTGAAGCAGCCGTCCCGGCAGATCCGGTGGCATTCTCCGAGACCGTCACGGTCGACGCCGTGACCGGGCATCTGGAGCAACTCGAGAAGATCGCCGGTAACAACGACGGCAATCGATCGGCCGGAACCCCCGGCTACGACGCCAGTGTCGACTACGTGGCAAACCTGCTCGAAGACAAGGGCTTCGACGTCAGTACCCCGGAATTCGACTTCAGCTCCTTCGATCCCGGCACCGAATCCCTGAAAGCTACTGACGGCTCCGATGTTCCGGTGCGGGCGTTGACATATTCCCCCTCCACGGGACCGACCGGAATCACGGCACGCCTGGTGGTGATTCCCGCCGACGAGACACCAGGTTGCGAGGCCACTGACTACGACGGCCGCGACGTGAACGGTGCAATCGTGCTGGTCACCCGCGGAGTGTGCCCGTTCGGCGACAAGCAGAAGATCGCCGCTGACCGCGGCGCGGCAGCGTTGTTGGTTGCCAACAACGAGGACGCGATGCTGGGCGGGGCAACCTTGGGTGAGCCCGAAGACGCCCGCATTCCGACCGGCGGGGTGAGCAAGGCGTCGGGCGAGGCTCTTGCCGTAGCGCCCGGAGACCTCACGCTGATTCTCGACACGTCGACGGAAACGACGAAGTCGCGCAACGTGATTGCACAGACCAAGACCGGCGCGACCGACAACGTGGTTGTCGTGGGCGCCCACCTGGACAGCGTGCCGGAAGGTCCCGGCATCAACGACAACGGAAGCGGCACCGCAGCCGTGCTGGAAACCGCGCTGCAGATGGGAAGCTCACCGAGCATCGAGAATGCCGTGCGTTTCGCTTTCTGGGGAGCGGAAGAAGTGGGATTGGTCGGCTCCACCCGCTACGTGGAAGGTCTGAGCGATCAGGAACGGGCCGACATCGCCCTGTATCTGAATTTCGACATGCTCGGTTCGCCCAATGCCGGATACCTGGCTTACGACGGCGACAACTCGGATGCGGTCGGGGAGGGGCCAGGGCCCGAGGGTTCGGCAGGCATCGAGCGCACCTTCGTCGACTTCCTCGCCGATCGGGGGATTGCGGCGGACGGAACGGACTTCGACGGGCGTTCCGACTACGGCCCGTTCATCGAGATCGGAATCCCGGCGGGCGGTGTGTTCAGCGGCGCGGACGAACGCAAGACGCCGGCTCAGGCCGAGAAGTGGGGCGGCGAAGCGGACGAGACCTTCGACCCGAACTACCACAGTGCCCAGGACAACCTCGCGAACATCGATCGCGAAGCGCTCGCGGCCAACGCTTCTGCAGTAGCCTTCGGAGTTGCGACGTATGCCCAGGATTTGAGCGGGCCGAACGGCGTTCCCGTCGGCGATGCTCGAACGCAGGCCAGAACCGAATGATCGACTGACCGAATGATCGACTGTGCGAGCGACCAGGAGGCCACTGTGCGAGAACGGCGGCAGCACACTGTCTGTAACTCTGAGTTACGCTTGAGTTATGGCTGATCTGTCCCCGGAGGGCACCGACACGACAGGTGCTCCTTCCTCCTCGGTTCGAGGCGTCGTCGACGTCGTCTTGAACTCTGCGGCAGAACTGAACCGTCGGCAGCAGCTCATCGACGCGCTACGACGGCTGAGGCGGGCACTACCCGGTGATCCCGGATTCGGAGATCCGCTCTCGCTGGCAGGTCCTGGCGGTGCCCGCGCCGTGGCCCGCGTCGCTGACAGATTGCTCGATCAGAAGCCGGCAGCCACTCGCGAAGTGAGCCTCGGAGCACTGCAGGTGTGGCAGGCGGCGCTGGAAAAGATGGGCCGCGGCCGCGGTGATCAAGAACTGACCATCGTCTTCACCGATCTGGTTGGCTTCTCCACCTGGTCACTCGAAGCCGGTGACGGCGCCACGCTGACGCTCCTGCGTGCCGTGGCGCAGGCCGTGGAAACCCCGATCACCGACAACGGCGGACACGTCGTCAAACGGATGGGCGACGGTCTGATGGCCGTGTTCATTCGCCCGGATGCGGCTTTGAAGGCGGTGTTCACCGCGCAGGACGCACTCGCGGAAGTCGACCTCGACGGATACACCCCACGAATGCGCGTCGGCCTCCACACGGGTACTCCGCGCCAGATCGGCGACGACTGGCTCGGCGTCGACGTGACCATCGCCGCCCGGATGATGGGCTTGGGCGGCGACGGCAACGTCATGATGTCGGCGACAACTCTCGAGGAACTCGAAGCCGGCACCCTGGAGGATCTCGATCTCACGATCCGGCCATGGCGGCGAGGGTTTTTCGCGACCACGCCAAACGGAGTTCCCGTCGACCTGGGAATCTGGCGCGTGCGCCGGAACTAGCGCACTAGACCTGGAGCCGCCAGAGCGGGGACACCGGACCATGTCCCGCGCCGAGGTCGTACGACGCCTCGAGACACTTGGTCACCCACTCTTTGCCGAACGCCACCGCGTCCGGAACGGAATAGCCATGTGCGAGAGCGCAAGTGATCGCAGCGGCCAGCGTGTCTCCGCCGCCGTGATCGTTGCCGGTGTCGATCCGGGCACTGCTGAATTCGAGGAAACGGTCTCCGTCGAACAACAGATCGGTGGACAACTCCGAAGTACGAAGGTGGCCGCCCTTGACGATGGACCATTGAGCGCCGAGCGCATGCAACGCTTCTGCCGCTTGGCGGGCGCTCTTGTCGTCGACGACCTCGATGCCGGTGATCAACCGAACCTCGTCGAGGTTCGGAGTGACCACCGTGGCAGCCGGAATCAAGGTGTTGCGGACCGCGTCGAGAGCTTCTTCGTGCAACAGCGGATCGCCATGCATCGACGCGCACACGGGGTCGACCACCAGCGGGATCGGTCGGTCGCGGCCGATCCCCACCTCGGCGGCAACTGCGGCTACCGCTTCTATGATCGTCGTCGAGGCCAGCATTCCCGTCTTCGCTGCGCCGACGCCGATGTCCGAGACCACGACGCGCACCTGGTCGGCGACGATCTCCGGCGGAATCTCGTGGAATCCGCTGACGCCCACCGAATTCTGGACCGTCACAGCGGCGACGGCCACACAGGCGTGTACTCCGCACATCGCCATCGTGCGGGAATCGGCTTGAATGCCGGCTCCGCCGCCGGAGTCGGTTCCGGCGATGGTCAATGCCCGAATCGGGGTCTGTCCGGCGGGGGTCAGGGGCAGCAGCTTCACGACGACGAGCCTACCGACCGGACCTGGGGAAACGGCAGCTCGGTCCGGATGGACTCGGTTTCCGGGATTTCCGCTTCCAGGATTTCCGCGTACTGACGTACGTCCGCCGAGATCCGCATCGAGCAGAACTTCGGCCCGCACATCGAGCAGAAATGTGCGGTCTTGGCGGGCTCGGCCGGTAGTGTCTCGTCGTGGAACTCCCTGGCGGTGTCCGGGTCGAGTGACAAAGCGAACTGGTCCAACCAGCGAAATTCGAAGCGCGCCTTGGACAGTGCGTCGTCGCGGGCCTGTGCATTCGGGTGCCCTTTTGCCAGGTCTGCTGCATGGGCAGCGATCTTGTAGGTGATCACACCGGTTTTCACGTCGTCTCGGTTGGGCAGGCCGAGGTGTTCCTTGGGTGTGACGTAACAGAGCATCGCCGTTCCCGCCCGTGCGATCATCGCCGCACCGATGGCGGAGGTGATGTGGTCGTACGCCGGCGCGATATCGGTAGCGAGCGGTCCGAGGGTGTAGAACGGTGCCTCGTCGCAGAGCTCTTCTTCCAGGCGGACGTTTTCCTCGATCTTGTCCATGGGAACGTGTCCGGGGCCCTCGATCATGACCTGGACTCCTGCGGATTTCGCAATCTGCGTGAGTTCTCCCAGAGTGCGAAGCTCCGCGAATTGGGCGGCGTCGTTGGCGTCGGCGATCGATCCCGGTCGAAGCCCGTCACCGAGGGAGAACGTGACGTCGTATCGGCGCAAGATCTCGCACAGTTCGTCGAAGTGGGTGTAGAGGAACGATTCCTGCCTGTGGTGCATGCACCACGCGGCCATGATCGCGCCGCCGCGCGAGACGATTCCCGTGACGCGACCAGCAGTCAGAGCGATGTAACCGATTCGTACACCGGCATGCACGGTCATGTAGTCGACGCCCTGCTCGCACTGCTCGATTACCGTGTCGCGGTAGATTTCCCATGTCAGAGCGGTGGGATCTCCGTTGACTTTCTCGAGTGCCTGGTAGATCGGTACCGTGCCGACCGGTACGGGTGAGTTGCGGAGAATCCATTCACGGGTCAGGTGGATGTCCTTGCCGGTGGACAGGTCCATGATGGTGTCGGCGCCCCAGCGGATCGCCCACACCATCTTTTCGACTTCCTCTGCAACAGAGGAGGTTACGGCCGAGTTCCCGATATTCGCGTTGATCTTGACGGCGAACTTCTTGCCGATGATCATCGGCTCCAGCTCGCCGTGGCGATGGTTCGCGGGAATTACCGCCCGCCCGCGAGCCACCTCGGAACGCACCAGTTCGGCTGAAACGCCCTCGCGTGCAGCGCAATAGCGCATCTCCGGGGTGATCACACCGTCTCGGGCGCATTCCAGTTGCGTCCGATCGCTTTCCGGACGTTCCCAGGTGTCCCTGGTCTTCGGGAGCCCTGCATCGAGGTCGATGTCGGCGTCCGTGTCGGTGTAAGGACCTGACGTGTCGTACAGGTCCAGATGCTCACCATTGGTGAGAGTGACGCGTCGAAGTGGGATCCGGAGAGAATCCGATTCGACGTAGTGCTTGCTACTGCCCTCGATCGGGCCGGTTGTCACAGCGGTGTGGACAGTCGCGTGAACAGCCGTACGGACAGACTTCTCCTGCATGGTGCGCTCCCTACGCCGGCATTATCCGGTCAGGTTCATCCGGTCGACGGCCCTAGCCGTCCTCTCAGCCCGCTGGTGCGAGCCCCCGTGGTGGTTGTATGAAATTTGTGCCCGCTGTCACAGCGGCACCGGGCGACTCTATCTCAACCCCGAAAAAGCGTTTCACTGCGATTGCGGTGGAGTCGTTCGCGGTGCAAAAATTGGTCGAACCCGGGACAGCGTCGTCGGTAGCTGATTCTATGAGTGGCATGGATCACAGTTATGGAGAGCGTGCGAACGCAGCTGTCGCCGATCGCGCAGTTGCAGATCGTGCCGTGGAGGTCGCCGCAATGAACGACATCGAAAACTCGAGAACCGGAACCTCACCGGAAGTCACGCTCGTGGACAATCCGTCTCACGAACGATTCGAACTGCTCTCCGACGACGAGTTGGTCGGCATCCTCGGATACCGCGACGAGGACGAGATTTCGGGGAGCGGAGCCGAAGCGGGCGACGTGGTTGCGTACATGCATACCGTCGTCAAGGAGGAGTACGGCGGGCAGGGACTGGCAGCCGTACTCGTGCAGTTCGCGATGGACTGCGCCCGTGAACGTGAATGGTCGGTGCGGCCTGTGTGCACCTATGTTCAGCGGTACCTCGGCGAGCATCCCGAGTATCTGGAACTGCTCGTCGAGGACTAGCCGCCGAAAGTTGCAAGCAGACGATCAGGCTCCGAGCTTTACGATCACCCGAGCTTTACGATCACCCGAGCTTTACGATCACTGGAGCGTGATCGCTGGCGCCCTTGCCTTTTCGCTCGTTTCGATCGATCTCGGCCGCCTCGACGCGCGCTGCGAATGCCGGTGAGCCGAGGATGAAGTCGATTCGCATGCCCTGCTTCTTCGGGAAGCGAAGCTGCGTGTAGTCCCAGTACGTGTACACACCGGGGCCGGGGGTGTACGGGCGAACGACGTCCGCGAACCCGGACTCGGTGAAGGCGGTGAACGCAGCTCGTTCCGGCTCCGACGTGTGGGTCTTGCCCTCGAAGAAAGCGGGATCCCACACGTCGTCGTCCGTAGGAGCGACGTTCCAGTCACCGACCAGGGCGATCTGCGCGTCGGGATCCTGCTTGAGCCAGCCCTCCGCGTCGTCGCGCAGTTTGGCCAGCCAATCCAGCTTGTAGGCGTAATGCGGGTCTTCCAGCTCACGGCCGTTGGGGACGTACAGGCTCCACACCCGCACACCACCGCAGGTGGCACCGATCGCACGGGCCTCACGGACCGGGTCTGCCTCGGGATCCTTGTCGAACCCGGGCTGATCCTCGAATCCGATCTGCACGTCGTCCAAGCCGACGCGGGAAGCGATGGCGACACCGTTCCACTGGCTCAACCCGACGTGGGCGACCTCGTAGCCGATTTCCTTGAAGCGTTCGTACGGAAACTGCTCGTCCTTGCACTTGGTTTCCTGCATTGCCAGGACGTCGACGTCGGATCGACCGAGCCAGTCGATGATCCTGTCGGTACGGGCACGGACGGAGTTGACGTTCCAAGTAGCGATGCGCACGAGGGCAAGCCTAGCGTCAGCCGCCGACAGGATCGGTGGCGTATCGGTAGCGGTGGTGTTCGACGAATCCGAGCCGCTCGTAGAGCGCGATCGCCGCGGAGTTCTCCGCCGAAACCTGGAGGTACGCGTGCGTCGCACCGTTCTGGAGACCCCAGGAGAGTAGATCTCCGCAGATCAGCGACCCGATTCCGTGACGACGGTGTTCAGGGGCGACGTGAATGCCGGTCAGTCCTACCCAGCGCTTGCCATCGGGCGCCTCGGTGAGCGCAGCGCGCCCGATGGCAAGCGTCGTGTCGGTGTTTCCGATCGCGCCGAAAGTTGCACTGCCCACGACAGCCGTGAGGACCGCCTCGACGTACGCCGGATCTCCGTGGGCGTCGTACGTCGACAGCCAGTTGTGGTCGGGGCGGTCGGCGAACGAGGTGACCGGAGGACCGAGCGGCAGCGTGACACTGCCCAGATCGGCGGCCATCACGATGGTTTCCTTCTCGCTGGTCCACCCGTCCGGAGCGGTGCCGAGTCGATCGGGGAGGAGAAGCAGGGTCGGCAGGCCGCGGTCACCGAACCACTGGCGTATCCGTTCGAAAGTGCTCGCGTCGAAGCCGGCAACCGTCCCCGCACCACCGAGCGGCAAAGCTGAATTGGCGCGGCCGGTGAAACCGTGACCGGCGCGCAGCAACCAACCGTCGATCCACGCCTGCTCGACCCCCGGCCACGCCGCCGCAGCAGCCGTTTCGAGGTTTCGAATCTCGCCGATGCGAATCGGACGGGCCGAGAGAGTCTTGAGTGCAATCACCTGATCGGCGGAGACCTGGACCAGCCGACCGTCGCCGCTGCGGACGGCGATGGGATCGGCGCCCTCGAGGATGCCGATGACGTCGGTCATGGGATGCGAATAGCCGGGTGGGAGCTTGTATCGCAAAACCACCCGGCTACCGATCGAAATGTTGCCGTTCAGAGCGGAATTCTCAGTCTTCGTAATCGTCGTCGTCGTGACCGAACGGATCGTCGACGGTGCCCGGCGTCCAGGTCAGACCGGGCTTGCCCCAACCGGAACGCTTGATGATCTTCTTGGCGGCGCGCGCGTTGCGGCCGATCAGCACGTCCGTGTAGAGGAAACCGTCGAGATGCCCGGTCTCGTGCTGGAGCATCCGTGCGAAGAATCCGGTGCCCTCGACCTCGATCGGGTTGCCGTCGGCGTCGGTGCCGGTGACCTTCGCCCAATCGGCGCGGCCCGTCGGGAACTGCTCGCCGGGAACGGAAAGGCAACCCTCGAAGTCTTCTTCCGGGTCGGGCATCGTCTGGGGGATTTCGGACGTCTCGAGTACCGGGTTCACGACGACGCCGCGACGACGCTCGCTGCTGCGGTCGTCACCGGGGCAGTCGTAGACGAAGACTCGGAGTGAAACGCCGACCTGATTGGCCGCCAGACCGACGCCGTTGGCGGCGTCCATCGTCTCGTACATGTCTGCGATCAGTTCGGCGATCTCGGCCGGAGACTGAGTGACCGGCTCTGTCGCCTTGTGCAGTACCGGGTCGCCGACGATTCGGATGGGGAGGATAGCCATGCGGACAAGGATAGTGCGGCGCGCCCGCGTAGTTATCACGGCCCGCACACTCGATCATGGTTCAATGGTTGCTGAAGAACAGCGATGTAATTCGTTGCTCGGTCGGAACGTGGGCCGCGGGGGAAATTGTGAGTTACCTTCGGGCCAGGGGACCGGGAAACTCACGGCCGCGAGAATATCGGTCGGAAAAGAACACCGGGCATACGAGTCTCGCTGACGCCGAGCACAGCAGTCGAGGAGTGACATGGACGGCGCAACCGCGCGTAGTCGGAACCAGTCCGAAGGCACTGGCGCCGACGATTCGGTAGTAGATACAGCAGGCATGCACGAGGTGGGCGAAGACGGCCTCACCCGCCGGGAGCACGACATCCTCTCCTTCGAGCGCCAGTGGTGGAAGTACGCCGGTGCGAAGGAAGAAGCCATCAAGGAGTTGTTCGACATGTCGGCAACCCGCTACTACCAGGTTCTCAATGCCTTGGTCGATCGCCCCGAATCCTTGGCGGCTGATCCCATGCTGGTCAAGCGCCTGCGTCGTCTGCGTGCCAGCCGTCAGAAGGCCAGGGCCGCCCGTCGCCTCGGCTTCGAGGTCACCTGAATCACGCGTACATATGATCGGGCTGTCCACACACTGGCGATAAGGTCGACATCGTGAGTACCCCGAAAGAGCAGCCGTCCGGACCTCCGCTTCGCGCAATCGCCATGGTGTTGATCGCGTTGGCGATCGTGTTCATCGGTCTCGGAGCAGCCTCACTGGGTGGATCGAGCGACGGTGGATCGGGCGACGAGAACACCGCAGCAGAGCAGACCGAATCCTCGGCGTCTGCCACGACGAGCGCCACCGCACCGGCATCTGCCACTTCCAAGCCGGCAGCGACGACGCAACCCGCTTCGGGCGATACCACCACTACGTCGCGTCCCTCGGGAACTGCGACGACCACGACTTCCAGCTCCGCGAGCGGCGTCGACACGTCGAATATCAGCGTTCGAGTTCTCAACAACAGCACCGTCTCGGGTCTGGCAGCAGGCACTGCCGAGGAATTGACGGCTGCAGGTTGGAACGTCGAGGAGACGGGTAACTACAGCGAGGGCACCGTCAGTACGACGACGGTGTACTACGGATCGTCCGCGGCGGAGAAGGCAGCGGCGCAGAAGATCGCAGCTGAACTCGGAGTCACCGCAGAACCTCGATTCGCCGGCATCGCGAACGCGTCACCTGGCGTGATCGTGATCGTGACCTCCAACTGACCGGTCGTGAAGGTGGAACTGACCCGTCGGTTCCAGCTACTACACGCGCCGTTATGATCAGAAGCACTTTCTCGCCACCTCAAAGGAGCGGTTCGATGGCCCCCAGCAGCACCCGGCGTATGTCCTGGCGCGTCGTTGCCCCTGTAGTCGCGATTGCCGCTTTCGGCTTGACCGCTTGCAGTAACAGCGAAGAGCCCAGCAGCGTCCCCGGCACGACTCCTCCGGTGTGGACCGGTGCAGCCGATCCCAGCGCGCACGAAAGCGCGGGCGGCCACGGTTCCGAGACGGCTCACGCCGGCGCTTCTGCCGAGACTGTCACCGCAACGCTGAACGGCACCGACGGCGCCAAGGTCGGAACGGTCACGTTCGCGCAGGAAGGTAGCGACGTCAAGGTCACCCTCGACGCCAAGGGCCTCACCCCCGGCTTCCACGGATTCCACGTCCACCAGGTCGCCAAGTGCGAGACCAATTCCGTTGCCCCCAGCGGCGGAGAGCCGGGTAACTTCCTCTCGGCAGGCGGACACTTCCAGGCCGAGGGTCACACGGGCCACCCGGCGAGCGGTGACCTCACTTCGGTTCAGGTCCTCGAAGACGGCACCGCCACACTGGTCACCACGACCGATGCATTCACCGTCGACGAACTGGTCGCAAACGGTGGAACATCCGTCATGATCCACGCCGGAGCGGACAACTTCGGCAACATCCCGACGCGTTACGCGCCGGCACCGGATCAGCAGACCCTCGACACCGGTGACGCAGGCGGACGCGTTGCTTGCGGTGTCATCACCAAGAGCTGACAACTCACCTGAGTTTTGCATCACTTCCGGCGACTACCACGCAGTAGCCAGCACGGTGTTTTTACCGACACTGTGATTGGATTCTCTGCGTGGTAGTTCCATTTCCAGGTTCGCCGCGCCCGACGCTGGGCGTGGAGTGGGAGATCGCGCTGGTCGATCGCAAGACCAGAGATCTCTCCAACACAGCAGCCGAGGTGTTTTCGGCGGTCGAAGAGCTTGCCGGCTCCGAAACCCCGCACATCACCAAGGAACTACTGCGAAATACCGTCGAACTCGTCACGGGTATTCACTCGACGGTCGGCGAGGCGATGAGTGATCTCGACAGGTCACTGGATCTGCTTCGCCGCGCTGCGAATCCGCTCGGCGTCGACCTCATCAGCGCGGGCACGCACCCGTTCGCGCAATGGTCGACGCAGCTGGTCACCCGGACACCCGACTACGACGAACTCATCGAACGCACGCAGTGGTGGGGTCGGCAGATGCTGATCTGGGGCGTGCACGTTCACGTGGGTGTCTCGTCCGCGGATCGCGTTTTCCCGATCATCAACGCACTGCTGCAGCGCTATCCGCACCTGTTGGCGCTGTCGGCGTCCTCGCCGATGTGGGCCGGTGTGGACACCGGCTATGCGTCCAATCGCGCGTTGATGTTCCAGCAGCTGCCAACCGCCGGCCTTCCGTACCAGTTCGAGAACTGGGCCGAATACGAGTCGTTCATCGACGACCAGATGAAGACCGGTGTGATCACCAAGATCGGTGGCATGCACTGGGACATCCGTCCCGCGCCGAAGTGGGGAACCATCGAGGTCCGGGTCTTCGACGGCGTCTCGACACGCGCCGAACTGGGTGCTCTCGTTGCTCTGGTCCACTGCCTCATCGTCGATCTGGACCGCAGACTGAGTGCCGGTGAGACTCTGCCGAACATGCAGCCGTGGCACGTCAAGGAAAACAAGTGGCGCGCAGCGAGATACGGACTGGACGCCGAGATCATCCTCGACTCCGACGCAAACGAGTGCCTCGTCACTGACGATCTGGATCGCCTGCTCGACGACTTGGCGCCGATTGCGGTCTCACTCGGCTGCGCGGACGAGTTGGCGTCGGTGGCGGACATTCCCCGTCGCGGTGCCTCCTACCAGCGTCAACGCCGTGTCGCGGAAGCGACGGGCGGCGATCTGGTTGCGGTGGTCGACGCATTGGTCGCGGAGTTGGGTACTTAGAGCACTCCGTGTTGCCGATGGTTTCGTAGGGTCGAAATACGGGCATACAGACCGATTGTCCAGTCTGCGTCCATATTCGGTTCACACGGCGTTTACTATTGTCCGGTGTTGATAGACAGTTGGTCCCAACGAGGGGGCGTACCCGGACAGTCGGATCGTTCGTGGTCGAGTTCTCATCGACTCCTTCTGATCGGCACAGCAGCATTGGCCGTGCTGGTCCTGGGTGTGCAGGCGTTCGCGTCGTACAAGGGCTATCTCGGTCCGGTGGAAAGCCTGTTCGGTGACTACTTCCTCGTTCCTCGTTCGGCGACCATGCCCTGGGTGGGTCTCGCTCTCGCGCTGGTTGGACTGAACAACAAAGAACGCATCTACGCGGTATCCGCGGCCGTTGTCATCGACGTGGTCGTCGGCGCTATTCGCTGGTTCTCTGGTGGGCCACTGACTATGGGCACCGGCGGCACCTGGGTACTGACAGCCATCGCGGTGTACGCGGTGTGGAAGTTGTCCGGCGAGCGTCGACTCAGCGTTCTGCACGGCGTCGCTCTCGGCGCGTTGCTCATCATCGCCGCCAAGGTTGCCGAGACGTGGCTGGAGATCACCATTCTCGTCGGTACCGACGTGTGGGACGAGTACGTGTTCCTCGCCGACCAGGCTCTCGGGAATCCGTCGTGGGTTATGGGCCAGATCGTCGACGCCATGGGCCCCGTCGGTGCAGCAGCCCTCGACTGGATCTACGTCGAACTGCCGGTCGCGGTGATCGTGGTTGCTCTCTATCAAGTACGTAAGGGATGGCCGTCGCATCACCTGCTGCGCACGTTCCTGCTCATCGGGCTGATCGGCCCGATCTTCTACGTCCTGTTCCCGGTGGTCGGCCCGGTGTTCGCCTTCGGTCCGCGTGGGTTCGGATTCCAGATCGGTGACTACTGGCCGAACATCGTGCCCAACTTCGACTTCGCATCACCGTCGTCGTTGCCGTTCGACGACGCCGCACCGCGAAACTGCATGCCGAGCCTGCACACCGCGTGGGCGGTCGCATTGTTCATCCACTCGCGCAGCGGACCGTGGTGGATTCGCAGCCTGGGATCGTTCTGGCTCGTTGCGACCCTGACCGCGACGCTCGGCTTCGGATTCCACTACGGCGTCGACCTCATTGCCGGTGCCGTCCTGTGCTTGACCCTCGATGCGGCGCTACGGGATCCGGAGCGAGGCTGGGGGTGGTTCCGAGTGCGTCTGTTGATCGGTGGCTCGGCACTACTCGCGGGGTTGTTGCTCTCGTACCGGTTCGCTGCGGTGCAGATGGCCGAGTACCCGGCGATCTTCGGGCCGCTGCTGATGGCTGTCCTGGTTCTCATGTCGGTCGCGTACTTCGCCACCTTCTTCGCCCGCCCCGGCACTGCACTTGCGGTGTGGGGCGAGCGCGACGGCGAGTGGGATGCCGCTACAGGAGAGAGTCCGGGTCTTCCAGCTCGTTGATCTTCATGAGGTCGTCCTCTTCGCGCTGTTCGCGGTAGGCGACTCGGCCGACGCTGTGCGCGATCACGGGCGCGGTCAGCAGCGTGAAGATGCCCACCAGGACCAACATCCAGATGTCGACGCTCCCACGAAGCAGGAACACGGCGCCCATCAGCACCAGGATCAGTCCGACCACCTGAGGTTTCGTGGCCGCGTGCATACGACGCAGGGTGTCGGGGAAGCGAACGATTCCCACCGCGGCGGTCAGCGCGAGCAGCGCGCCGAGGAAGATGGAGATGGCCCCGATCGTGTCGAGGATGTTGCCGATCACTGGTCACTCACCCGGAAGCGCGCGACGGACACGGAACCGATGAAGCCGACCAGTGCCAGCGCCACGATCGCGGGAACGATCGTGGTGTCTTTGCTGTACGCGGCCCAGACGGCGAGTCCACACATCGAGACCGCGATGATCGTGTCCAGAGCGACGAGGCGGTCGAGTGAGCTCGGACCGTCGAGCAATCGGAACGTGGTCAGTACAGCGGCGATCAGCAGAATCACTCCGGAAATGATCAAGATGGTGGTGATGAACCCGTTCATGGTTGGTCCTCCTGCCGGGGTGCATCGAATTCGTAGTCGCGCTGGTGCCACGGGCTGGGTTGCCAGTCCGAGTCACGTTCGAACGACGCGATGAACAACCGTTCGAGATCCTCCACCGAGCGGTAGAACGCGCTGACGGCTTTCTGCGATCCGACGTCGAGCACGTGGACGTAGACGATGCGCCGGTTCTGGTCGATCTCGAGAACCATGGTGCCCGGGATCAGGTTCAGTACGTCGATGCACAGCGTGAGAACCAGGTCGGACTTGATCCCGAGTTGGTAACGCAGAACTCCGGTGACCGGCGGCGGCGACGGACGGATCGCCAGCCACGCGACCTGGATACTCGACTGGATCGCGTAGTACACGATCATCCACAGCAGACGCAGAATCGACAGCAGATGTACCCGACCCTCGACCGGTACACGGGGGAGGGGAAGCAGGACCATGATGATCAGGCCGACGGCGAGTCCGCCGAAGATGTTGCCGAAACTGATGTTGCCCCACAACAGGATCCATACGACCATCAGCCACAGCAGGATCCCGACGCGGAGTACCTGTTCGCGTTTCATCGCGGAGCCTCCTCGGTGTTCGGGGCGTCGGTGTTCGGGGCGTCGGTGTTCGGGGCGTCGGTACTGGGAGCTACAGCAGGGTCGTCTGCAGCGACGGGAGCTTCGTCGACCGGCACGGGTCGGTGGTTGCCGAGAACCGCGTCGATGTAGATGGACCGGTCTTGCAGATCCTTCGCCGCTCTGTCGCTGATGTCGATGATCCGGCCTGCGAACACCGTCAGTGCCAGGCCGACGATGACGAGTCCGACCGTCGGAATCAGCATGAAGACCGGGATCTTGCCGACGTCCTCGCGGTCGACGAACGCGATGTCCTCTTCGGACTCGTCGATCAGTGCTGACGGGCTGACGTCGGCGAGGTCACCTTCGGGCGCGTCGGCGCGGGCTCGCCAGAAGGCCTTGGTCCACACGCGGGCGACCGCGTAGAGCGTCAGCAAGCTGGTGATCGTGCCGCCGGCGACGAGGATCCAGGCCAGCGCGCTTGCGTCGGCCGCACCGGCCTGCAGGAGCGCGACCTTGCCGATGAAGCCCGAGAACGGCGGGATACCACCGAGATTCAGTGCCGGGATCAGGAAGACGATCGCGAGGATCGGGCTGGCCGCAGCCAGACCGCCGAGACGGCGCAGCGACGACGACCCGGCTTGTCGTTCGATCAGACCCACGACGAGGAAGAGCGTCGTCTGCACGATGATGTGGTGGGCGACGTAGTAGATCGCGCCGGACAGCCCGGACGTCGTGGACAGTGCGATACCGAAGATCATGTAACCGATATGGCTGACCAGTGTGAACGAGAGCAGACGTTTGATGTCGCTCTGCGCGATGGCACCCATGATGCCGACCACCATCGTGAGCAGACCGCACACCATCAGTACGTTGTCGAGTTCTCCTTGCGGGAACAGCAACGAGTGCGCGCGGATGATCGCGTACACACCGACCTTGGTGAGCAACCCGGCGAAGACGGCGGTGATCGGTGCGGGCGCGGTCGGATACGAGTCCGGTAGCCACGCCGACAGCGGGAAGACCGCAGCCTTGATGCCGAACGCCACGAGCAGGACAGCGAAGATGGCGGTTCGTGTGCCCGGCGGAATGTTGTCGAAGCGCAGGGCCATGTCGGCCATGTTGAGGGTGCCGGTCGCCGCATAGGCGAAGGCGATGCCCGCCAGGAAGATCAGCGAAGACACCATCGAGACCATCACGTACGAGACACCGGCCCGAACGCGGTCGGCGCTGGCACCGAGCGTCAGGAGCACGAAACTCGCGGCGAGCAGAACCTCGAATCCGACGTACAGGTTGAAGAGGTCACCGGCGAGGAACGCGTTCGAGATACCGGCGGTCAATGCGAGATAGGTCGGCAGGAAGATCGAGACCGGCTGGGCCTCGCTGCCGTCGCGAATACCCTGACCGATCGCGTAGATCATGACGGCGAGCAACACCACCGACGAGACCACGAGCATCATCGCCGAGAGACGGTCGACGACGAGTGTGATGCCGATGGGGGAGTCCCAGCCGCCGACCTGAACGGCCGTCGTACCGTCGCGGTCGGCGAGGTAGAGCAGCAATCCAGACACCGCGACGACGCCGATGAGCGCGATCAGTGTGATGACACGCTGGAAACGCGGACGTCGGCCGACAACCAGCGTCGCAGCTGCGGCCAGCATCGGGATCAGGACGGGCAGGGGCGCAAGGGCTCCCATCAGGTTGTCCGAGATGGTCATGCGCCGCCACCTCCCTCGATCTTGGTCTGGCGAGCGTCTTTGCGCCGCTTCTCGGATTCCTTCTTACGAGCAAGGTCGGTGGCCCAGTCGGGTACCGGTTCGTCCTCGAAGTCGCCGTCGTGGAGGTCGTCGTAGCATTCGATGTCCTCGAGGTTGACCAGTTGTTCGAGGGGAATAGGGTTGCCGTCCTTGTCGAATGCGTCGCCGCCGATGCTCGGGGCACCGGTGACCGGGTCGTCGGAGCGGTCGTGGTCGGGAGCGTCGGCAGGCAGGCGACGCTTGAGGATCTTGGTGTCTTCGGGATCGTCCTCGACGGCGTCGGCGGTGTTGATCTTGTAAGACCGGTACGCCAGTGCCAGAACGAAGCCGGCGATACCCATCGTGATCACGATGGCCGTCAGGATCATGCCCTGGGCGAGCGGATCCGCTATCTCCTCGTGGACCGAATCTCGGCCGACGATGGGCGGATTCCCGTCCGATCCACCAACAGTGAGGATCAAGAGGTTGATGGCGTTACCGAATAGAAGTAGACCGAGGAGCATCCGGGTGATGCTTCGTTCGATCAGCAGGTAGACACCGGCCGACGTGAGGACGCCGATCAGGATCAGCATTCCGATATTTGCGCTCATGGTGCTTTCACCTCGATTTCTGCGTCGAGGCGGGCGCCGAGACTTCGGAGTACATCCAGGACCAGGCCGACCACGATGAGGTAGACGCCCAGGTCGAAGAACAGTGCGGTGACCAGTTTGACGTGGCCGATGAGCGGGAGCGTGAACTCGAAGACAGCCGACGAGAGTGCCGGAGCGCCGAGGAACAGCGACACCAGGGCGGTGCCCGCGGCCAGCGCCAAACCGAGGCCGAGAATCTTGCCCGCGTCGATGGGTACGGCTTCACCGAGTTCGTAGCGGCCACCGGCGAGGTAACGCAGCACGAGGGCGAGGCCGGCCGTCAGGCCTCCGGCGAAACCGCCGCCGGGGGCATTGTGACCGGAGAAGAAGAAGTAGATCGACAACACCATGATGGTCGGGAAGATCAACCTCGTGGTGACCTCGAGAACCAGCGAACGGTGTCGAGGATCGATGAGGTCTCCGCCGCGCAACCACGTCGTGTCCGAGTTGGCCGCTGCCTTGTCGACGATGACGGAGGGGGCGTCCGCGACTCGCGGCGCGATGCCGAAGCGGCGGTTGCGGAACACGAGGCTGGCGACGCCGGTTGCCGCGACCAGCAGCACCGAGATCTCACCGAGCGTGTCCCATGCGCGAATGTCGACGAGTAGGACGTTGACGACGTTCTTGCCGTTGCCCAGGTCGTAGGCCGCGTCGGGAAGCAGTTCGTAGATCGGACGAGTGTTTCTCGCATTGGTCGCGAAGGCCGCGATGGTGGTGACGGTGATACCGACCGCGACGGCGAGTGCCGCACGCGGCCACTTGAAGCCGATTGCCTTCCTCTCGTCGACCTCTGCGGGGAACTTCCGCAGTACCAGCACGAAGATCACGAGGGTCAAGGTTTCGACGAGGAACTGGGTCAGCGCGAGGTCGGGTGCGCCGTGTAGCGCGAACAACACGCCACAGCCGTAGCCGGTGAGTCCGACGAGGATGACGCTGGCGAGTCGGTTGCGCATCAGCGTCGCGGCGATGGCGGCCGAAATCATCATCAGCGCGATAGTGAACTGGATGGGTGAATCCCACATCCGAAGGTCGACTCCGCCGCCATCGGTGTCGATGATCAGCAGGAACAGTGGCACCACGACCAGCGTCGCAAGAATCGTCGACTGCGTGCGGGGGAGCGAACCACGCTGAGTGGCACCGGTCAGGCGCATCGAGATGGTGTCCATGCCGCGCAGGGTCGCGTCGTAGATACGGTCGGCGTTGCCGAGCGGCGGGTGCTCGAAATGCAGGCGGCTGATCTGACGCTGCGCGATGTAGAGCGCGATGCCGCCGGCGATGACGATGCAGGTGAGCAGCAGCGGAGTGTTGAATCCATGCCACAGCGCGAGGTGGTAGTCGGCGTGAGGTCCGGGGGCCAGCGTGGTCGAGTACGGCGTCAGCAGCTTCTCGAGTTGGGGCGAGAGAATGCCGGCGGCCAGACCGAGAACCGCGAGTAGGCCGGGCGCGAACAGGAACAGCCAACCCGGCTTGTGCATCTTGCTCACGGCCGGACTCGGCTTGCTCAAGGTCTTGCGTCCGAAGGCTCCCCAGATGAACCGGACGCTGTAGCCGACGGTCAGGATCGAGCCCAACACGATCACCGTGACGACGGCGATCGACGACCAGTGGCCGAGCGCGTTCGTTTCGAGAACTGATTCGAGTGCGGCTTCCTTGCCGACGAATCCGAGTAGCGGTGGTAGACCGGCCATGCTGGCGGCAGCGAGGCTCGCGATGATCGCGAGAGCGGGTGCCGCTTTACCCAGGTGAGCAAGTTTGCGCAGGTCACGGGTGCCGGTGGTGTGATCGATGATGCCAACGACCATGAAGAGTGCGGCCTTGAACATCGCGTGCGCCACGACCATCGTCATGCCGGCCAGGGCGGCGTCACGCGTGCCTATGCCGACCAGGACCATCATGAAGCCGAGTTGGCTGACGGTTCCGAAGGCGAGGACGAGTTTGAGGTCGTACGCGCGCATGGCTCGCCAACCGGCGAGGATCATCGACAGCAGACCCAAACTGATGATGGTGATGCGCCACGGCGGCGAATCGGCGTACCCGGGAGCCAGACGCGCGACGAGGTAGATACCGGCCTTGACCATTGCTGCCGCGTGAAGATAACCGCTGACAGGGGTGGGTGCGGCCATCGCACCTGGCAGCCAGAAGTGCAGGGGCACGATTGCCGATTTGGAGAGCGCACCGATCAGGATCAAGACGATCGCGACGGACGGGAGCCACCCCGTCGGCGGGTTCGCGACCAGTTCGGACAGGTTGTAGCTGCCGCCGACCTGGCCGAGGATGATCATGCCGACCAACATCGCCAGACCACCGGCGGTGGTGACCAGCAGTGCCTGGGTCGCGGCGCGGCGACTGGTGGCGCGTTCGGCGTAGTGACCCACGAGCAGGAACGACAAGACGGTCGTCAGTTCCCAGAACACGTAGAGAAGCAGCATGTTGTCGCTGGTCACGAGTCCGAACATGGCACCCGCGAAGGCGACCATCTCGGCGGCGAAGATGCCGAGTCGAGGTTCGTCGTCGTTGAAGTAGCGGGCGCAGTAGATCAGGATCAGCGTGCCGACGCCCAGGACGAGCACGGCCATGATGGCGGAAAGCGCGTCGAATCTGAAGTCGATGTCCATCGACAGGCCGGGAACCCAGGTGATGTGCAGCGTCTCGACGATGCCCCATTTGTCGATGACCCAGCCGAGGCTGGCGAGGGGGACTATCGCGAGGGGGAAGAAGCCGTTTCGCCCTAACCTGCGCACCACAAGCGGAGCCAAGAGGGCGGCAACGGCATGGGCAAGCAAGATAGCGAGCAAAAGGCACTCCGTCGTGTTGTCAGCGGGCGGCGGGGTGTCCGAACAAAATCGAACCTATCGGATTAACGAGACAATTCACCTAGTCGGAGAGGTTGTCTTTGCGTACATATTACCGGGCGTGGCAGTTTCGATGTGCAGCGAGTCGATTCGGACATCATCGGCACTCGCTGATACACGTAGGTTGGACGACGTGAATTCGTCGACTCCCACCACGATCATCCGTACCGCCGCCCTTGCGCACATTCGTGACCGCAAGCTGATCCAGACCCGGTCCGTGGGCAAGACCGCGTTCTACATGGCCGGCGGAAAGATCGACCCGGGTGAGACGCCCGAGCAGGCACTGCACCGCGAAATTCGGGAGGAACTCGACGTCGATCTGGTCGACGGGACGGTGACGTTCCTCGACGTTTTCGAGGCTCACGCTTTCGGACATTCCGCGGACACGGGCCTGCACATGAGTTGTTATCTGGCGGAGATGGCCGGAGACCCGCACCCGACCAGCGAGATCGCCGAGTTCCGCTACTTCACGCTCGCCGAGTACGCAGCGATGGACGAGGTGGCGCCGGGATCACTCAAAGTGTTCCATCGCCTGGCGTCGATGGATCTGATCGACTGATCGGCGGAGGTACGGATCGATTGACTCGCCCCAAGCGCAGACTTGCATAGGCGCAGACGGCCACGATGATCAGTGCCACGGCGTCGAGTATCAGGATGTCGGTCGAGATTTCGAATGGGCCGACCGTCGTGATGCCGTTGAAGGGCTTGTTCTCGTCGAGCGGCGTGTACGCGGTCCATCCGTAGTCGAACTGCGGATAGACGAGCAGGGCCAGCGCCGTCGGGCCGAAGATGACACCGAGTCCGACGAGGGCTCGTGACGCTCCGGTCCGCGGTGGCTCTCGGTACATCGCGCTGGCGATCGCGTACGTGACGACCGCAGAGGTGAAGGCGACAAGAAGATCGCTGATCGTGAGAACGTCACCGATCTTCGGCGACGGCGACGTGGCGTAGCTGACGATCCCGGCGACCGTCACCGTCAGGAGCAATCCGTAGCCGACGACCCGCGAGGGAGCGATCGCGCCGATTGCTGCCGCGGCGACGATGACGACGCCGATCACGACGGCGGTCGAGGCGGGGGTTTTCGACCATTCCATGGCTTCGGTTGCGGGACGGTTCGCCGACACCGCCGCCAGAGTTGCGACGGCGGCGGTACACATCAGCAGGATTCGACCGCCATCGCCCAGCACCCGCGCGCAGATCACCGTGATTACGAGCGCGACGAGTAGAAGGGGTACGGCCGCCGTGACGGTGGTGATCTCGAACCACCAATTCGCCGCGACCCCGAAGAGAGTGAGCACCGCCGCGATAGTCACCGGCCGAACGGCCATCCGTTCCTTGGGGTGGTCCTTGTCGAAATCGTGGAACCAGAACGCGGCGACGCAGGCGGCGGCCAAAGCGAGCGCGAGCAGTGTTGCCCCCAACACCGGTGGTTGAAACTGGTTGGTGTTGTCGGCGATGTAGTCCGCGTACCGCCGAGGAATTGCGTCTTCGTCCAGGAGCGAATCCGAGACATGCACAGCCACAATCGTTCCCGCGACCGAGGCAGCTCGAACCCGGGGAGCGGCAGCAACCGTCACCGCGCCGACAGCGACTCCCGCACCAACGGGCGAGAGTGCCTCGAAGTTGTGATCGTAGAGCCCGGGCAGTTCGAGGAGGAGCCCACCGAAGACCGTCATGGCCGCGGTCCGCAATCGGCAACGGGCCATCATCGCGGCTGTCCCGACCGCGACGACAGCCAAGACGCCGGCGCCGATGGTCGAGATGGACCAGAATCGGTCGCCCGTCGAAATCGACGTCGACTGGCTGTTCACGAACGGTGCCAAAGCGACGACGGTGACGACGAATGCCGTCACACCACTCAGTGCGACGAGCAACGTCCTGCGGGCGATGGGCACTGCTCCAAAATAGTCAATCCGGTACCAGTTGCACCGCAATAGGAGGTCTCAGTCCGGTGACGGTGTGTCAACGGGGGCTGCGGCGGCGGAGCGCGATCCCGGTGGCGACGACGACTACACACATCAGGAGTGCCGCGCCGTCGGAGCGTGGCGGATCTTCAGTTGCATCGACGATAACGAACGCGGCGTCGGCTCGGAAGGCTGCGTCGGGCTCGGTTGCGTCGACGTAGGCTCGCAGTCCGGACTCGTCCTGCAAGTACGTCGATGACGGATCGTGCTTGACGTACGTTGAGGACACTGTCTCGATCTCGTGCTGCCCGATCGACATGAAGACCAGGGCAGTGAAAGGAATCGTCAACCCCAGCGTCGCTGCGACGGGATTCGACGGCAGTACGGATCCGAGCAGCAATCCCGACCCGACGCCCAGCGCGACAATGCGGAGCAGTAGAGCAAGTTCGTGTTCGCCGTCGAAGATCCACTCCGACAACGGGATCGCAGCCAGCAGAGCCAGACCTGCGATCGTGCGATCCCGGTGTCGAGAACGCGACAAGCCGAAGACGACCGCGATGATCGCGAGGGCAGCGATCACCAACGGCGAGGTTCGGTCACCGTCGAGAAAGAAGCGGTCGGTCAGATCCGCGAACACCGTCGTGGCGGCGGCTCCAACAGCGGTTGCAGCCCAAAGGAATCCGCCACTGCCTGAAGTTGTGTCCAGTCTCCTCACACAGAACCAGGTCAGGGTGAGGACGGCGACGGTGGACGCGATCATGACCAGCCAACCCGAAAACGTCGGTGGGTTCTCTTGCCGGTCGACGACCGAACTCAGAATCCGTTGGGTGACAGCGAGGCCGGTGGCAACTGCCAGAGCGGCTGCGGCGACGCCCGGTTCGCTTTCGCTGATCCGCAATTCGGAGTCGTCTGTCACTGCGCACGCCACTGCGCAGATCAGGGTCAGCAACAGAAGTGCCCAGGCAGGTTCGCCGATGGACGACGTGCTGACGGGCATCAAATCGCCGGTGGACGATTGCGCGGCCAACCACGTCGACACCACGCCAATGATCAGCAGGTTGCGTCCGAGGCGGCTGTCCCACGATGCGGCGACAGCGCCGCCCAGGATGAGTCCGGCTGCAATGGTTTTGGCGAAACCCAGAACGCTCAGCAGATCAAGACCGACTTCTTCGGCGACGAGGAATCTGATCAGAATCAGCACGACGACGCCCGTGTACACAAACGCCCACGCACGCCTGCGAGAACGGCGGTGCTGGAGATACGCGCAGGCCCCTACGGCGACGATGGCACCCACCACGACGCTGGTGGATTGGCTGCTGATCCATTGGTCGATCTTCGACTGCGGTTCGGTAACAGGCCATCTCATTCGCGCTGGGTTCGTCAGCGCCAGGGCGGCAAGGATTCCCGAGAGAAAGGCCGCGAGGGCGCCGGTGCATGACCGGAGGTCGATGGTCATCGGTCTGTCCCGATCAGGCGGTCTCGGTGGGTTCCGATACCTCGACGGGTGGGTGGGATCGTCGAAGGATCGCCGCACCACAGAATCCGATGATCAGGGCGAAGAGGATTGCAGTGCCGACGGTCTGAGGGGTGACGTAGTCGATGGTGATGCCTATTCCGCGTCCGAATAGTCCTCCGTTGGCGCTGACGTGCGCCGGGATGGGAAGTTCCATCAATCGCTGAATGTCTGCCGCTGTCAACTCTGGCGGCGCGGTGAGCTGATCGGTGAGAATGGCGATCGACGAGAAGGTCATCGTGGCAAAGGGAATGGCGAGTCCGAGTGTGGCGTCGACGAGGCTGCCGGGAGCAAGGGAACCGAACAGCAAACCGGCGGCGAGGCCCAGCGCGGCGATCTTCAGTGCGATTGACCAGACGCCGTGCGCGGAGTCGAAGGGCAGTAGTTCCGACAGCGGAACCGCAACGAGAACGGCGATGGGCACGAAGTTTGGCACCTGCTTGTGCAGCCTCAATCCGACGGCGACCAGAAGGGCCGCGAAAAGCACCAGTACCCAAGGGGACTTCAGGTCTCCCCAGTGGCCGGAACCCTTCGCTATGTCGACGAAGAGCGGGGCCGACGCAGCGGCCAGTGCGGTTGCCGCCCAGAGGAACTTGCCACCAGCACCGGAGGCGTCGCCGAGGCGGTAAGCGGCGATCCACGTCAAGGCGAGCGCAGCGCCTGCTGCCAAAACCATGACGATCCAGGCGGTCGCCTCGGACGCGTATTGCTGGCGGTCGATCACGGCGCCGAGCACTCGATGCCCGATCGCCAGCGCGGTGATCACCACGAGAGCGATGCGGATTTCACCCGAGTCCGGCTTGCGAATCCGGAAGCCGGCTTGCGCGGTCACTGCACAGGCGATTGCTGCTGCGGCCGTGGCGCCGATCAGCCACCACGACGGCTCACCCACCGAAGACGTCGTCATCCTGGCTGTCCCACCAGCGAACGTGCGGATCGCGAGGAAGGTGGCGAGCACGCCGAGGAGTGTCGCGTTCTTCGTGGCAGTGCGGTCCCAACTGACGGCAACCACGCAGCCCAGAATGGTGCCGGCTGCAACACTTTTGACGATGATCAATGCGATCAGCAGGTCCAGTGACGCAACCTCGGGTACGACTGCCCGAACGATCGCGATGACGGCGACGCCGACGGCGATCGCGATCCACGCCGCCCGACGGGACCCGCGACGCTGTGAGAGGGCGCAGGCAAGCACGGCGATCACGGCGCCGAGGCCGACAGCAGTCGGTCCGCTGCTGATCCAGCGATCTACTTCCGACGGGGAGGCCACGATGGCCCAGTCGCGAAGAACGGGATTGGTCAGGGCCAGCGCCGCGAGTATCCCGGACAGGAGTGCAGCGACGGTGGTGAGGATCGCTCGAAGGTCGAGTGGCATCGGGCCAACCTATCGCGGCGCCGCAACATCGGTCGTGGGCGGCGTGAGTGCCGGAAACCAGATGTCGGTGAGAACGTCTGCTGCGACGTCCGCACCCGCGGTGATCGCGCCCTGTTCCGCCCACCGAATGAAGAAGCGCTCGATCTGTGTCAGCAGGAGCTCGACCCGGAGTTTCGCCTCGTCGTGTCGGCTCTGCGGCCAGCGTGCCAGGTACGACGGCATCGCGTTGGGCAGTGCGGAGATGCCTTCGCGTGCCAGTGTTCGGAATTCGGGTTCGAGGACCATGGCCTCGTCCCACGCCCGCATCATGTGGTGGTGATCGCGGCACCAGTCGAGAGCGCGGTTGATCCAGCCGGCGAATTCTTCGCGCGAACCGGAATCGAGTACGTGGTCGAGATCCTGGAATATCGCGAGCGTGCTGGATACGACCGTGTTCGAGCCGAGGGCCTTGAGTATGTCGATCTTGCCGGGGAAGTGCAGGTAGAAGGTGGCGCGGCTGCAACCGACCCGGCCGGCGATGTCCTCGACGGTGACAGCCGCGTATCCGCGTTCGGTGAAGAGCGCGCCGGCAGCATCCACGAGGTCTGCGCGGGTTCGCTGCTTCTGCTTCTCTCGCAGCGTCAGTCTGCCGGAGGTATCTGTCATTACCGGGATCCTAGTGCCGCGGGGGCTCTCACGGGTCAGTTGCACGAGACTCTCCGTCTTTCACTTGACAGCCCGTTAGTGAAAGCTACTCTGTGGTGTAGCGCACAATCGACCGATCAGAGGACGCCATGACCATCTCGGACACAACTCGCACGCCTGACCTACCGGCCGGATTCGACGTCACCGATCCTGCTGTCCTCGGGGAGCGGATCCCTTTCGAGGAATTCGCCGAACTGCGTCGAAGCGCGCCCGTGTGGTGGTGTGAGCAGCCGCCGACCGTTGGTGGATTCCAGGACGAGGGCTACTGGGTGGTCTCGCGTCACACTGACGTCAAAGAGGTCAGCCAGCGCAGCGATGTGTTCTCGAGCTGGGAGAACACCGCGATCGCGCGTTTCGCCGACGACATGCCACGTGAGGCCGTCGAGATGCTCCGGCATCTTCTGCTCAACAAGGATGCGCCGGAGCACACCAAGCTCCGCAAGCTGATTTCGAAGCTGTTCACGCCGCGCGCGATCAACGGCATGCGCGACGAATTGGATCGTCGTGCGCGCAGCATCGTCGACACCGCTGTGAGCGAAGGCCCGGGCGACTTTGTGAAGCAGGTTGCCAGCGAGCTGCCGCTCCAGGCGATCGCGGATCTGATCGGTGTACCGCAGGACGATCGGGACAAGCTGTTCAAGTGGTCCAACGAGATGATGGGCTACGACGACCCGGAATACCAGGGTGATCCGGCAGTCGCGTCCACCGAGGTCCTCGGATACGCGTACCAAATGGCAGACGCGCGTCGTACCTGTCCGGCAGATGACATCGTCACGACTCTGGTCCAGGCCGACATCGACGGCGACGCTTTGAGCCCGGAGGAGTTCGGGTTCTTCGTGCTCATCCTGGCGGTCGCAGGGAACGAGACCACCCGCAACGCCATCACGCACGGAATGATCGCGTTCCTGGACAACCCCGAGCAGTGGGAGCTGTACAAGAAGGAACGTCCCAAGACGACGGCCGACGAGATCGTCCGGTGGGCGACACCGGTCACCGCGTTCCAGCGCACCGCGCTCGAGGACACCGAGCTGGCAGGAGTGTCGATCAAGAAGGGGCAGCGCGTGGTGATGCTGTACAGCTCCGCGAACTTCGACGAGGACGTGTTCGAGAACCCGATGACGTTCGACATCACTCGTAACCCCAATCCGCACTTGGGCTTCGGCGGAACGGGCGCGCACTTCTGCATCGGTGCAAACCTCGCTCGCATGGAGATCGACTTGATGTTCAACGCCATCGCCGACAACGTCCCGGACATCACCAAGATCGGTGATCCGCGCCGTCTGCGCTCGGGTTGGATCAACGGCATCAAGGAGTTCCAGGTCGATTACAAGAGCACAGGCTGCCCGGTCGCTCACTAGAGTCGGTAGGTGAGAGGTACACCCCACGATCTCGAGGAGCCACCGCATGACTTCGATCAACGACAAGGCAACTGCTCTATTGGCGTTGCACCAGCCAGGTAACCCGGTCATTCTCCCGACGGTCTGGGACGCGTGGTCGGCGAATCTTGCGGTGGCTGCCGGTTTTGCAGCCCTGACGGTGGGCAGCCACCCGGTTTCCGATTCCATCGGCAAGCCGGACAACGAGGGCATCACCTTCGACGAACTGCTGCACCGGATCAAGCAGATCACCGGTGCGGTCGACGCCCCGATCTCGGTGGACATCGAGGGTGGTTACGGGCTCGAGCCGGCAGTTCTCATCGACGGGTTGATCGATGCCGGCGCTGTCGGACTCAACATCGAGGACACCGTTCACAGTGAAGGCGGACGCTTGCGTGAGGCGCAGGAGCACGCCGACTTCGTGGGTGGGCTTCGTCAGGCCGCCGACGCAGCCGGAGTTCACGTTGTCGTCAACGCGCGCACCGACCTGTTCGTGAAGCAGGTCGGTGACGAGTCCGATCGTGTCGATCGCGCCATCGCACGCCTCAAGCTGGCGGCCGACGCCGGCGCCGACGTTCTCTATCCCGTCGGGCGGCATGACGACGCGACCCAGCGCCGCCTGACGTCCGAACTTCCACTTCCGATCAATGCGATCGGAATTCCGGACCAGGACGATCCGGCAAGTTTCGGTCCGCTCGGAGTGGCACGTGTGAGCTTCGGTCCGTTCTTCCAGATGGCATTGGCCAACCGTGCGAACGAGATCTTGGGACGCTGGAAGTAAGAATGCAGACACTGATGTCGCCCGGCCCGCTTCTCGACGATGGCGGACATTTGGTCGAGACGGGTTGGGCCCCATCGGAGATTCGCAAGTATCGACGCTCTGCGATCACCGCTCCGAAGTTCCGGATCAAGGAGTGGGACTACTACTGCGTTCTCACTGCGGATTACGGCATCGCGTTGACCGTCGCCGACAACGGGTACATGGGCTTGCTCGGAGTCTCCTGGCTCGATTTCCGAACACCACACGAGATCACCGAAAACGTGATGCTGCCGTTCCCGATGGGAAGGCTCGGTCTGCCCGAAAGCGCGGACGACGGTGATGTGGTGGTGTCGAAAGGTAAAGCTCGCTTCGAGTTTCGCCATGTGGACGGTGGGCGCCACCTGATTGTCGACTACCCGGCTTTCGACGGTGGGCGAGGCCTTCATGCCGATTTGTTCCTGGCGGGTCCTGTCGATGACCGGATGGTGATCGCCACACCGTTTCCGAAGGCGTCCCGATCGTTTTACTACAACCAGAAGATCAACTGCCTGCCCGCTGCCGGGACCGTGCGAATCGGGAGCGACGACTTCACATTTCGCTCGGAAGACTCGTTCGGCGTTCTCGATTGGGGCAGGGGAGTCTGGACTTACGACAACACCTGGTACTGGGGTTCTGCATCCGGACTGGTGAACGGCGAGCGGTTCGGATTCAACATCGGTTACGGCTTCGGCGACACGACGGCGGCCAGCGAGAACATCGTGTTTGTCGGCGGTCGGGCACACAAACTGGACAGGATCGACTTCGGCATCCCGCAGGGAACGTACGACGGCGCTCCGTGGAACTTCTCGAGCAACGATGGTCGCTTCGAGATGACTTTCGAGCCGATCATCGACCGTGCCGCGACTTTCGATGTCGGGGTGCTGCGTTCGATTCAGCATCAGGTGTTCGGAAAGTTCTCCGGCACAGTGATCCTCGACGACGGTACCTCCGTGGTGGTTCGAGATCTCCTCGGATTTGCCGAGGAGGTTCGGAACCGCTGGTAGGCCGTACGTCTCCGCGAAGATGACGGAACGCAGCATGAGCACCGGGGCATGATCGTGCCCCGGTGCTCGCGTTTTCAATTTGTGCCCGTTCAGGCTGCTGTCGGTGGGCTGTTCCCGCCGATCGGCTGCTGATATGGATCGATCGACATCGGCGGATAGAACACCGACTTCCGATCCGGGCCGATCTCGACACGCCACTCGGTGTGGTGCAGTGTCCGATGGTGATGACCACATAACAGAATCAGATTGTCGAGATCTGTTGGGCCACCATCACCCCAGTGAACAATATGATGGGCATCGCACCACCCCGACGGTGTCCCACACCCCGGGAACGCACACCCACCATCCCGAACTGCCAACGCCCGCCGCTGCGGCACCGTCGCCGTTCTCGCTTCCTTGCCGCAGTCGAGCGGAACACCATTCTCATCCAACAAAATCCGCGTCACGGTGCAGTCGCAGGCCAGCATCCGGGCAGTGTCGATACTGATCGGGCCCACCCAATCCGTCCACGCGAACCCGAGTTCCTCCGTCGACGGCAGGAGGTCTTTCAACGCTTGCAGGTCCGTCATGTCTTTCGCCGATGCGGTCACCGTGATGTGCGGTTTCACGCCGCCCTCGATCGGACCCAACCCCGCCCGCTCATACCGGCGCAACAATTCACAAAACCCATCCGCCCGCCGTAAAGCAGGAGTACGCGTGTCCTTCACGCCGTCCCTCTCCGGCGTCGGAGCAGACAAACTCGACAACAACGTGATCAGACGCGCCCCGTTCACCGCATCCAAGTCACCCTTCACAGACACACGCCCGTACAAGCCTTTCGAGGCGTAAAACTCGTTCCGCTCCGAATCTTCCCCGACCGGAACACCGTCCTCACGCGTGCCGTACTGCTTCTCGATCCGCCGAATCGCCGCCCGCACCGCATCACAATCCGCAATGTTCTTCGACGCCAACCCCAACAAGATCCCGCGGGCCTTGTCCACATCCGCCAGGGTCATATTCTTCGGCGGATGCTGACAAAACGACGCCACCTGACGCGCTTTCAACGCATCCACATCACCACGATGAAACGCATCGCCCACAACAGGTTCGAGCATCAACAACCGCGCCAACCCGACCAGCAGACTGCACTCACCGATCTCCAAATTCGTCGAACCATGCAACCACTGCGCGATCGACCGAAAACCCTTCCCCCCGAGAACCTCACGGGAAAACATTTCCACGATCAGCAACACCATCCGCGACTGCAACTCGTGCCGGACACGCACCAGATCGAGAACCTCACCCTTGAGGCCCTCGCCATCCAGCTGCCATGCTTCCCGACTGTTCATACCGAAAGTTTAATCGAACATACTTTCGAGAGCCAGGGACAAAACGGACTACTTTGAGTTCGAGATCAGCCGATCGCGCTCAGGTCTCCGTACACCGTCCGACCCTCCAGGATGGTGGCGAGCACCGTGATGTCGGCCAGCCTGGTCGGCTCGACGTCGAGGGGATTTGCCGACAGCACAACAAGATCCGCGTAGGCGCCGGGAAAGATGGACCCGATGTGATCTTCGCTGAACAGCTGCCACGCGGCGTTGACCGTATGGGCGCGCACGGCGGCGTCCACGGGGATCCGTTCCTGGGGTGCCACGACGCGGCCGCTGGGCGAAAGTCTGGTGACGGCGTCCTGCATATTCCGTAGCGGATTGGCGGGGGTGACGGGACCGTCGTTGTGGAAGGTGAACCGTTGCCCGGCCGCGAGTGCAGATCCTGCTGCGGCCCAGACGGATCCGTATTCGGGGCCGAACAGATCATCCACCAGAACGTCACCCCAGTAGTGCAAGTGGTCGATGAAGATGCTGACCGTGACGCCCAGTTCCGCTGCGCGGGCGAACTGATCCGGACGCATCGCGCCGACGTGTTCGAGACGCAACCGGTGATCGGGCCGCGGATGCTCTTTCAGTAGCTGCTCCCACGCGTCGAGAACCATGGTGATCGCGTCGTCGCCGTGGGCGTGGCACGCCATCTGCCACCCTTTGGCGAAGTAGGCGGAACTGATGTCGTGGATCTGTTCGCCGGTGTAGTTGGCGTGCCCGTGCGTGCAGGCGATCCCGAGCGCGCGGGTGGCTTCGGTATCGAGATACGGGAAGCTGGTGGCGATGTTGCCGACCCACGGTGAACCGTCGGACCAGACCTTGATGCCGATCTGGCGCACCAGGTCGTTTCCGTCGCCCGGTGACGCCTCGGTAGTGCGCGCGTCGTTGGACATCTCGTAGAGCCGCAGGCGGGTGGTGAGCAGTCCGGCGTCGGCTATCGCTGCCAGGGCGGGCCGCATCTTTGGGTCGAACGACAATTCGGCGATGGTGGTGATTCCGGCGGCGTTCAGCCGGGCGCATTCGGCCGCCACCAGTGCGGGGAAGTCGTCACCGATGGTGACTGCGTGGCCCGCGACTGCAAACACCGCGGGCATTTCGTACGCGGATCCGTCGAGTGCGCCCGTCGCGTCGTGGCCGTACGATCCGCCGATCGGATCGGGGGTATCGCGGGTGATGCCGGCCTGCACTGCTGCCGCCGTGTTGAAATACGCGACGTGTCCCGAGTTGTGCATGATCACGAGGGGGTACTCCGGCGCTACGGAGTCCAGCCAGTCGATGGTCGGATCGGGTAGGCCCTTCTGCAGCAACGGGTCCCAACCGTTCAAAGAAGCGCCGGCAGCACCTCGCGAACGAACAGTGTCGACGACGGCAGCAACTACGGCATCCGCCTCGGCGATCGTGACAGGCCGAATGTCGACGACGTCAGGCCCGAGCACGATGGCTTCTTCCAAAGGGTGACCGTGTGGCTCGATGAACCCCGGCAGAACAGTGGCACCTCCGACGTCGACGACGCGGGTATCCGGCCCCACCAGTTCCTCGACGTCCATGCGCGCGCCGACGGCCGTGATCCGGCCGCCCGTCACGGCGAGCGCCTGGGCGCGCGGTGCTTCCTCGTGCATGGTCACGATGTCGCCGTACAGAACCAGATCAACAGCCATGGTCAGTCCTTATCGGTTGTCCGCGTACGCCTGTAGGTGTGCCACCTGCTCGGGATCGAGTGAGGGACGTACCTTCTCACGGGCGGTTGCCACGTCCGCGGCCGTCACGTCGGCCGCGTCCATGCTCCGACGCATGGCGGCGAGTGCAGCCTCACGCAGGAGAGCCGAGCAGTCTGCTGCCGAGTATCCCTCGAGATCGACGGCCAGAATGTCCAAATCGACATCTTCGGCGAGCGGTACCGACTTGCCGGAAGCACGCAGAATCGCTTTGCGAGCCTCCGCATCCGGCGGCGGTACGAATACGAGACGTTCGAGTCTGCCGGGGCGCAGGAGGGCAGGGTCGATCAGATCCGGTCGATTGGTTGCGCCCAACACCACGACGTCGCGTAGCGGTTCGACGCCGTCGAGTTCGGTCAACAACGCGGCTACGACGCGATCCGACACTCCGGAGTCGGAGCTTTGACCACGACGCGGTGCAAGGGCGTCGATCTCGTCGAGGAAGATCAGCGAGGGCGCCGAATCGCGTGCGCGCTGGAACAACTCGCGCACGGCCTTTTCGGAGGCGCCGACCCACTTGTCCATCAGCTCTGCCCCTTTGACGGCGTGGACGCTGAGGTGACCTGAGCTGGCAAGGGCACGAACGAGATACGTCTTACCGCAGCCGGGAGGGCCGTAGAGGAGCACGCCGCGGGGTGGGTCGACACCGAGGCGTGCGAAGGAGTCGGGGTGCTGTAGCGGCCACAGCACCGCTTCGGTGAGCGCCTGTTTGGTTTCGACCATATCGCCGACGTCGTCGAGGGTGACGCTGCCGATCGACAGTTCTTCGGTACTCGAACGAGACAGTGGCCGAATCACTTCGAGGGCCCCGACAAGATCTTCCTGCGTGATCTCCGGAGAATCACCGGATTTGGACGCCCGCGTCGCCGCTCGCAAGGCAGCTTCACGGCAGAGCGCCGCGAGGTCGGCGACCACGAATCCGGGTGCGCGCGAGGCGATGGCGTCGAGTTCGAGGGTTCCGGTGGGCACGCGGCGGAGCAGGAGTTCGAGCAACGCCTTGCGAGTTGCGCCGTCCGGCAGGGTAAGTGCGAGTTCTCGATCGCAGAGATCCTGGCCGCGAAGGCGCGCGTCGACGGTCTCCGGATGGGCGGAGGTCGCGACGAATGCCACGCCCGGGGTTGCGACGGCGCTGCGCAATTGTTCGAGGATCAGTGCGGACACCGGTTCCGCGGTGGCCGGAAGCAGAGCGTCGATGTCACTGATCAGCAGTACACCACCGCCGCGCACGGCAGCAACGGCGTCGACGATTCGCTGCAGGCGGGTATTCGCCTCGGTGGCACCGACTCCCGGGCCGTCGAGTTCGACCAGTTTGCGCGAGGACAGGACCGAGCGGGCCAACGTGGCTTTGCCCACGCCGGCGGGGCCCGTGATGAGGACGCCGAGGTGCGGGGAGGCGCCGAGCGTACGGAGCAGTTCTGGTTCGTCGAGTGCCAGGCCGAGCCACTCGGTCAGCTTGGCTGCCTGCGCTTGCGCGCCGACAAGGTGATCCAGCGGAACCGACGGCGCAGGCTCGATCGCGACGGCGGCCGGACTGGAAACAAGCGCACTCGGTGTCAGTGTGCCCGCCGAGCCGGAACCCCAGTTGACCGCCGAATTCGGCTGGACGCTGACCGGACCACCGGCAGGCTCGACGGCCGTGACGGTGAGCAGTTCGGATGTCCACGCGACGCCGAAGGTGCGGGAAAGCGCTTGGGTGGCTTCGGAAGTGCTCGTACCCGGACCGAGATCGCGGGGGAGGAGCGAGACCGTGTCGCCGACGCTGACGACCTTGCCCAGAAGGGCTTGTCGCAGAACCGTCGAGCTGATCGAATTTGTCGCCATGGACGAGCCGGTGACGGAGACGGATCGCGCTCCGTACACCGTCACCGGACCGACCACGACGGAAGAGTTCTCGGTCAGGCCGACGTTCGACATGGTGACGTCGTCGAGAAGGATCGTGCCTGCCGGGGTTCCGGTGGGCGCACGGCCCGCGACGGTCGCGGTGCCGCGGGCTCCCATGAGTGCGATGGCATCCCATTCGCGGATGCCCAACGCCGCCAACGCTTCGGGGTGCAAGCGCACTACCCCGCGGCGTAGGTCGGCGGCAGAGGTGTTGAGTCGAACGGTGAGGGCGAGTTCCGGCGAAGTCACCTCTCGAGAGTACGTCGTGGACTAGCGGGGTCGCCGCAATCCGAGACGAGCGGCCGAGCGGCGGCCACCGACGTTGGGTTGACGTCGGATCGCGCGGCGTTCGGAAGGCTTGATGTCCCAGGTTTCGGGACGTGCTGCCACCCACCGCTTCGAGTGCACGGCAAACGGGATGTGCACCAGGTAGATCGCGATGAGAACGATCAGCAGGATGTACGGGTAGGTGATGAGTGCGGCCGCAGCCAACGTCACCAGGACGAGCAGGCCGGCCGCCATGTGCGGCGGCACGGATACCGACTTCATCGCCAGCGTCGGGATGCGGCTGACGATCAGTGCAGCCGAGAAGAGCGTCCACACGATGACGACGAAGTGCGAAGACCACCAGCCGTCACCCCACTGAGCCGTCGCGGCCAGGGGAGTGAGGGCGATGAGTGCGCCGGCCGGAGCCGGAACGCCGACGAAGTACTCACGTGCATACGCGGGGACGTCGTCGTCGTCGAGCAGGGTGTTGAAACGTGCGAGTCGCAACACGATGCTGACCGCGTAGATCAACGCGATGATCCAGCCGATGCTGGTGCCGTCCAGCAAGGTCACGTACAGGACCAGGGCCGGGGCGACGCCGAAGGAGATGGAGTCGGCCAGTGAGTCGAGTTCGGCGCCGATCTTGCTGGTGGCGTCGAGCAGTCGCGCGATGCGGCCGTCGAGTGAATCGAGGACGGCAGCGGCGCCGATCATCGCGAGCGAGGTACCGGGTTGTCCGTCGAGAGCGAATTTGACGGCGGACAGCCCGGCGCACAGCGCCAGGATGGTGATGACGGACGGCAGCAACCGCACAGCCTGGGTGCGTTTGGGCATCTTCGCGCCGGGTTGGGCTGCTCCCGGCTTCTTCACGGCTGACTTCATCTTCGGCGTCTTCACGGCAGTTGCGCGATAACTGTTTCAGCACCGATCGTGCGTTGTCCCGGCTCGACCAGGAGTGTGGTTCCGGCGGGGAAATACGTGTCGACGCGTGAGCCGAAACGGATCAGTCCGTACGTGTCGCCGATCGGCAGGACGTCACCGACACCGGCGTAGCAGACGATGCGGCGCGCGAGCAGTCCCGCGATCTGGACAACCGCAACGTCGTGACCATCGGCGGTTTCGATCAGCATGCTGTTGCGCTCGTTGACCTCGCTGGCGTCGGCGAGATCTGCGGAGAGGAACTTGCCTGCCTGGTGAACGACCTCTTTGACCGTTCCACCGACAGGGCTGCGCTGGACATGCACGTCGAGAACAGACAGGAAGATGCTGACGCGCGGGCGCGGCTCGCTTCCGAGATTGAGCTCGGCGGGCGGAACGGCGTTGTCGACCAACGCCACCTCGCCGTCGGCGGGCGCGACGACGACGCCGATGCGGTTCGGCGGCACCCGGTGCGGGTGACGGAAGAACGTGGCGCATGCGGCGGCGGTGGTCAGACCGGCTCGGCGCACCCACTTACGGTTGCGGCCCAGAGCTGCAACTCCCAGCGGGGCCAGCACGAACGGCAGGCCGGCGGGATGAAGTGGCGGAATCGCATGGCGAACCAGATCGACGATATGTCCGATCCCGGTGGGTTGCGGGGTTCCGGGGGGTGTGGGTCGGCGTGCCACAGGCTCCTCTAACTACTCGGTAGGTCTTCTGCTGGTCGCACTGACAGTACGGGGTGGTAGAGCATCCATAGATTACGTGAATGCCTTCTCTCCTACGGGCTGTAGTGGCATCAAGTACGAGTAGTACCCGACACAGTCGCCCGTGCGTATCGCCAGCGGGAGCGTCGCGCCGCTTACTCGGATCACCAGTTGCCGCCCCGGTTGGGCTGCGGCGGCGTCGCGCACTCGCTGCCGGTCGACCAGTACGCGGAACCTCTCACGGGGATCGATTCCACCCGGATCCACCCGGGCACCACCGTCTTCGCCGATGCTGACGACGGCTCCGTGTCCGGTGCCGTTGAGCAGGGCGGCAAGTTGGTCGCCGCTCAGTTCGACAGCGTCGTGGTGCTCGCGCAGGATTCGGTGATCGGGGAACTCGCCGTCCTCGATCAGTGGGCTGGACACCTCACCTCCCGGATACGACGCAGTCACCGTGCGCGCGGAGAAAGTCAGCGTCACGACGCCGGCGACATCGCGTAACAATCGCGCGAAGGCCACGGGAACGACAGCGGACACCGTCAGAGCGGAGTGAACTTTCACCTCGGCGACCGCGAGCCGGAACTGATCAGTGGTGACAAACGCAGCGACGCCGTCGTGAATGTCGAGGTGGACGCCGCGAAGTATCGGGAACTCCGATTCCTCGTTCACTGCGAACAGCACGGCGTCGAGTGCGCGTCGTAGATCCCACGAGTCGATGTCCACGCCGCCGGAGGCGGGTAGCGAATCGATCAGCCGGTGAATTCGCCCCAGTTCGGCCCGGGCGTCGGCGAGACCGTCCTCGAGGTTGCGCAGATGGGCGTCCAGGCACGAATGGGGTTCCGGCCCGGTCAGGACGGCCATCATGTCGCGGATCGGAACACCGACGCGCCGCATACCGGCGATCACGCGGGCGTCGCGGAGCTGATCGTCGGTGTACCAGCGGTAACCGGTGTGCGGATCGACGGAATGCGGGACGAGCACGCCTTCCTTGTCGTAGAACCGCAGCGCGCTGATCGGGAGCGCCGACGCCCGGGACATCTCGCCGATCGTCAGGAGGGCGGAACTAGTGGTCACGGATCAATTCTGCCCGCAGTCGCTCGATAGCGCCCCTGATCATCCGGCCGTAACCGTCGTCGGCGAGTGTGCCGACCGACGCCTCGGCCTTCGTCAGATGCTCGACGGCCTCGGTGTCGCGTCCGAGTTTGCGGTAGTCGGCAGCCAGGTTGAGGTGCAGCGATGGATAGAAACCGGCGACCTGCAGCGATGCGTGGTGTTCCTGGGCTCGCGCGTCGGTCAACGAATCGGCAGCGTCGAGGGCGCGCAGGTCCCAGCAGAGCTCCTGAGCCGGATCGTCTTGAACGTCGGCCATGTAGTGCGCGAGGGAGACGATGTGGAGCGCATCGGGGGCGGCGCTGATCTCTTCCCACACCTTCTCGAACGCAGAGCGAGCCCCGGCTCGATCGCCGGAGCTCGCCAATTCTTGTGCCTGCGCTATCTGTGTCATCACGGGATCCATGGAACGGATCCTGATGCCTCGACCAGGTCGAGGGTCAAGCAGAGGTGCGTGCAGCCGCCTCGGCCTCGCTCTTCACACGCTTCAATGTGGCATTCATGCCTTCGACGAGCTCGACCTCGAAGTCGGCGTTTCCGCCCAGGACGGTCTTGACGAGGAACTGCGAGACCTTCGACGTTCCGGTGGGAGCCTCGCGACGCTCGGTCACTTTGGTGCCGGTAGCGGTCGGCTCGAGTTCGTAGGACCAGATCGTGCGGTTCTCCGCGATGCGGAACGCCACCGACTTGTTGGGTTCGAAACGAACGACCTTCGACGACGTCGGCCAGACCAGCAGGCCCTTGCGGTTGACGTTGATCGTCTTGGCACCCTCACGCACGGTCCCGCCGATTACCTTCATCACCTTGCACTGGGGGCTCCATTCGCCCATGCGCTGCAGGTCGGCGACGATTGCCCACACGTCCTGCGGTGATGCGTCGATGTCGATGCTTGCTTCGAGGGTGTTGGACACAGTCTCTCCAGTCGAGTTGATGCTACGTAAAGTTACAAACACTTTTGTCGATCGTAAGCGATCCGTCAATGGACCATGTGTGTCAGGTCACTGTACGGCCGTCCAACAGGGTCGTGCGGGAACACGCGCGGTGGTAGCGGACAATGGTTCGCGCACGTATGACGATCCATCCGACTGGAGTACCGAGAAGTGAACAGCGACGCCGCGACGCAGGATGGCCTCAAGCGAGGGCTGACAGCGCGCCATATCCGCTTCATCGCCCTCGGATCAGCCATCGGAACCGGACTGTTCTACGGCAGCGCCGAGGCCATCAAACGAGCCGGCCCGTCGGTGCTCCTGGCCTACCTGATCGGCGGTATCGCGGTCTACCTGGTGTTGCGAGCGCTCGGCGAGATGGCGGTCCGTAACCCGGTTTCCGGTTCGTTCAGCGAGTACGCGAACAAGCACCTCGGACCACTCGCCGGTTTCATGACCGGGTGGACGTACACGTTCGAGATGGTGATCGTGTGCCTCGCCGACGTCACCGCCTTCGGCCTGTACATGCAGTTCTGGTTCCCGGACGTACCGAGATGGATCTGGGTTCTGGCTGTCGTCTTCTTCATCGGCGCGATAAACCTGTTGAGCGTCAAGGTGTTCGGCGAACTGGAATTCTGGTTCACGCTCGTGAAGATCACCGCCATCATCGCGATGATCGCCGGCGGCATCGCGATCATCGTGTTCGGATTCGGCGTTCACGACACCGATGCCGGAATCAGCCACCTCTGGTCGGACGGCGGGTTCTTCGCGACGGGCTTCGGCGGATTCGTCGCGTGTTTCGCGATCGTCATGTTCGCGTTCGGTGGCACCGAGATCATCGGTATCACCGCGGGCGAAGCCGAGGATCCGGCGCAGACCATCAGGAAAGCCGTCAACACGGTCCCGGTGCGCATCATTCTCTTCTACATCTGCACCCTCGCCGTCATCATGGCGATCATTCCGTGGCAGACCATCAACTCCGACAACAGCCCGTTCGTCCAGATCTTCGAGAACCTCGGATTGGGAACGGCCGCATCGATCCTCAACATCGTTGTCATCACCGCGGCCCTGTCCGCCATCAACAGCGACGTTTTCGGTGCGGGTCGCATGATGTTCGGAATGTCGCATGCCGGTCAGGCCCCGCAGGTGATGAAGAGAGTCTCCGCCAACGGTGTTCCGTGGATGACTGTTGTCATCATGACCGGTGCCCTGTTGGTGGGAGTACTGCTCAACTACCTGATCCCGGACCAGGTGTTCCTCGTCATCGCCTCGCTGGCGACCTTCGCCACCATTTTCGTCTGGATCATGATCCTGCTCTCGCAGTTCCGTTCCCGCGCTCAGATGAGTGCAGACGAAACAGCGGCACTGAAGTTTCCAGTGCCGCTGTGGCCGTACGGTCAGATCTTCGCGATCGTGTTCCTGGCTTTTGTCATCGTGTTGCTCGGCGTCATCGCCGATACCCGAGTTGCGCTGCTCGTCGGTGCCGGATGGCTGGTTCTGCTGACGGGCGCGTACTACAAGTGGGTGAAACCGGCTGTCAGCGCAGCGGATCGAAGTGGCGCATGACGGTCGGCGTCTGAGCGCCGGTCATCGAGTCGGCCACCATCTTTCCGGTCAACGGACCCAGGGCGATTCCCCACATTCCGTGACCACCGGCGACGTGCACCCGCGGCGACTTCGTGGCGCCGATCAACGGCAAGCCGTCGGTAGTGCACGGTCGTGATCCCACCCATTCCTCTTCCCGTGCAGTCCAGTCGATGCCGCTGAGCATCGGCTTGGCCGCATCGATGATCGCCTGCACGCGGCGCGGATCCAGCGGCGCGTCAGGGCTGCGGAATTCCATCATTCCGGCCACTCGGAAGCGATCGTGCAACGGAGTGCATGCGACGCGCTGGGTGGGGAAATACACAGGGTTCTTGGGGAGGTGCTCGGGCTTGACACTGAAGCTGTATCCGCGTCCGGCCTGCACCAGTTTGCGCACACCGAACGGTGCTGCGAGCTTGTTCAAGCGGGCACCGCTCGAGATGACCACGGCGTCGCCGTCGCGTGAATCACCGTGTGCACTGCGAACAGTGACTCCGCCGACCCGATCGTCGATCTGCGTGACGTCGAAACCGCTGACGATTTCTCCACCGCGTTCACGAACCGCGTCCGCCAACGAGTTCACGAATAACGGGGGATCGATGAAACGCTGATTACGCAGACGCAAACCGGCTTTCACACCCTGGCCGAGTGAAGGCTCGAGCGAATGAATCGCGTCGTAGTCGAGGAGGTCGAAGTCGACCTCGCCGCCGGCAGCTTCGACGTGATGGAACTCGTCCACCAAGGTCTGTCGGTCCTTCTCGGACGCAAACGCGGCGAGGAAAGGATCGGCAAGGCGGGTCAGCTCTTTGACGCCACCGTCGGCGAGTTCGTCGTACGCGCCCAAGGCTGTTCGGTTGACCTCGGTGTAGACCGACATCGCTTCCTGCCACTTCGACGGAGTGCAGTGGCGCGCGAACCCGACCAGGAACCGAATCAGCTTCAGATCGGTGGTCAGTGGCACGTACACCGGGGACGACGGGCTGAGCATCGCGCGCAAGCCGTATTGGAGCACTGCGGGTTCGGGCAGCGGAAGCGTCAATGCGGGGGCAAGCCAACCGGCGTTGCCCCAGCTCGCGTCGGCTGCGACGCCGTCGCGATCGACGACGGTGACCTCGACTCCACGTTCCTGCAAGAACCAGGCCGTCGACAATCCGACAACACCCGCACCGACCACGACCACACGATCGGGGCTCTGACGAGTTCCCATGACGCACTCCTTCTACAGACTCTGCTCGAACCGAGACGCCGGTCACATCCGGCTCTTCTCTCAAGCATGAATCGCGGGGGCGGCAAAAGGACTGGCCGTTCGGCCATCGTCGGAGCTACCTCGTTGTGGATTCGCACAACGCACCGCCGCGCCTGCTCAGCGACCGAGTTTGAACTGCAGCATCAGAATCAAGCGGGTGTCGGCGTCGGTCAGGTCGACGCCGCACATCTCCTTGCCTCGACGCAGGCGGTTGCGGAGCGTGTTGGGGTGAACATGCAGTGCGGCAGAAGAATTCGCCACGTCACCGCCGTGCTCGAGAAAGGCCTTTGCCGTCGCGACCAGATCGCTGCCGTGCTGAGAGTCGTGGCGTTCGAGGCTTCCGAGTGGTGTGGAGTCGCCGAGTCCGTCGATGATGTCGGCGACGTGCAGGGCGAGAACGGAGGCCAACGTATCCCTCATTCCCGCGACGGTTCCGCCGGACCGGCCATGACGAAGCGCTCCGAGAACATGGTCGGCGTCCGAGCGCGAAAGATGTGATTCGCTTGCAGACTTCACTGTCCGACCGACGGCCACTGCCAGGAATTCGCGGCCACGGGCGCGGGTGAGGAAGTCGGCGGACAATCGGCGAGCGTTGGTCTCGTCGGTCGCGATGACAAGGTAGATGGTCTCGGACAGTTGAGCGGCAACGGCGTCGACGGCCAGAGTGTCGAGGTACAAGCTCAAAGAGGCGACCAACCCCGCCGGCAGTGGTCCCGCAACGGTTCCGACGGCGACGACGGTGAGCGGGCCTGCCAACCGCAAGTCGTCTGCGGCGCGGAATGCGGGTTCGCCACCGCCGATCAGAGCTTGGACGCGCTGGGATTGACGACGGCGTGTGCTGTCGACCCGGTCACGCTCCGAGGCGATTCTCTCGGCCACGACAGATACCGCGGATCGAAGTATCGATTCCTGTGTGGGCGTCGGTGTTCCGGCGAGTGCGACCCAGATCGAGCCGACGGGGTGATCGTTCTCGCGAACTGCGATGACCAGTCGCGGCGTGATCGCAGGGTCTTCGAGATCGACGTAGATGGGGTCGCTCTCTCGGTGGAGGCGATCGAATACTCCTGCATCGGAGAGTAATTGGCGGAATCGGCTGGGTACCTGCCGGCCGAGGATCGTGCCGATGCGAGCTTCGTCCACGGCCTGCTCGCCGCCGGAGTACGCGAGGACAGTCGAGTTCTCGTCCTCGATCGTGACGGGAGCGCCGAGCAATTCGGCCAGAGAACCGGCAACGGAGAAGAGGTCGTCGTCGCGCAGGTCCATGGGTGGGAGCCTACTGAGCGATCGACGGATTTCGGGTTACGACGCCTCGGCAGGACCTCGATGGCGAATATAGGCTGGTGCAATGGCCGACATCGAAGGTGTTCTGTTCGATATCGACGGAGTCCTGCTCACGTCCTGGCAGCCGATCGAGGGATCAGGGGAAGCAGTACGCGAAGTTCGGCGGCGCGGATTGGCCTGTGGATTTCTGACCAACACAACCTCGCGCAGTTCGACGCTCATCGCGCAGGGGTTGTGCGACGCCGGTATCGAGGTCGAGGCGAGCCAGATAGTTACTGCCGCCAGGCTCACAGGGGAGTACGTGCGGGCGACCTACCCGGACGCGCGGGCGTGGGTCCTCAATCACGGTGACGTGTCTGCCGATCTCGAGGGAATCGAATTCGACGACGCCGATCCGGAGGTCGTGATTCTCGGCGGCGCCGGCCCGGAGTTCACCCACGAGGCGCTGAGCCGAGTGCTCGAACTTCTGCTCGCCGGTGTGCCCGTCGTCGCGATGCACCGCGGGATGATGTGGGAGACCGTAGACGGCCTTCGGATCGACACCGGAACGTACTTGCCGGGCTTCGAGGAAGTGGCAGGTGTAAATATCGCCGCAGTGGGTAAACCGTCTCTCACGGGGTTCCTGACAGCCACGGAGCTGATGCATGTCGAACCTGAGGCGACGGTGATGGTCGGCGACGACCTGATCGGGGACGTCCTCTCCTCACAGCGGGTCGGCCTGACCGGAGTTCTGGTGCGCACAGGCAAGTTTCGGCAAACAGTGCTCGACCTGTCGGTTCAGAAGCCTGATCATGTCATCGATTCGGTCGCGGATCTTCCGGCCCTTCTCGGGGTCGTCCTCGAGGCTTGACCAGGCGGGGGTGACGGACTTCACTCGAGCGGGTACTCTCGCGCCCGAATCCAATGAACTTGTTCCACGAAGGAGTTTTCTATGCCCTTGATCTCGTCAGTCTGGTTCCGTCGCTCATCCTCTCGAGTCAGCGGAATTTCCAGTAGTCGGTTGGGGGGCCGCCTGGCGAGAACAGGGGCTGTGATGACTGTAGGTATGGGGCTCGCCGCCGGGCTGGCGCTGACCGGTGCGGGAGCTGCTTCGGCAGCCCCCGTCACGTGTGTCTCGCCGCCGTCGGCCAATGACATCCAGGTCTCCGAGACCGCGAGCTGCGGCGCGCAGTCCGTCGGAGCCGGCCGTTCGCAGGCCGGTGCTGCCGAGAGCGGTACCGCTGTGAGCGTCGCCGCCGACAACGGCTACTCCAATTCATATGCAAACGGCTTCGGAACCGCGCTGGGGGCTTCTCGCGGTAACGGTCAGGCGCAGGCATTTGCGCTCGGCGGCGGTATCGCGCGGGCCGGGGCGGCTGACGGCAACGTCACCTTCGCCATCGCCGGTTACGGAGCGGGCGCTACGGCCGATGCCAACGGCGTCGACTGCGTCGGAGTGCTCTCGTTTGCGGTCAATTTGAGTAACGGACAGTTCTGCATCGCGGGCTGAGGCTCAACCTTGCACTCGGCACGCTCGAGTGCTAAAAATGCAGTTGGCACTCGCGAACCGTGAGTGCCAGGTCGAGGCAGTGAGACCGGGAACCATAGACACCCCCGGTCGTCCGTCGCGGGCACTGACTAGACCACAGGCGTAGATGGGTGACCAGGCAAATCGGTCGCCCGTGTAATGAGGTGACTGGTCAAACGGTCGCCTTGTGCCGATGAGGTGACCCGACGAGCGGTCACCTTGTGTGTCACCCCCTATCCGGAGGATCACTTCGCAATGGCAAAGATCATCGCGTTCGACGAAGAGGCACGTCGTGGCCTCGAGCGAGGCCTCAACGCCCTCGCCGACGCTGTCAAGGTGACGTTGGGCCCCAAGGGTCGCAACGTCGTTCTCGAAAAGAAGTGGGGCGCCCCCACGATCACCAACGATGGTGTTTCCATCGCCAAGGAGATCGAACTCGACGACCCGTACGAGAAGATCGGCGCCGAGCTCGTCAAGGAGGTCGCCAAGAAGACTGACGACGTCGCTGGCGACGGCACCACCACCGCTACCGTTCTCGCACAGGCTCTGGTCCGTGAAGGCCTGCGCAACGTCGCAGCCGGCGCGAACCCGCTCGGCCTCAAGCGCGGCATCGAGAAGGCTGTCGAGGCTGTCACAGCTCGCCTGCTCGAGACCGCCAAGGAGATCGACACCAAGGAGCAGATCGCTGCTACCGCCGGTATTTCCGCCGGCGACCCGTCCATCGGTGAGCTCATCGCCGAGGCTATGGACAAGGTCGGCAAGGAAGGCGTCATCACGGTCGAGGAGTCCAACACCTTCGGCCTGCAGCTCGAGCTCACCGAGGGCATGCGCTTCGACAAGGGCTACATCTCGGCGTACTTCGCCACCGATGCAGAGCGTCAGGAAGCCGTCCTCGAAGACGCGTACATCCTGCTCGTCAGCTCCAAGATCTCCACGGTCAAGGACCTGCTGCCCCTGCTGGAGAAGGTCATCCAGTCCGGCAAGCCGCTCCTGATCATCGCCGAGGACGTCGAGGGCGAAGCTCTCTCCACCCTCGTGGTCAACAAGATCCGTGGCACCTTCAAGTCTGTTGCCGTCAAGGCTCCCGGCTTCGGTGACCGTCGTAAGGCTCAGCTCGCCGACATCGCCATCCTCACCGGTGGCGAGGTCATCAGCGAAGAGGTCGGACTCTCCTTGGAGACCGCAGGCCTCGAGCTCCTCGGCCAGGCACGCAAGGTCGTCATCACCAAGGACGAGACCACCATCGTCGAGGGTGCCGGCGACGCCGACGCAATCGCCGGTCGTGTCAGCCAGATCCGCGCCGAGATCGAGAACAGCGACTCGGATTACGACCGTGAGAAGCTGCAGGAACGTCTGGCCAAGCTGGCCGGCGGCGTTGCAGTCATCAAGGCCGGCGCTGCTACCGAGGTCGAGCTCAAGGAGCGCAAGCACCGCATCGAAGATGCAGTGCGTAACGCAAAGGCAGCCGTCGAAGAGGGCATCGTCGCCGGTGGTGGCGTTGCACTTCTCCAGGCAGCTCCCGCACTGGACGACCTCAAGCTCGAAGGTGACGAGGCAACCGGCGCGAACATCGTTCGCGTTGCACTGTCCGCTCCGCTCAAGCAGATCGCATTCAACGCAGGCCTCGAGCCCGGCGTTGTTGCGGACAAGGTCTCCAACCTGCCCGCAGGTCACGGCCTCAACGCTGCGACCAACGAGTACGGCGACCTGCTCGCTGCAGGCATCAACGACCCGGTCAAGGTCACCCGCTCGGCACTGCAGAACGCAGCGTCCATCGCGGCTCTGTTCCTGACGACCGAAGCCGTTGTCGCTGACAAGCCCGAGAAGGCCGGAGCGCCTGCAGGCGATCCGACCGGCGGCATGGGCGGCATGGACTTCTGAGTCCATCTCCACCTAGCTCCTAGAGCCCGGCCCACCATTCGGTGGGCCGGGCTTTTGCTTGTCTGGAGATAATGCGGGCATTTTGTCGACTACTGCGACGCGATTGCGCTGTTTGGCTGTCCACCGATTCCGGATCAAATTCAAGTTCGTACAAAAGTAGTAAGGCCACGATAAATGCCCTCAGGTTCGTACTTTTGTAGGATATTCTGGGCCTTGACGGCGAATTTTCTTGCTACTTAAGTCTAGCTAAACGGATACCCTTGCTTTCGCTAATGTTATCGAGAATTCGGGAGTTTAGAGCTGCTCCAGGAAAACTGGTACACGTTTCAGAAGTATGGTCTACGCTCGCAAATGCCGCATAGCCCCCAGAGTCGACGCTTCGGGCAACGCGGATCGGGCGTCAAAATTCGAACAGGCCGGTGCGCGGTTCTGATTCAGTTTCTTCGAATGTTTGATGCACATGCTCGGTTCTCGATAGCAGTGATTGTGTGCTGCGGAGAGAGTGAAGCATGCTTTCGGTAGTTGAAGATATCCTGATACCTTCAACTGCTTCATCCGTCTATCCCTTTTATTGGGGATTACTTCATGATGAAATCTGGAATTAAATTCGAGAGAGATGAAGGAACGATGAAGAAGATGCGTCATTCAGCTGTTCGTCAAATTGCTACCAGCGTCGCAATACCCGCAGCTGCGATAGGGCTGGTGCTTGCTGCAGTTTCGCCCGCATCGGCTCACACGGTTGCCACCACGGATAACATGGCGTGCATGGGTGATCCGGTAGCGTCCGGAATTGCGAATGTTCACCAGAGTTTGGTCGCGTTCACTGAAAATGTCACGCATCCCACGGCAAACACTTTTCATGTGCAGCCAGGCACGCAGGTTTTCAACAACTCCACCCCCTTTGCCATGAAGCGACTTGAAAATGTGCGAATGGTGTACAAGATCACCGACACGTCCAAGTTTGTGTCGGCCGCGGTGGGTACTGCAGGAAGCGGCTACACAGGGACGCCCGCCGTCACTCGTGTTGACGCTACCCTCGCGCCCAGCGCGACGGGGTCCTATCTGCTCTTGAGTGGAATCACCGTGCCTGCGGTAGCAGGAGCGACAACGTCTTTCGTTCAGCCCGGGATCACGATCAATCAGACTGACGATGCCGATCTGTACCTGGAGATCAACCGTGATGGTGATGCAGGAAAGTATGCCAATTCGAAGAACTTCCTGACCTTCACGTCGGTCGCAACTTTCCTTGGTTTCGAGCAAAAAGCCGCGACAATGTGTCTCGCTACTGATGTCAGTGCTCGCTCCGACTCCGATATCGGAAGTGTGTTGGCAACCAACGATTTGGGTGGGGACCTGCACCCCTGAACGAAGATTGGTGATCGACAGTATTAGTACACACCAATGAAATGGTTACCTTCATTCAATTTCTGGATGAAGGTAACCATATTGTGGAGGAAGTTAAATATCGGGTGCGCGCAACCGATGTGGCGCTTCCGGCTCTCAAGTGAGGTGGGAGCGCGCCCTAGGGCAATTTGGCTGGGAGGGTCTGCATGCCCAGGGGTGATCGGACGCATGGGCACGTTCAAATCTGTTCCGTGTGAGATCTACACGGGCGCTAGCACTTTCGGCGGTATTTCGGGAGGGGTACCTCCTCGAGTACTAGTACTTTTGCTCTGCGGCGACTGCAGCGCGTTGCCGTCGAAAAGTATTGGTGGGCAGATCGATTGCACTCGTCGGCAGATACGTTGCAGTGTGTAGTGCCGCGTTGCCGAAGCTATTGAGTGCGGTGTGTTGATGGATTTCAGTAGAAATTGTGGCCGGCTCGGGCCCGCGACCTGCAAAAATGGAACAGGTTTCAGAAAGCTTCAAAATGTTTAGCCGAAAGTTCCCCAAATCGGGCTCTTCTGCACTACCTTGATGTCACCCCGCAGCCGCGAAAGGGCGCGTACGCCCCGAAGAATATCGGTTACCTGGTTTGCAAAATCTCTCTCTCTGCTGCTCGGACCAGTTCTTTGTGGGCTACTGCAAGCGGTCCGATGTAAACGTCCTATGAGTAATCCAAGACCTACGAAAGGGTGGGAATCAGTATGATCGTCATGTTCCTCCAAGCGACTGCGCAATTGTTCACCGATCTGCTGGCCAACACATGGAGCGGGTCGATGCTGCCGGGCGTAGAGGCCGGCACAGGCTCGTTGGTATCCGCTATCGAACTCAGCTGATCGATAGTTTCAATTTCCGAGGATCTTTCTGACAGTGGGAGTGAATGATGGGTAGTTTGGGATCGGTCGCTGATGTGCTCGAAGGCGAAATGGGAGGGTTGATCAAGTCGGTCATTGCGGGCATCATTTTCGCGCCGATAATGTCGTCGATCGACCTGGGATGGCAGGTTCCCCCTCTGCCGTAATTCGGAATCGTCAAGACCCGCGTGTTTGGATAACGGCCACGCAGATCTGATGGACTCCGCTGTTTTCTTTTCAGAACCCGAACGAACGAATTCCAAGGAGTGTGGAAGTACAGTGGATACAGCAAGTTTGATCGACGCGGTCGGCAGCATCGACGCGAACTCGGTCCAGTTGCCTTTGGCGGCTCTCAAGGGAATCATCGAGGGAGTTTTCGCAGCTATCTCTTCTTTCATTGAACTGGGTGTCACAGGATCCGCTGCGTCAGCCGGATCGATCCAATCCGGCCTCGGCTCCATAGCCGGCACCTAATCCGAAGAGGAGAAAGAAATGTTGAACGGATCATTGACGTACCTGTCCGATCTCGTCAGTTTCGGGTCGGTTGATCTCGTGGGCACGATCGGGAAATACCTGAACGCGCTTTCGTCCTTCCCAGTGTGATGAAAGGAAATGCACAATGCTTGAAAGATACCTGACTTCGATCGTGCAATGGGTTATCGACACAGCGGGCCTCACCTCCGCCGGAAGCAAGATGCTTCAGAATCCGAAGTAGGAAATTCTTGGTGGAGTCTGAATTGGAATACGCCACCGAGTCCGAATGATCCCCGAGGCTGACGTACGCCTCGGGGATCATTCGGTTTCGAGTTCCAGTCACGATTACCGATGCAGTGAGACGAGGTAGTGTCGATGCGATTGCCCAGCAAATTTGCGGTGCAGTTGGCGCGGTTGAGCCCGCGTGATGCCGATTTCATCTACAACGAGGCGGACGGCCATCTGGGGCATTTGATAGGGGTGTATTTCTTCGATACTTCTCAGCGCCCTGAGTCGGAGTTCTCGCGCGAGCAAGCAGTCGAATGGGTGACCGCACGGCTCGGCCACCATCGCATGTTCACCCACAAGGTAGGTCGTATCCCGCTCGGACTCGATCATCCGTACTGGATGCCAGTCAATGACTTCGACATCCGTGACCACGTACACGTCACAGACCTCACGGAGCCTGGTTGGGCGTCACTCGAGAAGCCTTTGAGTGCTTTGATGACTTCACGGATGGACTTGACCCGTCCGCCATGGGAGTTGCACTTCTTCAACGGAATCGAAGGTCTCGACGATCTGGACGGGAGGCTGACCGCCGTAGTGCTCAAGTCCCACCACAGCGCAGCGGATGGGATAGCAATCCGGATGTTGGGTGAATCCATCTTCTCGGGCGAAGAGCGAGCCGCCCGACACGTTCCAGCACCTCGACTATTGAAGGTGCGTGTACTCCTCGAATCGTTGGCGAGCATTCCCAGCCAGATGTTCAGATTCGCCTTGAGCGTTCCAGGGAATCGCGCTGCTCAACGAAGTGCGAACGCGGCCCAATCGGCCGGTGAATGGGTCGAGAGCCTCAACGAACGTCCGGCTACCAGGTTCAACGGCAAAGTCAGCGGATCGGGAACGCTGCAGCAATTAACCCTTCCCGGTGCCGTAATCGGTGGGGTCAAACACGCGGTTCCAGGCGCCACTGTCAACGATGTTCTCCTGGCGATCGTCGGTGGTGCGCTGTCGCGGTATCTGACAGAAAATGGTGAGCCGCCAGGGGGATCCTTGGTGGCAATGGTGCCTCGCTCGATGCGCAAGGTCGAGGAGTGGCAGTCTGCCAATCAACTGGTGACCTTGTCAGTCGATATGCACACGTCCGTTGCGGCGCCGCTGGAACGATTGGCACTCATCGCGCAATCCTCGCGTTCGGAGAAGGTACGCACTTCCCACCCTGCCACGCGCCGTGTGGACGCCGCGATCGAAACGGCGCCGGCATTCCTGCTGAGATTCATTGCTTTTGCGCGAAGTAGGAATTCCCACGATGTCACTCGTCCCCGCTACCAGCACACAATGGTGAGCAATATTCCGCTCTCTGTTGAAGGGCTGACGTTGAACGGTGCACCGGGTGCAGCCGTGCTGGCAACCCAGCCCCCGGTTGACGGCGACGGGCTACGGCATTTCATGGTCGCCGCAGCAGGTGGGGGACTGACCCTCAACGTCATCGCGGATACCGCGACCATGCCCGATCTCCACCATTACATCGAACTACTGCGAGCAAGTTTCGATGATTTGGCGGCGGCAGCCGCGATGCAGACTGCGGATTCACCTGACCAAGAGGTTGCCTCCTGATCGATCGGAATCGCAGGCACCTTCTCTGATTGCTGGATCCGGTGATACCCAACGATTCCGAGCAGAACCCAGAGGATATGCATGTCGGCTCGCTACAATTCGGACATTCGTTCAGCGTCGGAATTGAGGGGCATGCATGATCTTTCGGAACTCGTTGCCAGCCGCGGTATCTCAGATGGGACCGCGAGACGCGGAGTTCGTCTACAACGAGTCCGGCGGACATCTGAGCCACATGGTCTGCGCCTACTTCTTCGACACGACGGGCCATCCGCTCGCAGAGATGACGCACGACGACGCGGTTCGGTGGATCACCGAAAGATTCGGGTACTGGCCACTGTTCACGAGTCGACTCCAGCGAGTTCCGCTGGATCTGGACTATCCCTATTGGGTCCCGGCCGATTTCGACGTCGATGATCACGTGCACGTCCATCGTGCCCCTGTTGCCGGGTGGGCGCCGGTTCGTGAATTGCTCGGGCGCTCGCTCGGGGAGCCGATGGACCTGTCCCGGCCGCCCTGGGAGTTGCACGTCATGACCGGAGTGCACGGGATCGACGAGCTGCCGGGCAATCTGACGCTGATCATGCTCAAGACCCACCACGGGGCCGGTGACGGTCTGGCGATCCGCGATCTGACCAACCTTCTGTTCTCCGGTCCGCCGAAGCCGGAGACGAAGCGTGCCGGCTCAGGGCTTTCGTCGCTGGATTTGATCGGGCGCACGGTCGTCGGTTTGCCCGGCCAGGCGATCCGCTTCGGCCGGGGTCTGTCCGTGACAAAGGTTGCGGCCGAGACGGTTCGGGAGGCGGAAGAGACCGGAGAGCTGCCTACGTACTCGGCCGACCGCCTACCGACCCGATTCAACGGCGTGCTGGGTGGAGACATCACGATCGATTTCCTGACGCTGGACGGCGCAGACATCAAAGCGATCCGAGCGGCCGTTCCGGACGTGACGGTCAACGACATCTTCCTGACCGTCGTCGCCGGTGCTCTCGACGCATACCTGTCGGAAAAGGGCGAGAAGTCGGCCAGTGGGTTGGCGGCGATGGTTCCCCGATCGATGCGGCAGATAGCCGAATGGGAATCGGCCAACCAACTGGCGCTGTTGACGGTCGATCTGCACACGGACGTCGAAGATCCGGTCGAGCGGCTGACACTGATCAGGGATTCGGCGCTGATGGCAAAGGGGCGGAGTTCGCACCCAGCCGTCCGTCGTTACGGCACACGCATCGAAACCTCGCCTGCGGCTCTGCTCAGACTCACCGGTCTCTCGCGTCGGCTCAACAAGCTGGACCCTTCGCACAAGGTCATTCAGAACACGACGATCAGCAATGTCCCGGTATCGGTCGACGGCAATGTTTTCGAAGGTGCGCCGGCGGTGGCAGTTCTCGGCGGGCAGGCGCCGGTCGACGGAGACATTCTGCGCCACTTCCTCATTGCCGCGCGTGGAGGTTCTCTGACGCTCAATGTCATCGTCTCGCGAGAGACGATGCCGGATATCGAGCACTACGTCGAATTGTTGCGGGTGGGGTTCACGACGCTTCTGCAGGCAGTTTCTGACCAAAATCGTGAGGTAGGCGAACGATAAAGAGCAACTTGCGTCGGAACTTGTGGTGAATCGACGATTTGTGTTCGGGAAATTTCTGTCGAATTCATCCTAATTAAGGTAATTGTCCGTAGTGGTGTCGAGTCGTTATCTCGCGGATTAATGTGACTGTCGACACGTCGAGTGTCTACCGCCGGACTGGTTCGATAATCGTCACCGACGGTAAAAAGAATCACCTACGCGAGGAGCTGAACATGGGTTCGTTGATGGATATTCTCGGTGGTCCGAATGGGGACGGTGCACCGATGCAGGCTTTGCTGACAATGCTGCTGGGATTGGACAATGTCGGTGCAAACCTCTTCGGTTCACTGGCTGACACCGCCGGTGGAATCTTCGGATCTCTCGACACCCTCAGCTTTACGCCGCCTGTCGTTCCCTGAGTTTTCTGATCGGCGTCATTTGCTCGTCCCAAGTGAACCACTGAACATCTAAAGGAGAACGTCATGCTTGAAGGATCTGTCATGGACGCTGCCGGCTCAGTCGGTGCGATCATCGGTCAGGGGTTGGGCAGCGTCAGTGGCCTGGCCGTCAAGGGTCTCGAGGCCCTCGCTGCGCTCAGCGGTGGAGAGTTGAAGGCCGCCAAGTAGATTGTCGATTTCGGGGCCTGCTCGTGTTGGCGCGTAGGCCCCGAAATACCTTTTTGTCGGCGCGTAATTCTCGCCATGTCAATTGCCGGAATTCTCAACCTAACGGCATGAGCATCCAGGCGGCGAGATATACCAAAGCCGCGGTTCCACCCGTGCAAATAGCGGCGATAACCGCGAGTAGACGGACAAGATTTACGTCGGCGCCGAAGTAATCTGCAATTCCGCCGCACACTCCGGCGAACATTTTCTTGTCGTTGGAACGGGTGAAGGGGCGAGGTGTGTTGCTTTCGAATGTCATGCTTCAATTCTGAAGCGAGATGGCGCCGCGCACCATCGGGGACGACCCCCATCTGCACCCTGATCTTTTGAGGCCGCCGTGTCATACCCCGGTAGTTCATCCCAGCTTCACCGAACAGTTGCTGCGGGAGACTAACTTGTCGGCGGTGACCGATTTAGCAGAACGCCGACCGTTCCTCAGCGCCTTCGCGGATCTCTCGACCGCCGTCGATCTGGCCGACACCGCCGCCTTCACCGTCGACGACAATGACGACGACGATCCGGTGCTGCTGACGTCGCCGGACGGTTTCGAGGTCGACACCTGGCGGGAGGGCTACCCGTACGACGCACGGATGCCTCGGGACGAGTACGAAATGTCCAAGCGTCTGCTGCAGATCGAACTCCTCAAGCTGCAGAACTGGTCGAAAGAAACCGGCGCACGGCACGCCATAGTGTTCGAAGGACGCGACGCCGCCGGCAAGGGCGGAACGATCAAACGATTCATGGAGCACCTCAATCCTCGCGGCGCACGGGTCGTCGCATTGGAGAAGCCGTCGGCTCGCGAGTCGACGCAGTGGTACTTCCAGCGCTATGTGCAGCACCTTCCCGCAGCCGGGGAACTGGTGATGTTCGATCGGTCTTGGTACAACCGGGCCGGGGTCGAGCGGGTCATGGGCTTCTGCACCGACGAGGAGCACGAGCGTTTTCTGCGCCAGGTGCCGTTGTTCGAGCAGATGCTCGTCGACGACGGCATCAGCTTGATCAAGTTCTGGTTCTCGGTTTCACCGCTGGAGCAGCGCACGCGGTTCGCGATCAGACAGGTCGATCCCGTTCGGCAGTGGAAGCTTTCGCCGATGGACATCGCTTCTCTGGACAAGTGGGATGCGTACACGGCGGCGAAGGAAGAGATGATTCGGTTCACCGATACCGACACCGCTCCGTGGACCGTCATCAAGAGCAATGACAAGAAACGCGCGCGGATTAACGCGATGCGTCACGTGCTCAGTCAGTTCGATTACGACAACAAGGATTACGAGATCGTGGGTACTCCGGATCCGCTGATCGTGGGAAGCCTCGAATAGTCGGCGCGTGTGCTCTGCCCATCCGCGGCGTGGGTGGTTAGTGTGAGTTGAATGGAGACCGTACCGATCCAACTCCCCGACGGCACCGTGACCCCGATCCGTCTGTTTCCCGGACCGAACGACGACGCACCCGTGGTGGTGATGTTGCCCGGGCTCGGAGTTCCCGCCGGGTTCTACGATCCGGTGGCGCAGGCCCTGGTCGAAGCCGGCTTCAATGCGGCCATCGGTGAACTGCGTGGCCAAGGTGACAGCAAACCGCGCCCGAGCGCGTCGAGTGTTTTCGGATATCAGGAACTGGTCTCGATCGATTGTCCGGCGACGTTCGAGGTGGTGCGTGAGCGGTTTCCGGCCAGCACACCATTTCTGATGGGGCACAGCATGGGCGGCCAGATCGGGGTCATGTACGCGTCCAGGATTCGGGGCCGGCTCGGCGGACTGATCCTGGTTGCCTCCGGATCGCCGTATCACCGCGGATTCCCCGGAATCCGTGCGCCCGGACTCTATCTGGGTTCGTCCGCGATGTCGGTGACAGCCAACATTGCCGGCTTCTGGCCTGGAGACCGGGTCAACGTCGGCGGCTTCGGTCGACAGTCGAAAGTACTGATCACCGATTGGGCCCGGTTCGCCAGGACCGGTCGCATGGAACCCGTCGGTGCGGATATCGACTACGAGGAGCGGATCGCTCGCCTGACCTTGCCGGTTCTGTCGATCACGATCGAAGGGGACGATCTCGCTCCACGCCGGTCGGCAAAGAACCTGGTGGACAAGCTCTCCGGGGCCCAAGTGACGATGACGCACATCGACGAACCACTCGGTCACAACGGTTGGATACGCAATCCCACCGCTGTGAGCGAGCGCGTCGTCGCGTGGTTGCGCGACCGCTGAAAGATCAGCCGAGCTTCTGCCAGAGGAACTCGTAGGTCAGCGCGGTCTTGAAGGCCAGCTGAGCATTGTCCGCGGCGCCGCCGTGGCCACCCTCGATGTTCTCGAAATACAGCACCGGCTTTCCCAGCTCTTCCAGCCGTGCGGCCATCTTGCGGGCATGTGCGGGGTGGACGCGGTCGTCGCGGGTGGATGTCGCGATCAGGATCGGTGGGTACGACGCGGCGGCGTCGACGTTCTGATACGGCGAGTACTCCGAGATGAATGCCCACTCCTCCGGGACATCGGGGTCACCGTATTCGGCCATCCAGGACGCGCCGGCCAGCAGGAGATGGAATCGGCGCATGTCCAGCAGCGGGACCTGGCAGACGATGGCGCCGAAGAGTTCGGGGTACTTGGTCAGCATGATGCCCATCAGCAGGCCGCCGTTGCTTCCGCCCTGAGCTGCCAGAAGATCCGGGGTCGTGATTCCGCGATCGACGAGGTCTCTCGCGACGGCAGCGAAGTCTTCGTGCACCTTGTGGCGACCGGCCTTGAGAACCTGTGTGTGCCAACCGGGTCCGTACTCGCCGCCACCACGAATGTTCGCAACCACATAGGTGCCGCCCTGCGTCAGCCAGGCACGGCCCAGAGAACCGCTGTACGACGGTGTCAGCGAGATCTCGAATCCGCCGTACCCGTAGAGCAGGGTAGGGCCTGGCTCGCTACGCGGACTACGCACCACGAAGTACGGAACTTGGGTGCCGTCGGCAGAGGTGGCGAAGAACTGCTCCGTGGTGATGCCCTCGGCGTCGAAGAACGCGGGAGCATGCTTGAGGGCAGTGGGTTCGGTTTCGCCGATCACGCCGTGCAAAAGAGTTGCAGGGGAGGTGTATCCGCTCGAGTTGACGAAGTATTCATTGCTGACATCGGGGTCGGTGTCGAGAATTTCGATACTGGTCAGTTCTGGGAGCCCTTCGAAAGGCCGGTCCTCCCAGCCGTTTTCGCCCGGTGTCAGGATGCGCAGCGTGGTGCGGACGTCGGTGAGTACCACGAGAATCAGATGATCGCGTGTCCAGGTGTAGTGCTCGAGTGAGGAATGTGCGTCGGGTTCGAAGATCGATGTCAGTGCTCGTGAGCCGGCAAGGAAATCGTCGTAACGGATGGCAAGCAGTGCGCCGGTCGGATATTCGGTGTCCTCGACGGCCCACACGGACTTGGTGCGGATCAACAACCACTCGTGGTGAATCGAGATCCCGGCGTCCTCGGGGACGTCCACGAGCACCAGTTCACCGTCGGGGCGAACTTCGAAATGCTGAGAGTTGTAGAAATCGACCGAGCGAGTGACGAAGTCTCGTTCGAACCCGGGCGTCGGATCGTGCGAAGCCGAGATGGCCACGTCCGTGGCCTGGCCCTCGTAGACGGTCTCGGCGCTGGAGAGGGGAGTGCCGCGCTTCCACCGCTGGGCCAGACGGGGATATCCGGAATCGGTGAGCGACCCTGGTCCGATATCCGTTCCGACGTAGACGGTATCGATGTCGATCCAGTCGATGTCGGTCTTGGCCTCGGGAAGGTAGAAGCCGGGATTCTCGCCCTCGGGAGCGAGGAACTCGCGCTTGTCGATGTCGAACTCGCGAACGACCGCCGCGTCTGCCCCGCCGCGGGAGAGGCTGATCAATGCACGGTTGCGGTGTGGCCGTAGAAGTTGCGTGCCCTTCCAGACCCAGTTTTCGCCCTCGGCCTCGGCCAGGGCGTCGAGGTCGACCAGGACGTCCCATTCCGGGTCGTCGGTGACGTACTGATCGAACGTCGTGCGTCGCCACAATCCGCGAACGTGGGTGCTGTCGCGCCAGAAGTTGTAGAGGAACTCACCTCGACGGCGGACGTAGGGGATTCGCGCGTCGGTATCGAGGATCTCGCGCACGTCGCTCTGCAGTCGATCGAAGCGCTCGTTGTCGGTGAGCTGCTCCTCGGTCACGGCATTGTGCTGACGGACCCAATCGAGTGCAGACTCACCGGTCACGTCTTCGAGCCAGAGGTAGGGGTCGTCGCCGGTGGTGGGCTGCTGATCGGAAGTCATACGTCCATTCTTACTGCTCGCTCCCGACAGCACTCGACCCCGCTCCCGAAACACTGGAGCGGGGTCGAGTGAGAACGAATCGGGTCAGACGCCCAGGGAGTGAGCGAGCATCGGCCAGGAGTTGTGGAGATCGTCTTGCCAGTAGCCCCACGAGTGGGTGCCGGTCGGCTTGAAGTCGAAGGTGGCCGGGATCTTCAGGTCGCTCAGGCGGTAGGCGAGGTTGTGGGTGCAGTAGTTGACCGCTGCCTCGATGATGCCGCCGACGATCGCCTGGTTGGCGAGCGCACCGACCTGACCGTTGATCGCGGGATTGGCGAGAGTGTCGTGTGGGCCGGGGAGTCCGGAGCCGGTGGAGACGTAGAGCTCGGTGCCGCGGAGCTTCTCGGCGTTGAGGACCGGATCGTTGTCCTTCCAGCCCTGACCGTCGAGGGGGCCCCACATGTTGGTGATGTCAGCTCCGCCGCGGGTACCTGTGACAAGTTCGATCGCACTCTGACCGACGGGAGTGCTGGTCTCGGCACATCCGCTGTACGCGCCGACACCCTTGTAGAGGCCGGGAGCCGCGATGGCGAGGTTGAGGACCGACGTGGCGGTCATGGAGATCGCGGAGATGGACTGGACCTTGTTGGTGTTGAACTCGGCGTCGATGACGGGCGGGAGTTCCTTGGTCAGGAACGTCTGCCACTTCTGGCGACCGAGAACCGGATCGTCGTTCACCCAGTCGGTGTAGTAGCTGAATGCGCCTTCGAGTGGAGTGACGACGTTGACGTTCTTGTCCTGGAAGAAGTTCATGACGTCGGTCTTGCGTTGCCAGGTCGCCGAGTCTTCGCCGCCGCCTGCACCGTTGAGCAGGTAGAGCGTCGGGCGGGGTTCGCTGCCATCTGCTGGGAGGATGACCTCGAGCGGGATGTTGCGATCCATCGCCGGGGAGAAGACCGAGATGGTGACCTTGCGGTCGCCGGTCTTGGTGTTGCTCACGACGTGCGATCCGGACGTGTCACCGCCCGCAGAAGCTGTCGCCGGACTGATCAGCATCGGCAGCACCGTGGCCACTGCGAGAGCTGCGATCACACTGCCACGCTTGAAAATTCGAGCACGCATACGTTCGGATCCTCCACCTGAATGTCTTCGGATCCGGAACGGATCGAAGTGCCTGTGAGCCCTTACTGGAACAGGTTCACTTTTTGTTATGTGTCAGTAAAGCAGAGCGGGCGCAGAAAGTGACGCGATTCGATTGCCTGACAATTGAATTGGCCCCGGAATTAACCCCCGAATTAACCCCCGAATCGGCCCAGACAAGCACTCGACCCCGCTCCAGGAAGTGCAGGGAGCGGGGTCGAGTCGGAACGATTTCGGTCAGATGCCCATCGAACGAGCGAGCATCGGCCAGGAGTTGTGGAGATCGTCTTCCCAGTAGCCCCACGAGTGGGTGCCGGTCGGCTTGAAGTCGAAGGTGGCCGGGATCTTGAGATCGTTGAGGCGGTAGGCGAGGTTGTGGGTGCAGTAGTTGACTGCTGCCTCGATGACGCCGCCGACGATCACCTGGTTGGCGAGTGTGCCGACCTGTCCGTTGATCGCCTCGTTGTTCAGGGTGTCGTGCGGGCCGGGGAGTCCGGAGCCGGTGGAGATGAAGAGCTCGGTGCCGCGGAGCTTCTCGGCGTTGACGACGGGGTCGTTGTCGATCCAGCCCTGGCCGTCGAGGGGGCCCCACATGTTGGTCACGTCAGCGTCGCCGCGCATGCCCACAACCAGTTCGATGGAGGACTGGCCGACCGGTGTGCTGGTCTCGGCGCATCCGCTGTATGCACCGACGCCCTTGTAGAGGCCCGGAGCTGCGATGGCGAGGTTGAGGACCGAGGTCGCGGTCATCGAGATCGCGGAGATCGACTGGACGCCGTTGGTGTTGAACTCGGCGTCGATGACGGGCGGGAGTTCCTGGGTCAGGAACGTCTGCCACTTCTGACGGCCGAGGGACGGGTCGTCGTTCACCCAGTCGGTGTAGTAGCTGAATGCACCTTCGAGAGGGGTGACGACGTTGACGTTCTTGTCAGCGAAGAACTCGTTGACGTCGGTCTGACGCTGCCACGTCGCCCGGTCTTCGCCGCCGCCTGCACCGTTGAGCAGGTAGAGCGTCGGGCGGGGTTCGCTGCCGTCTGCTGGGAGGATGACCTCGAGCGGAATGTCGCGTCCCATGGAAGGTGAGTACACCTTGATGGTGGCGATGCGCCCGTTGTCCGTGCGGCTCGAGAGCTTGGAACCCGTTGTGTTTGCCTTGGCAACAGTTGCCGTGGTGGTCGACGGATCTCCGCCTGCGGACGACACTGCAGGGCTGATCAGCATCGGCAGCACGGATACTGCGGCTACAGCGGCGACCAGACGGCCACGCTTGAAAGTGCGAGCACGCATACGTTCAGAAACCTCCACCTAAAATTCCTTCGAATCCGCCCAGGAGTGAACGGTCCTTTGTTGCTGTTCCCGTACGGGAATTCATGCTGGGTACATGCTCTGTCGATAGGTACAGGGCGTGTGAGTCTTGTAAGTTCTACCGCATCGGTGCGTTATCCGCCAGTGAACCAGAGATTTGCTGAACGTACGACCAGTTTCAGGTGAATTTCCCTGATCATCGACGGGATTAGTGAGTGAACCGGACATATCCACTATGGGAACAACATTGTTGCCTACCTCTGCAGTCGAACGCGTCTGTCGAAGATCTTCTCCGATATCAGCGCCCAGCGGGGAGTTACGTTTCGGTGAACGTCGGTTACTCGCCGCAGACTCGCGCGGACTCGACGGCAATCGCCAAGAGTTTCGCGTGGCAGGCGCGGGTCGAGTTCCCGGAGATAACCCCTGTCTTCACCGTCGACGGCGTCGTCGAGATTCAGGAGTCGGGCGGAATTGCCCTGGCCTTCGACCTGGAGGACTCGAATCCGCTGGAGGGAGACCTGGCCAACGTCTCGTACTTCTGCGACCTCGGAGTCCGCTCGATGTTGCCGACGTATAACTACATGAACGCTGCGGGCTGCGGCTGCTTGGACCTGGCGGACACGGGGTTGAGTGGATACGGCCGTGACCTGGTTGCCGAGATGAATCGCGTCGGAATGACGGTCGACGGCTCACATTGTTCGGTACAGACGGGGTTGGACATCTCAGCTATCACCCAGCGAGCAATGATCTACAGCCACTCGAACCTCCGAAGGTTGTGGGAGCATCCGCGCAACATCACCGACGATCAGGCCAGAGCGTGTGCGGAGACCGGCGGCGTCATCGGGATCAACGGCGTGGGCATATTCCTCGGCGTCAACGGACCGGATGACGACCAGACTCGGCTGTCCGCGATGGCCGACCACATCGAAGAGGCTGTGGGACTCGTCGGCATCGATCACGTCGGGATCGGCTCCGACTTCTCCTTCGACGCCGACGACTTCCGCGAAGAGATCGAGCAGAACCCGTCGTCGTTCTCCGAGGCGTACACCGCGTGGGGGCCACTGCAGTGGACTCCTCCGGAGGGTGTGCTGACACTTGATCAGGTATTGCGTGACCGGGGCTTCGACGAGCCGTCGATCGAGGCCGTGTACGGCGGAAATTTCGCCCGAGTTGCCCGAGAAGTGTGGGCTACCGACGGGTAATGCGACCATCTGGGGACAGCGAAACGATGCAGGACTACCCTGGTGAATCGTGACCTCACACTATGACGTCGTTGTCCTCGGAGCCGGCCCCGGTGGGTACGTCGCTGCTATCCGCGCGGCACAACTGGGCCTGAGCACCGCCATCATCGAGCAGAAGTACTGGGGCGGTGTATGCCTGAATGTCGGCTGCATTCCGTCCAAGGCGCTTCTCCGTAACGCCGAACTCGCGCACATCTTCACGAAAGAAGCGAAGACGTTCGGCATGTCCGGAGACGTGTCCTTCGATTTCGGCTCCGCTTTCGATCGCAGCCGCAAGGTCGCGGACGGGCGAGTCAAGGGCATTCACTTCTTGATGAAGAAGAACAAGATCCCGGAGTACGACGGCAAGGGCACGTTCGTCGACGCCAACACCATCAGCGTGGAGCTGAGCAAGGGTGGCACCGAGACGATCACGTTCGACAACGCGATCATCGCGACGGGTTCGTACACCAAGCTGCTGCCCGGCACCTCGCTGAGCGAGAACGTCGTGACCTACGAAGAGCAGATCCTCACCCGTGACCTTCCGGGTTCGATCCTGATCGTCGGTGCCGGCGCGATCGGCATGGAGTTCGGTTACGTCCTCAAGAACTACGGCGTCGACGTCACGATCGTCGAGTTCCTCGATCGGGCACTGCCCAACGAGGACGCCGACGTCTCGAAGGAAATCGCCAAGCAGTACAAGAAGCTCGGCGTCACCATCAAGACCGGTGCCGCTGTGCAGTCCATCAGCGACGACGGCAGCAAGGTCACCGTCTCGATCAAGGACAACAAGTCCGGCGAGATCGAGACCGTGGTCGTCGACAAGGTTCTGCAGTCCGTCGGCTTCGCACCGCGTGTGGAGGGCTTCGGTCTCGAGAACACCGGGGTCGCGTTGACCGATCGCGGCGCCATCGCGATCGACGACTACATGCGCACCAACGTCCCGCACATCTTCGCCATCGGTGACGTCACCGCCAAGCTGCAGCTCGCGCATGTCGCGGAAGCTCAGGCTGTCGTCGCTGCCGAGACCATCGGCGGCGCGGAGACGCAGACACTCGGTGACTACCGGATGATGCCGCGTGCGACGTTCTGCCAGCCGCAGGTCGCCTCGTTCGGTTTGACCGAGGAGCAGGCCAAGGCCGAGGGCTACGACGTCAAGGTCGCGAACTTCCCGTTCGCTGCCAACGGCAAGGCACACGGTCTCGGTGACCCGACCGGTTTCGTCAAGCTGATCGCCGACAAGAAGTACGGCGAACTGCTCGGCGGGCACCTCATCGGACCGGACGTTTCGGAACTGCTGCCCGAGCTGACCTTGGCCCAGAAGTGGGACCTCACGGTCAACGAGTTGGCACGCAACGTCCACACCCACCCCACACTCAGTGAGGCACTGCAGGAAGCGATCCACGGCCTCGCCGGCCACATGATCAACTTCTGACGGCAGGGCCTTCGGCCCCGTGCGCCTTTTCGGTAGTTCGCACTACCGGAAAGACGCACGGGGTTTTTCGTCTTTTGTGTCGAGTTGTGTTGCGAAACCGCCATCTGAGGCCTTCGAGTCGGGGTGTAGGCGCGCAACGCATTAGCGTCCCGAGTCGACCATCCGGCTTTCGAAGGACCACTCATGAAAACTCGTTCCGTACTGCTCGCGGCTTGCGTCGCGCTGACGCTCTCCGCCTGTGGAACCTCAGGTGACTCCGGATCGGACACCGAAGCTTCGGGTGCCGCCGAGGCGGGGGCGTTCCCCGTGACCGTCGACCACGCCTATGGTTCGACGACGATCGACGCGGAGCCTATGCGCATCGTGACCATCGGATGGAGTGGCCAGGATGCGGTGATCGCACTGAACAAGGTTCCGGTCGCCATGGAGAGCTTCTCCGGCGACGGCATCGAGAACAACATCCTGCCCTGGGACGCTTCGCGTCTGAACGGTGCCAAGCCCGTTCTCATGACGACCAATCCCGATATCCCGTTCGAGCAGATCCTCGGGCTCGATCCCGACGTGATCCTCGCCGTCTACTCCGGCATCGACGAGGGCGAGTACAAGCGCCTCAGTGACATCGCGCCGACCGTCGCGTTCCCCGACCAGCCGTGGGATACGGCGTGGGACAAGCAGATGAGCATGATCGGTGCAGCGCTCGGACAGCCGGAGCAGGCTCAGACGCTGATCGACGAGACCGGGGCGTACTTCGAGAAGCAGGCCGCTGATCACCCACAGTTCCAGGGCAAAACCGCGACGTATGCAATGCGCACCGACGAGGGCCTGATCGTCTTCTGCGGCACCGACCCGCGGATCCGTCTTCTCGGCCAGCTCGGGGTGAAGACCTCGCCCGGTGTCGACGCAGTGTGCACTTCCGGCGACAGTTCGGTGTCCGTGGGCATGGAATCCATCGACACACTCGACGCCGACGTCTTCATTCTCGTCGACGCCGACGGCACCAACCTGGACAAGCTGATGTCCTTCGGTCCGTTCGCGAACATGACCTCGGTGTCGAACGGCCGTCTGGTTCGTCTGGTCGGAATGGACTACGCGATGGCTACGTCCGCTCCGACGGTGCTGAGCGTTCCCTACGCATTCGACGAGTTCATCGCTCAGCTTTCGGACAAGTTGAGCTGATTCCGAGCGTCGTACGACGCTTGTGACGCAACGATTTTCGGAACCTGCGACTCGAGTAGTTCGATCAGGGCCGTGATCTTTGCGGCGACGTCGGCGCCGAGTTCGGTCAGGCTGTATTCCACTTTGGGCGGGATGGTTTCGAGTACCTCACGGTGCACGAGGCCATCCCGCTCGAGTGTTTGCAGGGTCTGCGAGAGCATGCGCTCGCTGACTCCGTCGACGCGTCGGCGCAGGGCACTGAACCGGTACGGGCCCTCGTTCAATGCTGCCAGTGCGAGTGCGCCCCAGCGTCCGGTTGCATTCTGCAATGCCGCCCGAGAGTTGCACCCGCGAGCGAAGACGTCAGCCTCGAGGGTTGGGTCCACGACGTCGGCATTCGGATCAGGGGTCTGGGCAGCACGTGAAGGTGAGTCGGTGCTGGTCATGAACCCAGGCTACTACTGCACGATCCCATAGCGCTAACTCGACGTGTTGCACTTACGAAAAATAAGTGCATGATGGTTGCAGAACGCATTTACGCTTCAACCTGGATCGGGAGTTCGCATGAGCATTGCAGTCACCGGCGCAACCGGAAACCTCGGACAACTGGTAGTCGAGTCGTTGATCGAGCGGGGAACCGCCGCGTCCGACATCGTCGCAGTCGTCCGCAATCCACAGAAGGCGGAAAGCCTCGCCGCCCGCGGAGTAGTTGTACGTCAAGCGGACTATGCCGATGCCTCGGCGTTGGAAACCGCATTGGCGGGCGTCGACAAGCTGGTGCTGATCTCGGGAAGTGAAGTGGGGTCACGGCTCGCGCAACACACCAACATCATCGACGCGGCGAAGGCTGCCGGCGTCGGATTCATCGCCTACACGAGCATCTTGAATGCTCAGGACACGCCGATGAAGCTTGCTGCCGAGCACAAGGCGACCGAGGACGTGCTCACTCGGAGCGGTATTCCGTTCGCGCTGTTGCGCAACGGTTGGTACTGGGAGAACTTCACCAACGACCTGGCCGGTGTGATCGAACGCGGCGCACTGGTCGGTGCGGGAGCGGAAGGCAAGATCGCGGCTGCGGCGCGTGCGGATTACGCCGACGCCGCAGCAGTAGTCGCGACCACCGATGGTCATGAAGGTGCAGTGTACGAGTTGGGCGGTGACGAGAGGCTCACCTACGCCGAATTGGCCGAGAAGATCAGCGAATTTGCCGGCAAGCCCGTCGCGTACCAGTTCGTGAGCGAGGACGCATACAAGGGGATTCTCGAGAGCGTCGGCCTGCCTGCCCCGGTCGCAGAGATTCTCGCGGATTCCGATGCTGCAATTGCCAAGGGGGCGTTGGACACCGAGTCTGGTGACCTGCAGAAGTTGATCGGCCGCAGCAGCACTCCGGTGGCTGAGGTGTTGAGGAAGGCCTGACCTGCTGTGCGCCTTTATTAACCGCGGGCGGTTAATAAAGGCGCACAGGGGGTTATCCCATGTGGACTGCACCCTCGGCGGGCAGATCACCCTTCTTGGCGCGGACCAGAACCAGCACTACCGGTGCGATGATCGCCAACAGGATTGCCGCCCAACCGAATGCGGCCGAGTAGCCGGATACCTCGGCGCCGAAGAAGTAGTCCGTCATCGAGGCGACGAAGTCCTGCACCGACTGGGGGAGTAGCGCCAATTGGTCCCCGGTCGGGATGGTCGCACTCGACATGTCGACAGGAATGCCTTCCGGCGGGATCGGCGCCGCGTTGTCGGCGGTGAAGGCGGACTTGGCCGAAGCGTAGATCGTGGTGAACAGTGCGGTTCCGAGTGCGCCGCCGATCTGCAGGGTGGCGTTGACGAGGGCACTGGCGGCGCCGGCGTCGTGGTCGGGAACACCGATCAGTGCGAGGTTCTGCATCGGCACCATCAGCAGGCCGAGTCCGAAGCCGAAGATCGCGAGGCCGGGGAACACGTGCGTCCAGTAGGAGCTGTGTACCTCGATCTGGGTCAGCATGAGCAGTCCTACTGCGGCCACCAGCGGGCCGGCGACCATGAGCGGCTTGGGGCCGATCTTGGTGGACAACTGCGCTGCGATGGTCGATGCCAAGACGATGAAGAATGCCATCGGCAGCGATCCGACGCCGGCCATGACCGGGCTGAATCCGAGCACGATCTGCAGGTAGAACGTCAGGTACAACGTGCCGCCGAGCAGGGCGGCGCCCACCAGCATGGAGCCGATCAGAGCAGCGCCGCGATCACGATGCCACGGAACGCTCAGCGGTAGAAGCGGATTCTTGCTGCGGCTCTCGACGACCACGAAGATCGCGAGGAAGACCAGACCCAGTGCGATGAACAGCAAAGTGTCTGCCTGACCCCAGCCGTGCTCGGCGCGTGTGAATCCGTAGACCAGTGAGCCGAGCCCCAGGGCGATGAGGACAGCGCCGGGAAGGTCGTAGCTCGTGTCGCCGTGCGCTTTGGTTTCCTTGACGATCGGGACGGCTGCAGCGATGGCGATCAGCGCGATCGGGATGTTGACGAGCAGGCACCAGCGCCAGTCGACGTACTGCGTCAGCACTCCACCGAGGAGCAGGCCGATGGCAGCGCCACCGCCGGAGATCGCGCCGTAGACGGCAAAAGCCTTGGCGCGCTCCTTCTCTCCGATGAAGGTGGTGGTGAGCATCGACAGCGCAGCGGGCGCGAGCAATGCTGCGAAGACGCCCTGGCCGGCGCGGGCGATGAACAGTTCGATACCGCTCTGCGCGATGCCGCCGATGCCGGAGGCAACCGCGAAGCCCGCCATGCCGACGATGAAGGATCGCTTTCGGCCCCAGTAGTCGGCGATACGTCCGCCGAGGAGCAGCAGCGCACCGAACGCCAAGGCGTACGACGTGACCACCCACGCGCGGTCAAGGTCGCTGATGCCCAGTTCCTCCTGGGCTGCCGGTAGGGCGATGGAGACGATGGTGCCGTCGAGCACCACCATGAGTTGAGCGAACGCGACGATGCAGAGCACCAGCCAGCGACGTTGATGATTCGGATTCTCGGAGACAGCCGGGATCGGTGGCAGAGTGCCGCCGTCGACGTGGGACGTGGTGGTCATTGGAAAAAGGTATTCCAGCCTTCTCAGGTGAGTCAAACGAAATAGTTCGTTCGGTTACCATCATCACTATGGCTCCCACTGACGTGACCGCGACGAAACAGCGAATCCTCGACGCTGCGCAAGAAGAATTCGGTACCTACGGGCTTGCCGGTGCGCGCATCGATCGGATTGCGAAGAACGGAAACGCCAGTAAGGAGCGCCTCTACGCCTATTTCGGTGACAAGGTCGCGTTGTTCCACGCGGTGCTCGACGTCGACTTCGAGCAGGCGATGGAGTCTGTCGAGTTCACCGGTGAAGACATGCCCGCGCATGCCGTCGAACTGTTCGACGCAATGCTCGCCAAACCACAGATTCAACGGATGATGATCTGGGGTCAATTGCAGGGTGAGGCACCACGGATGAAGAAGCTGGCCGAGGAACATTCCAGCTGGGTTCCGCGAATGGCCACGATCCGCAAGGCTCAAGAAGACGGCCTCATCTCGAAGCACTGGGATCCCCAGGACCTGATCACGATGCTGTTCGGCCTCGTGTTCGGTTGGGTCGTGGCCCCCGGTGTGGCCGACAACCAGAACGTCGACGCCGACGAGATCGCGCGCCGCCGTGAAGTGGTGCGCGAGGCCGTCACTCGAATCTGCAAGCCGTGACTGTCAGCGAGAGAGGTACGCGGCCCAACCGCCGTAGCCGGTGATGTCAGCTGCGCCGTTTACGGCGTCATGAGTGCAGCTGAAACCGACTGTCGTTCTGCCGTCCGATAACTCGACGCTGGTGAGCGCCATCGGCGCGGGCAAGGCGGCGAGAAACGTTCCCAGGCCAGCCGGTGAGATCCGGAAGATCTCGCCGACGACCGGTGCGCCGAGTCCAGGGCCACGGCGTACCAGGCCGGGCTTCGGTGGCGTCGTGTCGAGAGCGAAGAGCCGGTAGGCATCCGAGGTCGTGACGGTTTCGACGTACCGCGCGCCGAGGTCGACCAACTGTGTGTTGAGGGGTTGCCCGCGCAGGTGAGCGCCGAATACTGCGAGGTCGATTCCGGTATTGACGAGGGTGGGTGAAGGCACATCACCGAGTCGTGCGGCGAGGTCGATGGCGATCTGGTCGTCGAAAGCGGGTACGACGAACATGACGCCGAACGGGTGATCTTCGGCAGTGCGGTGTCCGGGCGCCGCGACGGCCGCCATGTCGAGCAGGTTGCAGAAGTTGGTGAAAGTTCCCATCCGGCGGTTGATTCCGAATGGATCCTCGGTCACGGCAGCGATGGTCGGATGTTCGGTGGTGGTGGGAAGCAGTAGGGCGTCGAACCCTGCGAGGAGTTCCCGGGCGGCAGCCTTGGCGTGGGTGAGAGCGTCGAGATCGTCGACTAGCTGGTATCCGGTGGGGTGCTTCGCGCCGAGCACGATGTCGGACACCGCGGGATCTGCTCCGGCAGGACGAGTTTCGAGGAACTCGCCGGCAGCGGCGTACCGCTGCGCCACCACGGCGCCGTCGTAGAGCAATCGGGCCGCGTCGAGCAGCCCGGAGATGTCGACGGTCTCGGTCTCGGCGCCGCCGGCTACCAGAGCTGTCACAGTGTCCTGAAATGCTGCCAGATACGACGGGCTAAGTTGAGCGAGATCCTCGATTCGGGGGACCGCGACGCGGGGATTCGGCGCCGCCGCGAGACGAACGTCGGAAGGCCAGACGCGGCTGCGGGGATCTCGAGGTTCGTGGCCGACCATGATTGCCGCTGCCGCGGTTGCCGATTCGAGGTCGCCGGCGAACACCGTCAGAGCGTCGTAGTCGATGCAGGCGGGCACTACTCCGTGGACGGGAATGACGCCGAGCGAGAGCTTGAGTCCGTAGATCCCGTGAAATGCCGCCGGTACCCGGCCGGAACCGGCAGTGTCGGTGCCGATTCCGATATCAGCAATCCCCAGTGCCACGGCGACGGCGGATCCGGAGCTACTACCGCCCGAGATCAACTTCTCGTCCCAGGCGCAGCGAACGGCTCCGTACGGACTACGCGTTCCGACCAGTCCGGTGGCGAACTGGTCCAGATTGGTCTTCCCCAGAACAACAGCTCCGTGCTCGATCAACCGCGCAACGGCACTGGCAGTTTCGTCCGGCGCATAAGCGAATTCGGGGCACGCCGCTGTGGTCGGCAGACCGGCGACGTCGACGTTGTCCTTGACGGCGACCAGGCGCCCAGCCAGGGGAAGGTGCTCGCCTGCGGCGAGTCTGGCTTCGGCCGAGGCGGCATCGGCAAGCACATCTTCCTTGCGGCGCAACGTGATCCAGATTTCGGGGCGATCTACTTCCTCGATCCGCTGGAATGCCTGCTCGACCCGGGCTGTCGGGGTGAAAACTTCTGCTGCGATGGTCATGGTGTGTACTGCTCCGATCAGTCCGTGATGTTGGCGAGTGAGAGCGCGGTGATCGCGCGGGTCACCCGGTCGAGGACGACGTCGAGAGACTCGCCGATGTGCTGGTGCAAAAGCGTGCGGGCCTCGGGCAGATTGCCGGCACGTAGTTCTTCGAGGATTCGAATGTGCTCCGCGATCGAGGTGTCGATGCGGCCATTGACCATGAAGTCGTACATCCGAACGTGCCGGATACGGGAATTCACCGACAGCAGCGACGCGACCAGTTCATTGTTTCCCGACGCCCTCAGTACGGCGACGTGGAATTCCTCGTCCAGTTCGACGAACCCCGGTTCCTGAGCGGGCGGATCGAGAGCCAGGGCACGCCACCGCACCAACTCGTCGTCGAGGATTGTTCGGTCGTGCCGGATCGTCGGATCTGCGATCGCCCGGGTAATTCCTTGTAGTTCCAGAGTGATTCGGAGTTCGTACAGATCTCGGATCCGCGGGATGCTCGGGCGCACGGCGGAGAACCCGTATTCTTCCCGGCGCAGGAGTCCATCGGCGCACAGCATCGTCAACGCTTCCCGTACTGGTGTGCGAGAAATGCCGAAACGCGTGGAGAGTTTCGGTTCCGTCAGGCGTTGATCGAACCCGATAGTCCCGTTGACCAGTTCGGTGCGTAGTTCCCGGTAGACCACCTCACGCAGTGGCTCCGGCGCCGTATTCATCCCTGTCGACATACCTGTATACGCTATTGATCAGGTGTTTCGTCCAGATGTCTTCGGGTAAGAGCTGAGTTACGGCCGCCGCGGAACTTCAGGAGAAGTCGCGCTGAACCCGCAAGGTTCCGATCGTGGTGGCCAGGCCGTCGTACTGAGTGACCAGCAAGGTGAATTCGATCAACCGACGATCGTCGAGATGCTGCGAGAGCGTTCCCCACGTGTTGTCGGTGATGTCCTTGGTGGTGACCAACTCGTCGACCGCAGTCAAGATCGCACGGTGACGCGGACTCAACTCGGAAGCGCCAGGGCCCTCGATGATTCGGGCCAGTTCTTCTGCGTCGATTCCGGCTTTGCGGCCGAGCCTGATGTGGTGATCCATCTCGTAACCGCAGTCCCGCAGGTGCGCGACCCGCAGGATGATCAGTTCGGTGTCGTGGCGAGAGATCTTGCCGCCGGGCATGAGTGAGCCGGAGTAGTGCAGCCAACCGCGGAAGAGTCCACCCGTGCGCCCCAAGGTGCTGAACAGATGCGCATCGGGTGCCCCGGCAGCCTTCGACAGGACACGCCAGATTCCCCAGTTGATCGGACCGAGGTCCTTGAATCGGCCGGGCGGGATGCGGGGGTTCATGCGACTCCACGGATGTGAGAGGGACGGAGGTCGATAGCTCGTTGCGCGATGTGGCGAACCGCAGCGCTGCGGCGGGGCGCGTGTACGCGTGACTTCCGGCCGACGATACCGCGCTCGAACGCGTCGACGGCGTCAGCGACGGTCGTGGTGCCGGCGCTGGCGAGGGTTCCGCGAGCGCCGTCGAAAGAGAGTGCGGTGGTATCGGTGTCGATGTCTCCGATATACGCGACGCCCACCTTGGTACCAAGGTGTTTCATTTCCAGGCGCAACGCGTCGCCCAACGCTTCGACACCGGCGCGCGAAGCACCGAACGGTCCGCGGAACGGGTGCTTCGCCGCGCCGTGGGCCGAGGCGACCACCAGGGCGTAACCATCTTCGTGACTGATGTGGGGACCGGCTGCGCGCAGGGTGTAGTACGTGCCCATGAGGTTGACTTCGACTGCGCGACGCATGTCTTCGACGTCTCCGCCGAGGATCGACGAGTTCGCCTCGACGCCGGCATTGGCCACGACGACGTCGATGCCTCCCAGCTTCTCGGCGATGTAGTCGACGCCGCGAGATACCTGCTCGGGGTCGGCGACATCGCACAACTGCCACGGCGCGCGGCCGCAGGAAGTGGCGACTTGCTCGAGAAGTTCCGGCTCGAGGCCGAGCAGTCCCACGGACGCACCACGGTCGTACAGGCGTCTGGCCAGCAAAGAACCGATATTACGGGCAGCACCGGTGATCAGGATGCGCCGACCCGTCAGATCGTCGGCACTGCTCTTGCCCGATTCGGCCTTGCCCGCCTCGCTCTTACCCATGTGCTGTGTCCCTACGCAGTTACCTTCTGGTCCTCCGACGCTAACACCGCCGGGTAGCTGCGACTGCAAGTACCGCCAACTCCGTCCGAACGGGTGTTCAGACCGATGCGGCTTCGAGACGCGGATGTGACGTGGAAGCCTGGGTCGACCGCAATCGACGGAATCGGACCACGGCAACGACGGCGGCAACAGCGGCGAGGATCACCAACGGCAGTGACGGACCCATCGTGGGTTCGATGACAACCAGTAGCACCGGCAGTCCGAATCCGAGATAGGTGCCGACGTAGAAGATCCCGGTCAAAGCGCCCCGCGAGGCCGGGGGAGCCAGCGACTCGAGGTCGAGCAGTCCCTCACGCAGACACAGTCCGTAGGCCGTACCGAGGACGAGCGCGCAGACGATGAACAACCCGAGCGCGGGGTGCGCGCCGCCGACTGCGACCAGGCAGTATCCGAGTGCCGCCAGTGCGGCGCCGACCGTGCCGGCCTGAGGACCCCAATTGCGATGGCGCGCAGCGGTTTGAACCAGGATTCCAGCACCCAGAGTCAGCGCCGCCGCGAAACCCGGAAGGAGAGGACCTGAGTAGCGGTCCCCGAGCCTGGCCGTCATGGTCACGAAAGACACTGTTGCGCTGGCGAACACCCATGGCGCCAACGGAAGTGCCCAGAGCAGTGCGACCTTCACACCGGTTCCCGACCGCTCTGCGCGGTCGGGAATCTGTGTGAACATCGCAGCTTTGGTGGGAGCAGGAGTACGACTCCACACAGCTGCCGCGGCAACCGAACCCACCGACAAGACGGCCGAGACGACAAAGGGCGTAGCGAGTGGGAAGGCGGCAAATTGTGCCAACAGACCCGAAAACAGTGGTCCCAGTGCAAAACCCGAGGTGAGTACGACGCCCGCCATCACGGTTCCGGACTTGCCGCGAAGGTCGGCCGCCCACGCGGTACCGGCGCCGATTGCCAGACCGGCACCGATACCGACTACGAGGCGCCCGACCATGAGCCCGGGCGCGTCGTGCCAGAGAAGAAGAATCAAGGTTCCGAGCGAGGCTATGAGTGCTCCGGGAAGGACGAGTACAGCTCGGCCGACGCGGTCCGACAGTGCTCCACCGGTCAACAGGCCGGGTAGGAGTCCGAGCGCATAGATACCGAAAACACCGTCGAGCACGGTATGAGAAAGGCCCTCGTCCACCCGGAGAACCGGGATGAGCGAAGCAAAGTGGTTGGCGGCCCAACCCGTCGAAAGTAGTACGGCCAGTACCGAGATGAACCCGCGACGGGATGGATCGCCCATACCGGCAGCTTAGGCGGGCACCAGATCGCTCACGTCGGCGAGGAGTTCAAACGTGCGCAACCATGCCTCGCGGTTGGTGCCGGTCGACACCGTGATCAGCTCGTCGGCCTGCGCATGCTCGGTGAATTCGTCGAGGTACGCACGCACCTCGGCGGGCGTGCCGATGGCGCTGTACTTGGTCATTTGCAGAACCTGCTGACCGGCGGGGGAGTCGAGCAGCATGTCCGCTTCGTCGTCCGTGAATTTGCGTCCACGCCCGAGAAGAAGACTGACGCGCGAACGCTTGGCCGCGAGGAAGTCCTGCTGAGCCTGCTCATGGGTGTCGGCGGCGATGACGTTGACGCCGGCGATGACGTACGGCTCCGCCAACTGCTCCGACGGCTTGAACTCGCGTCGGTAGATTGCGACGGCGTCGCGCAGGGCGTTGGGGGCGAAGTGCGAGGCAAATGCATACGGCAGGCCGAGCATCGCGGCGAGCTTGGCGCCGAACAGTGACGATCCGAGAATGTAGAGCGGAACGTGAGTGCCCTTACCGGGAACGGCATTGATTCCGGGGACGCGCGAGGTGTCGCCGAGGTAGCCCTGAAGCTCGAGTACGTCCTGCGGGAAGCTGTCCGAAGAACTCGGGTCGCGTCGCAAAGCCTGCATCGTCTTCTGATCACTACCGGGCGCGCGGCCGAGACCGAGATCGATTCGACCGGGGTGCAAAGTCTCGAGGGTGCCGAACTGCTCGGCGATCGTCAGCGGTGCGTGGTTGGGCAGCATGATTCCACCGGCGCCGAGGCGGATTTTGCTGGTGTTCGCGGCGACGTGGCTGATCAGAACGCTGGTTGCCGAAGACGCGATGGAACCCATGTTGTGGTGCTCGGCGTACCAGATTCGCTTGTAGCCCCACTCCTCGGCACGCTGCGCCAAGGTCACGCTGGCGTCGAAGCTGTCTTTGGCGGTTTCGTCGTCCCCGATGTGGGCGAGGTCGAGGATGGAAAGTGGTACGGCCATGGAGGTGGAGCCTTTCTCAGCGAATAGAACGCAAGCGTCGTTGGAAGGTGCAACCATCTGGCCGGCTTTCCTATTTCCCCCTGGTCAACGCCCACAGATGGCGGCGAGGAGGAGAAGGCGTCAAGTCTTTGTCTCAATTTCGGTCATTTCGGATATTTCGGGTGAAAGTGGGGGCTAGATTTCCCGAATCGGAGGTTCTTTCGCATTCCAAGTGAATCGAGACCAGCATGGCCACTGATCGGAAGGCTGTAAACAAGCGCAAAGTACGTGCATTACTAGCCGGAGGACTTGTCCTCGGTATCGGCGCCGCTGTCACCTTGGCAGCGTGGACAGACAATGTTTTCGGCGACGCGCAGTTCAAGACGGGAAGTTGGAATCTCCAGGGCAGTTTCGACGGACTGACGACCTGGGGTGAGTATCAAGTCGACGCTTCCGCCGGCCACTTCCAATTCAGCACGGGATTCAACACACTCGCACCCGGAACGACGGTATATGCGCCGGTAGCGCTACGGATCGGTCCCACGGCCAGCACTTTCGGCGCGACGGTACAACTACTCGGTGCGACGGGCGGTGATGCCGATCTCAAACCCGCCCTGCGGTACTCGGTGTATCGAGGTGTCTCCTCCACGGCCTGCACGGCGGCGGGAATTGGAGCAGGCACAGCATGGGTGGGCACGACAGCTAGTCCGGTGGCCTTGACGGCAGGTTCGGGTTCGGATGTCGCCTTGCTAGGCACGGGTGTGCCGGTCGAACTGTGCTTCGCGGTCACGCTGCCCGCCGGAGTCGACCCCTCGATCGTGTCGGGCAAGGACACCGGGCGCTTGCTCTGGCAGTTCACCGGCCAGTCCACCCCCTGACGCCTGCGTGGTCACACGGCGAATGCGTCAGGTGTACGCACTGGCGGCCTCGGGACTCGTCCTGGGTATCGGTGCAACCACAGTGGCTGCCAGTTGGGTGGACAGCACGATGGGCGATGCATCGTTTCGCACCGGAACCTTCGGAATCGAGTCGAACGTCGGTGGTGGATGGTCGTCGCATTCATCTAGTGCCCCTGGCGTTTTCACGTACATGCCCTCGGCGCTCCTGATTCGCCCCGGTGCGTTCTCGTACGGCCCGATATCTCTTCGAACAGTGCCGGTCTCGCCGGCAGCATCCGTCACTCTGCAGGCGGCCACGGTTGCCGGCGACTCCACTCTGGCGTCGGCGCTTCGGTATCGGGTGGTCAAGTCGACGACCTGTGATGCGTCAGCCTTCTCCACGGGAACACCACAATTCGTGGTGGGAAGTGCGACGGTGTTTCCGTCGCTCTCAACTGGTTCCGCAGTCGGGGCCATCGCGCTACCCACCGGTGGAGCGTCGCCAGGGGGAGCGGTGGCGCTGTGCTTCGAGATTTCGCTGCCCGGAACCTCGGCTAATTGGAGTAACTCGGCGTTGATCGGTAAAACGGCAACTCCCACTTGGCAGTTCAGTGCAACACCCTGAAGGAGCTGCAATGCCAATACGTGCCCGGGCAACACATGCCCGGACGAAGAAGCGTTCGGCCCTGACGATCATCGGGGACTGCATCCTTCAGGTTCTCGCTGCCGGTGGGGTTGTTTGTATCGCTTTGGTGATCTGTGCCTTCGCCTTCGACATCACACTGATCATGTTCAAGACGGGTTCGATGTCGCCGACCATTCCGACGGGTTCGCTCGCCGTAGTGCGTGAAGTACCGGCGGATTCCGTCGAGGTTGGCGACGTCGTCACCGTCGATCGGGGAGTGTCCGAACTGCCGGTGACCCACCGGGTCGTCTCTGCTCGTACCCAGGACAACGGCATCACGATTCTCGATCTCAAGGGTGATGCCAACGCTTCGGCTGATCCCGCGGTATACGAGGTCACCACGGTCCGAAAGGTGCTCTGGCACGTTCCGGGATTGGCGCGGGTGATCGTCTACTTCTCGAATCCTCTTGTTCTGGGGGCGATCACGCTGACCATGGCCGCTTTGGTGGTTGCGGTATTCTGGCCGCGCAATACCGATGACGACGATGATGCCGAATTGGCCGACCCGAAAACCGAACCCATTCAGGTTCTTCTACCGCCGGACGGCGGGAGGCAATGAAGCGTCGCCACCTGTTCTCAGTCATCGTATTGGCAGTTGCGGTTGTTCTGGGCTCCGGTTTCTCGTCTCACCCACTGTTCGGAGAGACCGAAGCGGCGTGGACAGACTCCGAATACGTGACCGGTCCGATTTCCACCGGTTCATGGACGACGAGTGGGTACGGCAGAGGCGCCGGCGGGCTCGGGTTATCCAGTGGCGGAATCGTGATAGATCTTTTCGGCAGTTCGATGTTCGAAGGTGTCTCACAACAGAACACGATTGGAAAGGACCTGGACACAACCAATCTTGTGGTTGCAAAGCTGCTGGGCGTCAACTCGTTGTCCCGGACCGGATCGATCTCGTCGTGCGCTGCCTACTCGGTCGGGCAGCCTGCGAGCGGCCGCTGCCAGTCGGCAATTGTTTCGGATACCGATGCGACGTCGACACTCACCTCGATGACCGTGACAGTGAACTTGCTGTCCCTACTGGGGATTGATCTGGTCAGTGCGCCGATAGTCACTGTGGCATCGCCGATTACGGCAGGGGCTGCGTGCGATACCTCGAACAGGGCATCGGTATCGGCGAGTAGCCCCACGAATCAGGTGACGGTGGGATCTCGCGTCCTCACGATTCCACAGCCTGCCGAGAACGCATCGGTGACGGTGACAGGGGCGGACGCCACTGTGAACGCCGCTGGCTTGGCGACGATTCAATACACGAACATCAAGCTCGTGAGCACGCGAACGTCCACGGCAACAACGGCGCAATCGACGCTGAGCGTAAGTCTTTCGATGGCAGCTTTTGCGATTCTGGGGGCGCAGATACTGGGCACCACAAACGTGACGTTCAATCTTGTAACGGCCCAATGCGGAATTGGCAGCGCGACATACCCGGTCACGCCGCTGAGCCTCCCAACCGGATTTGCTGCGCGTGCGGTCAGCCCGACGCCTACTTCGGTGAGCGAACCCCCATCATCGACGACTTCTTCGACCACAGCAGCTGAGACCACAGCAGCTGAGACCACGGCAGCTGAGAACACGGCAGGGATGACGACCACCGCGTCTGTGCCGACACCGACAGCAATCCCGACATCGACAGCAACGCCGACATCGACAGCAACGCCGACAACGACGGCTACACCAACCACGAGTACACCGGCTCCGGCGGACCCAATCGGGACAGTAATCCAGGGGCCCGTCGGTTCGAGTATCTCCGCCTTCACCACGGATGACGGACTCACCTGCGACGTTGCGCCTGATGCGGACTACACGAGCGAAGTTGCAGTCGAATGCTCGGACGGCACAACGGGTACGGTCCCCGGTTCTGAACTCGGCCCGAAGCCAACCGCACCGGGGGAGTACCTCAGGATCCCCCTGACGAGAGACCGCGTCACCGAAGTCGTCACCCTGAAGTCAGCGACACGACGCTGATCAGTTGCGCACGGCATTGGCCATGGCGGCCAACGAGAGGGCCTGACGAGCACGGTCGAGGACAACCGCACGAGAGATGTCGATGTGCGATACCAGTGCCTCGTGTGCTTGCGGAATCTTGCCGTCCAGAACCAGTTCGACGACGGAGATATGTTCCTCCACGGTGGCCTTCATACGGTCGGGAGTCAGGTAGTCGAACATCCTCACGGGGCGCAGCTTCGAGTTGACGGCCTGCAAGGCGTCGACCAAAGCGTGGTTTCCGGACGAGGCGAGGAGCGCGATGTGGAACTCCTCGTCGAGCGTCACGAAACCGGCGTCCGGTACCGGCATCTGTTTGAGAAATGCGTACCACTTGTCGAGTTCGGAACCGAGCGCGTCTCGATCATGAGCGGGGGCCTCACCGTCGAGTACCCGACGAAGCCCGTGCACCTCGAGGAGTATGCGCAGCTCGTAGAGGCCACCCAACTCGTCGAGGTGCGGTCGGTACGGAAAGAGTCCATGTTCGTCGCGCTCGACCAGCCCGTCGGATTCCAACTTTGCGAGCGCTTCGCGCACCGGTGTTCGCGAGACACCGTAGAGATGGGCCAGGCGTTCCTCGCCCAGTCGTTCCGAGGGCGCGATCTGACCGGACATCAGATCGTTTCGGATCGACCGGTAAACCTGTTCGCGCAGCGGCGGCCGCACACTCATGTCAGATTGCCATCGCTCGACGAACCGCCTCGGTGGACGTGGTGCCGCCCTCACCGGTCGAGGTCACGTGTCCGGCCGCGAGAATGCTGTAATGCTGAGCAGATTGGAGCGCGAAACCGATGTGCTGCTCGACAAGGAGGACACCGAGATCGCCGCGCTCGGTGAGTTCCATGACGGTTCTTTCGATTTCGGCGACCACGTTGGGCTGAATGCCCTCGGTTGGTTCGTCGAGGATGAGGATCTTGGGCTCGGTGATCAAGGCGCGGGCGATGGCAAGTTGTTGTCGCTGCCCACCGGAGAGAAGTCCCGCGCGACGGTCGAGGAGTGTGGTGAGCGCGGGAAACAGATCCAATGCCTCTGCGATGAGTGCCTTTCCGCGTTTGCGCCCGTCGGCGACCACCCGAAGATTCTCGGCAGTTGTCAGTTGTCCGAACGACTGCTGACCCTGCGGTACGTAGGCAAGTCCGCGAGCGACGCGGGCGCTCGGCCGTAGTCCGGTGATGTCCTCACCGTTCAGAAGTACCTTTCCCCGCGTAGGTTTGATCAGACCGACGGCGGCGCGCAGCAAGGTGGTTTTACCCGCACCGTTGTGACCCATGACTGCCGCAACCCCGTCACTGGGAACCAGTAAGGATACGCCGTGGATTACTTCGGTGCGTCCGTAGCCGGCGCGGATGTCGACGAGCTCGAGCATGATTCAGTCCTCCGGGGTCGGTTCGGTTTCGGCGCCGAGATCGGTTCCGGCAGCGGCTGTGCCGAGATAGACCTCTTGCACCTTGGGGTCGGCTTGAACCTCCGCCACAGTTCCTTCGGCGAGTACTTTCCCAGCGGCGAGCACTGTGACGGACGTGGCGAACGATCGCATGAAGTCCATGTCGTGCTCGACCACGACGACGGTTCGTGCACCGCCGATGCGCCGTAGAAGGTTTCCGGTTTCCTCGCGCTCCTCCAGGCTCATCCCAGCGACGGGCTCGTCGAGTAGTAGCACGGAACAGTTCTGCACCAACAACATTCCGATTTCGAGCCACTGTTTCTGCCCGTGCGCCAGAATGCCCGCGGGAGTGTCTCTGAGGTGCTCCAAGCCGGTTGTCTCCAGAGCCTCCTCGATCTCGGGGAGCACACCTTTGCGCCTTCGGAGCAGGTTCCACGCCGATCGACCGGCTCCCGCCGCGATGTCGAGATTCTGCAGCACCGAGAGTTCTTCGAAGACGCTTGCCGTCTGGAAGGTTCGCCCGACGCCGAGGCGGGCGATCTTGTGAACCTTCTTGCCGAGCAGTTGCTCGCCGGACTTCGTGATCGAACCCGTCGCGGGAACGAGTCCGGTGATGGCGTCGACCAGCGTTGTCTTTCCAGCCCCGTTCGGGCCGATGAGAAACCTGAGGTCGCCCTGCATGAGGGTCAAGTCGACGCCGTCGACGGCCTTGAAACCGTCGAAGCTGACCGAAAGGTTCCGTACTTCGAGGTACTCGGACGACATTCCGGCGTTGCCGCCCAGTGCCGGTGTGGGTTCGCTGGTGGCGGTTGTGTTGGTCATGACGACACCTCCACTGGTTCGGGTTGGGAGACCTTGACCGGCGGGTCGGCCGGGGTCTCACGCTTCTTGCGGTGGCGCATCAGGGCGAACAATCCGGCCACACCTGCCGGGAAGAACCCGACCACGACGATGAACATCAACCCTTGTGCGTAGATCCATCCCGAAGGGAGTTTCTCCGAGAATGTCGACTGCGCCCAAGCGACGCCGATCGCACCGAGTACCGGACCCAGAAGCGTTGCGCGGCCACCGATCGCGACCCCGATGAGGAAGGCGATTGACGGAACGATCCCGACGTCGGCGGGGGAGATGATGCCCACGATCGGAACGAACAGCGCACCGGCGATACCGGCGAGGAACGCCGCGGTCACGTAGGCGACCAGTTTGATGTTCGCCGGATCGTATCCGAGGAAACGTACGCGCTCCTCTTGATCGCGGACGGCGACGAGGAGTTCGCCGTATCGGGAGTTCATCAGCTGGCGAATCAGAGCGACCGATGCGAGAAGAACTCCGGCGGCGATGAAGAACAACATCTGCTTGTTCGCCGGATCGTTGAGGTTGAAACCGAAGAACGTGCGAAAGCGGTTGAGGCCGTTGCTGCCACCGATCGACTGCTGGCCGATCAAGAGGATCGCGAAAGCCGCGGCGAGTGCTTGCGAGAGGATCGCGAAGTATGCGCCCTTGACTCTCCGCTTGAACACACCGAGTCCGAGGAGAAAGGCAACAGCGGCCGGCAGGAAAAGGATGGCGAAGATCGCCACGAATGGCGAGGCGAACGGTTGCCAGTATCCCGGAAGTTCTGTTTTGCCGGCGATGGACATGAAGTCCGGGACCGCGTCGCCCTTGAGTTCGGCATCGGCGATCTTGAGGTGCATCGCCATCACGTATGCGCCGATTCCGAAGAAGACGCCCTGGCCGAGCGTGAGCATTCCGCCTCTGCCCCAAGCCAAGCCGATGCCGACAGCGACTATGGCGAAGCACAGGAATTTGGCCAACAGTGACAGCCTGAAGTCCGAGAGCACAGCCGGAGCGATGGCGAACAGCACGATCGCGGCAAGTGCAAAACCGCCCCACACCCGAATTCGGGAATTGTTCAGGATGCTCATACGAGGCTCCTCGTCTTGACTGCGAACAGGCCCTGCGGCCGAACTTGAAGGAAGACGACGATGATGACGAACACGATCACCTTCGCGATCGACGCTGTCGTCGAGTACTCGATGAACGAGTTCAAGATGCCGAGGGCGAAGGCTGCGATCACGGCTCCCTTCATCTGACCGAGACCGCCGACGACAACAACCAGGAAGGCGTCGATCAGATACGACTGGCCGATGGTCGGGCTGGTGGAACCGATGAGTGTCAACGCGACACCCGCGACGCCGGCGAGTCCGGAACCGAGGAAGAAGGTCGTGATGTCCGTACGACGAGAGGAGATTCCGCTCGTCTCGGCCAGATCGCGATTCTGCACGACGGCCCGGATGCGTCGACCCATCGACGACTGCTTCAGTGCGACCGAAAGCGCGATCACCGCTGCGATCGCCAACACCAGAATGAAGATGCGGGTTTTCGGTACCACGGCGCCGAAAATATCGACCCCGCCCGAAAGCCAGCTCGGCGCCGAAACATTGACTGCCGGCGCGCCGAAGATGTCGCGCGCCAACTGCTGAAGGATCAATCCGACGCCGAATGTCACCAACAGGGTGTCGAGGGGTCGGTGGTACATCCGCGATACCAGGACCACTTCGAGCACGACACCCATCAGTCCGCCGACGACAAAACCGACGAGCAGAGAAATGATCAAAGATCCCGTTGCATTCGAGATCACCTGCTGCACTACGTATGCGGTGTACGAGCCGGCCATGATGAACTCGCCGTGTGCCATGTTGATGACACCCATCTGCCCGAACGTGAGAGACAATCCCAACGCTGCCAACAGGAGAATCGATCCGATACTCAAACCCGTGAACAACTGTCCGATCACAACATCCATGACAGACGCTCCACCTCTCTACTCGTCGATTCCGTCAATTCCGCCTTTCGTCGATCAGCTGCCGAGTCCCTCGGCCCAGGGGTAGTTCTTCAGGTACGGATCCGGCTCGATCGGCTGTCCCGAATCCCAGACCGTGTAGATCAGTCCGTCGGAACGGATTTCGCCGATTCGGGCAGTCTTGGTGATGTGGTGGTTGTCGCCGTCGATGGTGACGAGTCCTTCGGGTGCCTGGAAGGTCACACCGTCGGCGTTGTCCTGAATATCCTTGACCGCAAACGAGTTGGCCTTCTCGACTGTGTTCTTCCAGAGGTAGACGGAGGTGTATGCCGCTTCCATCGGATCGGACGTGGGCTTGTCCTGGCCGAACTTCGCCTTGTACGCCTCGACGAACTTCTTGTTCTCGGGGGAGTCGATGGTCTGGTAGTAGTTCCACGCCGTCAGCTGGCCTTCGACGTTCTGGACTCCGATACCGCCGACCTCTTCCTCCGCAATGGAGACGGAGACGACGGGCATGTCGGCGGGCTTCAGGCCGACATTCGAGTATTCACGGAAGAACGCGACGTTGGAATCACCGTTGAGTGTGTTGAACACGGCATCGGCGTCGGCTGTGCGGACCTTGTTCACGATGGTGGAGAAGTCGGTCGAGCCCAATGGCGTGTAATCCTCGCCCTTGATCTCGATGCCGTTCGCTGCCGCGTACGCCTTGATGATGCGGTTGGCGGTCTGCGGGAACACGTAGTCGCTGCCGACCAGATACAGCGACTTGACGCCCTTCTCCTTCAGGTAATCCAGAGCGGGGATGATCTGCTGGTTGGTCGTTGCACCCGTGTAGAAGATGTTCTTCGAATCTTCCAGCCCCTCGTACTGGACCGGGTAGTAGAGCAAGGAATTGTTGTCCTCGAACACCGGCAGCATGGCCTTGCGGCTCGAGGAAGTCCAGCCACCGAAAACTGCTGCGACGCAATCGCTGCTGATCAGTTTCTCGGCCTTCTCGGCGAACACTGTCGGCTCCGACGCGCCGTCCTCTGCCACGATCTGGATCTTCTTGCCCAGCACACCGCCGGAATCGTTGATCTCCTGCACCGCCAACGAGATGGAGTCGCGGACCGTCACTTCACTGATGGCCATGGTGCCCGAGAGTGAATTCAGAGAACCGACCTTGATCGTGTCCCCCGAGGTGTCGACGCACGACGTAGCCGTCGAATCTCCCGATGCGGTGTCTGTCGCCTTGCTTCCGCAGCCGGTGAGAACCAAGCCCAGCGCGGCGAGTGCGGCCGGCGCGGCAAGGGTGCGCTTCGAGAAGGTTCGCATGTACGGGCCTTTCGTGTCGATGGCTCTGGCAGACAATGGCTCTGACAGATCTGTATCCGGAGTGCGTATACAACGCTGTATTCGTCGAGTGCACAGAGTAGGTGGAAGTTGTTGCGGTGGAATGACTGTCGGTGACAAGTGTGTGTCCGGTGTTTCGATTGGATGTCCAGGACCTCACACCGCAGGTCAGCGAGGGTGCGGTGTTAGCATCGACGAGAAATTGATCAAGCACTCGCTTGACGATCGGAACGTCGGAAGGATCTTCTCGTGCGCTCGACCCGACGGGACGAAATACTCGCTCATGCGGCCAAGCTGTTCAGTGAGCGGGGAATCGCCGCGACGACGGTACGCGACATCGCCGACGAAGTCGGGATTCTCTCCGGCAGCCTCTATCACTACTTCGACTCCAAGGATGCGATAGCCAACGAGATCGTCGTCCGGTTTCTCGAAGACCTCAACGTCAGGTACGAAGACTCGATCGAGTCGGGAGGTTCGGCCCGAGATCGCCTGGCAACGATGGTCTCGGTGTCTTTTGCATCGGCGGTGGATCACCCGTATGCCACGGAGGTCTATCAGGGAGAAGCCATACTTTCGTCGCAACCGGCGGACGCGCCCATCACCATCCTGGTTCAGAAGGCACACAGCTACTGGCGATCGGCTATCGCTCGCGGAATTGCCGACGCGGAGTTTCGGGAAGACATCGATCCCGAACAGTTTCACCGTCTCCTGCGTGAATCCGTCTGGTCCACCGTCGCGCAGTATCGCCCGCAGCTTTCCGAGTTGGCGGATGATCTGCAGCGCAATCTGATTTCGGTTTTCCTGGACGGCTTCGCCGCACGTTCCGTCGACGGCGAGCCGGTGGCACGCATTGCGCAGCCCACGACGAAGAAGGAAGCGCAGACCGTATCTCCTGCCTCCGAATTTGCAGAACTCCGCTCTGACTCCCAAATGGCCGAACTCCGTTCGGACTCCCAAATGGCCGAACTCCGTTCGGACGTCGACGAATTGAAGTCCGTCATTCGCGAACTCAGCTCCTCGATCCGGCAGCTGCAGAAGCCGTAACACCGCAGTTCCTGCGCGTGTAGTTCGAATTTTGACTATCGGTGTGACCCAGTGCATACTTCTGTCCACACTCGTAAATCAAGCGCTTGTTTGATTTACCAAGCAGAGTTTGGACGGGAGATTGATGTGAGACTCGGAAAGGCGATTGCCGTCTGCGCGGCAGTGGTCCTCGGGGCGAGCGCGTGCGCATCTGCCGGTGTCATTCCCGAAGACACCATCGTCATCGGTTTGGACGAGGACTCCACCGGGCCCGGTGCGTCGTACAGCACGATCGCCGGCAAGACCGTGCGTATGACTGTCGACCTGATCAACCAGGCCGGCGGAATCAACGGCAAGCAGGTGGAATTGGTTGTCGAGAATGACGAGAGCAGTCCCACCAAGACCCCGTCGATCATTCGGAAGTTGGTCGATCACGGATCAAGTGCGGTCATCCTCGCCACCGGCAGCGGGTCGGTGCTGCAGGCCAAGTCGATTCTCCAGCAGTCGAAGATCCCCGCGATAGCTCCGGTCGTTCTCAGCGACGCCTTTGCCTCGGCGCCCGACAACGACTACTCGTTCATGATTCCGAACTCCTTGAAGCAGTACGCGCAGGTGTACTGCGGGGCTTTCGAGAAGATGGGGTACAAGTCCCTGGGAATTCTCGGTGACGCGAGTGCGTCCATCGACGGAATCATCAAGACCCTGCGGCCGGCGCTCGAGAAGTGCGCGAGAGTGACGGGCGTCGAAAAGGCGCCGGTCGATGCCGCGGACATCACCGCACAGGTCTCACGTCTCGCGGAAACCGAACCGGACGCGATTCTGGTCGCCAGTATCGGCGGGCACTTCGAAATCCTCGCGCACAACACCTTGTCGAAGATCACCCCGCAGACGCAACGCTTCTCACTCGCTTCCATCGGAAACCAGCCCGCATCTTGGGCTTTGGCGGACCCGAAGGCGTTGAGCGGCATGGTGTACATGGGCTCGCTCAGTGAGAACAACCCGAGAACCGCCGAACTGCGTCGCAAGGTGCAGGCGGTGAAGGGGCCTGATTATCAACTGACTGCCTACGACGCACAGGCGTACGACGCCGTCATGATGTTGGCCGAGGCAATCGAAATTGCCGGCGACCACCGAGATCGGACGGCCGTTCGTGATGCTCTTCAACAGGTTTCGGCACTTCCCGCGAGCTTCGGCCAGGACGGATTGACACTGTCGTTCTCCTCGCAGGATCACCTGGCTCCGGACAGCCTCTGCGGACTGGTGCTTGTCGAATTCGGTGAGGACAACAAGCCGGCCCATCCGTGGGATTCCTACCAACCCCCGTGTGGATAACCGAGGAGCCTTGACATGACAGACGCACAACTGTGGCTCGCTGCCATCGAGATCGGTGCATTCTTTTCACTGATAGCCCTCGGAATGTATCTCGTGGTGGTCGGCGCCGATTTCTTCAATTTTGCGATGGGTCCGTATGCGATGGCTGCGGCCATGGCGTCGAGTTGGGTCGCGATCAATTACGGGCTCGCTCTCTGGATTGCCATGCCGCTAGGGATCGCGGTAGCGGTGGCGCTGTCGATCCTGACGGAAAAGCTTGTGGTCAAACAGGTTCAGAAGCGGTCGGGTCGTGGGGAACTACCGGCGTTGGTGGCTGTGACCGCAGTACTGTTCGGGATCCAGCAGCTCGCCGGCACTGTCTTCGGCCGCACACCACTTCCCGGGCAGAAGATCTTCGACTTCGATCCGATATCGGTGCTCGGTGCCACCGTCGACAGTTCGACCGTTGTACTCGTCGTCGGAACTGCCGGGATCTTCGTCGGTATCGGACTGTGGCTGAACCGGTCCACCTCGGGCCGTCTGCTTCGCGCCGTCGGCGACAGTCCGGATGCCGCCCGCGTCCTGGGCTTGCCGGTGGATCGGGTACGCCTCATCGCGTTCACCCTCGCGGGTGTGATTGCCGCCGTCGCCGGACTTCTGTTCGCTCCCAAGGCCGGTGTTCAGTTCACGAGCGGTCTGTCATGGACGCTGACGGCATTCATCGCACTCGTCATCGGTGGTACCGGCCGGAGTTGGGCTCCGCTGATCGGCGGAATGGTGTTGGGCGTCGTCCAGGTATTCGCCCCGTACTACTTCGGTGCGAGTGCTGCTCAAACCGCGATTCTGCTGATTGCCCTGGTGTTCTTCGCTTTCCGTCCGGAAGGCTTGCTCTCGAGGAAGGTTCGCGTCTGATGGCCTCGCTTTCTACCAGTCCGCTGACGTCAAATCCGCCCGCTACATCCGGCGGTCCCCGGACGAGGATGCTCGCCGTGTCACGAGAAGCACTGATCACCGTGGTCGTGGTTGCTGCCGTGCTGCTGTGGATGGGGCCGAGTCTGTACCGGCAGGATCTGGTGTTCCTCGCTGCGACGTATTCGCTGATCGCACTCGGCATGTACGTGCCATTCGTGCTCGCGGGATCACTGTCGATGGCGTACAGCGCTTATGCGGCGATCGGCGCGTATGCCGTTGCGCTGATCTCGGTTCGGACCGGGTTGTCGATGTGGTGGGGATGGATTCTCGGCGCCCTCGCCGCTGCCGCGGTTGCAGTACTCCTCAGCTTGGCAACGCAGAAACTCTCCGGCTTCTACCTTGCCGCGGTGACCTTGTTGTTCGGTATCGCTTTCGAGCACTGGTTGATCGACGGACCGAGTTTCACCGGCGGATCGGCCGGGATCTCGGGTGTCGAGACTGTGACGATGTTCGGCTGGGAGCCACCGCGCTACGCATTGGTCGTGTTCGCGATCTTGTTCGTGTGTCTGATCGCGGTCGCTGTCGATCGACTCCGGAAATCGGTGTGGGGGCTGATGTTGCAAGCTGCCCGCGACAATCGTAATGTCGCACGGTCTTCCGGCGTCAATCCTGCGCACCTGACCGTCGTGGCGCTGGCGATCGGTGCCGCGATCGCGTCGACCGGCGGATCGCTTTTCACCGTGTCGGTGCAAGCTGTCACTCCTGAAACCTTCACTCTCAGTATTGTTTTCCTTGCGATCTTCATGCCGATCATCGGCGGTCGCGGTTCGGCGTGGGGTGCTCCGCTCGGTGCATTGATCGTGGTGATCGTGACGCTGAACATGCCCGGCTACCAGGGAAGCGGCGAACTCCTGCTTGCCGGAGCCGTCCTGGTGATCCTCATCGTCGCGCCTGGTGGGGTGATCGGTTGGAGTCAGAACGTTCTGGGTCGAATGAACCGTCTGTACAAGGAGCGTGGCAATCGATGACTCGGCTACTCGAAGTGAGCGGGCTCCACAAGTTCTACGGCGGCGTCCGCGCTGTCGACGATGTCTCGTTCAGCGTCGGACCGGGAGAGGTGATCGGACTGGTCGGCCCGAACGGGGCAGGCAAGACCACACTGGTGGACTGCATCTTCGGCACACAGCAAGCAGATTCCGGAACCGTCGCGCTCGCGGGTGCTGCCTTGACCGGGCCGTCGGAGCGCCGTGCACGGCAAGGGCTCTCGCGCACGTTTCAACATCCGCAGCTCGCGGCGGAACTCGACGCCGTCGACAACATCATCCCGGGACTGTACGGGCACAAGATCACCTCACCTCTGCACTCGCTGTGGTGGGCGATCAAAGGACCTTTCGAGAACTGGGACCGGACAGCACAGCGGGCCCGGGAGATTGCTGCGCGATACTCGGTCACCGACGTCGAGAGTGCTTGCGGGGATCTCAGTTTGGGGGCGCAGCGTTTGGTCGAGGTGGCGCGGGCGATGGCGACCGAACCCGATGTTCTCCTGTTGGACGAACCGTTTGCCGGCGCGGATCACGACGGCATCGCTGCCATCTCCGGTGCCGTGCGATCGATTGCCGCGCAGGGCAAAGGAGTAGTCCTGGTCGATCACAACGTCGATCTCATCGCGGCGCTCGCCACCAAGATCGTGCTGCTCAATTTCGGATCAGTGGCGTTCTACGGACCACCGCAGGAGTGCTTGGCCAGCGACGCGATGCGAGAAGTCTATTTCGGTTCCGAATACGAGGAAGGCGCCTGACATGCTCGAACTCGACAGAGTCACAGTTCGATACGGATCCGCTGTCGCCGTCCGGGAAGTCTCCCTTGTCGCCCCCGCCGGTGAAGTGACAGCGATCGTCGGGCCGAACGGTGCAGGCAAGACCAGCTTGGCGGGATCCATCTACGGCTCGGTTCCCGCCACCGGGACAATCAAATTCGATGGTCGAGAGATCCAGAAATTATCGGCACTGGATCGTGTCCGCAGCGGATTTGCCTACGTTCCCCAAGGCAGGCAACTGTTCATGCGAATGTCCGTTCGCGAGAACCTACGCGTCGGCGCAGACCTGCTGGGATTGAAAGCCGAAGCCGTGGAAACAGCTTTCGAGAGGTTCCCGATCCTGCGTGAACGCTCCGAGAGTTATGCCGGGGTCCTCAGCGGTGGTGAGCAGCAGATGTTGGTTCTGGGGCGGGCCCTTCTGGAAACCCCGAAGGTGTTGCTCCTCGACGAGATGATGACAGGACTGGCACCGAAAATCGTCGCGGAGCTGCGAGCGCTGGTCGGGGGTCTGGCCGCCGAGGGTGTGACCGTCATCGTGACGGAACCGGCACTTACTGCACTGAAATCGGTTGTCGACCGCGGATATGTCATGCAGCGCGGCGAACTCGTCCGCGAATGCGATTCCGCAGCGACACTGGACAACGCGTACAAACAATCGATGGGCGTACTCAGCGCCGACGGGAGATGATCGACGATCATGCTTGAAACGAAGACACTCGACTTCACCGTCGGTGAATTCGCCACGAATCCGGACCGGTTCGCCGGCGTCAGCATCAGCGAAATGGTCAGGCATTGGTCTGAGACCATCCCGGACGAAACCGCCTTTGTCACTCCGGAATCGAGGGTGTCGTGGAAACAGTACGACGCGGCTGCCGATGCGATCGCGTCGGCGCTGGATCTAGCTGGTGAGGGATACGGACATGTAGCCGTGTTGCTCCCCGACACCGCTGTATTCCATGCGGCTCTCTGCGCAGCATTTCGTACCGGCCGCGTCGCGGTCGGAATCGGTTCGCGCTCGGGCATTCGCGAGATCTCTCATCTGATCGCCCGCTCGGAAGCCTCCGTACTCGTCACCACTCGCACGCTGCGCGGCGTCGATACCGCCGAACTCGTGGCGAGTCTGCGGGCAGAGCATCCCGGACTGGACGTCGTCTTCGCCGACGAACGCGCCGACGTGAGTTTCGAACGCGTGAGTGCAAACGGCGAACTCACCTCGTTGCCGGTCGAGCTAAAGCAGTTCCCCGCAACCAGTCCGTGTTTTGTCACGTCAGCCGTTTCGATGCTGAACTCGACGTCCGGCACAACGGGCCTACCCAAACTGGTCACACAAACCGAGGATCGTTGGGTTGGTTTCTCCGAGATTGCCGCCGAGGCGGCGGCGATCGGTCCGGATGAGGTGTTCCTCGGCGCGGTTCCGGCACCTTTCGGATTCGGCCTCTGGACTTCGCATTTCCTGCCGGCGCTACTCGGTGCTCGCAATGTCGTCATGGAACGCTTCGACGTTTCGGTGATGATCGAGTTGATCGAGCGCGAACGGGTGACTGCTTTGAATTGTGTGAGTACACAATTCAAGATGCTGTTGCGTTCGGAGGCCGCGGAATCGGCCGATCTCTCGTCACTTCGTTTCATGTTCACCGGTGGTGAAGCCGTGCCGTATTCGGAGGCACTGGCCTTCGAACAACGTACCGGAGCGGCTGTCCTGCAGTTCTACGGATCAAACGAAACCGGCGCCGTCTCGGTGACGACGGTTTCGGACGGTTCCGATACCCGACTGAAGACGTGCGGCCACGTCATCGATCGCATGCAAGTTCGTGTATTCGACGATGCGGCAAAGGAAGTGACCGGCTCCGTCCGTCGCGGTCAGCCTGCGGTCAACGGCCCGCTGATGTGCCAGGGTTATTGGGGCGACGTCGATGCAAACGACGAGTTGTACACCGACGACGGTTGGATGCTTCTCGGCGACATCGTCGAGATCGACGAGACCGGGCGGGTGCGTGTGGTCGGGCGCAAAGCCGACATCATCATTCGAGGCGGCAAGAACATTTCCGCGGTCGAGGTCGAGGAGTACGTGCGCGCGCATCCTTCGGTGGAACTGGTCGCCGTGGTCGGAGTCGACGATCCGCTGTTCGGTGAGAAGGTCTGTGCGGTCGTCGTGTCCGCCGATGACGATCTGAGTTCGGTGGACCTGACCGCCTGGCTGCAGAGCCGAGGAGTGACCCGCGAGTACATACCCGAGTACGTGATGACGGTCGCCGAATTGCCGATGGCGGCAGGCGGCAAAGTAGCCAAGGGCGAAGTCAAGGCACTCGCGCAGCGGCGGATCGCTGAACTCGGCTGATCGCGCCTGACAGTACCGGCGTCGCGTTACGCTGATCCGGACATCTTGCCGAGAGTGAAGGAAACCCGATGACGAACCCTTCACCGCATCGGTGGCGCAGGCGCTTGCTGTGGGCTCTGGCAATTGTGTTCGTTCTGGTCGGAGCCGTGGTTCTGGCCTTCGTTCTGAGCCCGAGACCTGGCGCACTCACCGTGCGATGGGTCTTCGATCGTGATGCCGTGAAAGTCACCGAGGCGCTCGAGAAGCATGCGCCCGAAGGCGTCGACTCGATCAAGGACCAGCAGTACCGCGCCGATGACGACGACGCATACCTGGATGTCTACTTTCCCGCAGCGACGACGACCGCATTGCCTACGGTGATCTGGACTCATGGCGGTGCCTGGATCTCGGGAAGCAAGTCCAACTACGCGCCGTACTACGAGTTGCTGGCCTCTCGTGGCTACACCGTTGTGTCCCTGGACTACTCACTCGGACCTGAGCATCACTATCCGACAGCGGTGCGGCAGCTCAACGACGCTCACGCGTACGTCGTCGCGAATGCGGAACGGCTGCATGTTGATCCGACGACGGTCGTTCTCGCCGGTGATTCTGCGGGAGCGCAACTCTCGAGTCAGCTCGCCACTCTCATCACTGATCCCGCGTATGCGAACCGTGTGGGCGTGGTCCCGTCGCTGCGGCCGGATCAGTTACGTGGAGTAATCCTGAACTGTGGAATCTACGACGTCGGGAACATGGTCGGCGGACCCGGCATCATCGGTTGGGGGGTTGATCGGTCCCTCTGGGCGTATACCGGCGTGCGTGACTTCATGAGTACCGACGCAGCGGATCAGATGTCGACCTTGAACTACGTCAGCGCTCAATTTCCGCCTGCCTACATCAGCGGCGGCAACGCGGATCCTTTGACAGATTCTCAGTCGAAACCGTTGGCTGACAAATTGACGGGGTTGGGAGTTGCGGTCGACACACTGTTCTATCCGGCCGATCACGTTCCGGCGCTCGGTCACGAGTATCAGTTCGATCTGGACAATGCCGACGGTCTCACTGCCCTCGATCGCACGGTTCAGTTTCTCGACGCACACACCCGCTAGTTGTCGGATGATGCTGAGACGCTGAAGAAATGGTCATTTCAGACAAAGCGCCGCGGGTGTGTTGCCGGGGAATTCTCGACTAGTCCTTTTGGTCTAGCCTGGGTGAATCCGATCCGACCCCAGGAGTTGTTGTGCGCGCGTCTTCCCCCGACAGACGGCGAAGGCGCATTGTCGGAATCGCGGCGGTATTCGTCGTCATTCTGCTGTCCGGGGTAACCGCGGCAATCGTCAGTCCGTGGCCAGGAGTTCTCCTCGTACGGTGGATGTCAGCGGGTGGCTCCGAAGCGACTCACGCACAACTCGACAGGCATGCACCGTCAGGAATCGTCTCGATTCTCGATCAGTCGTACCGCGACGGTGACGACGATGCACAACTGGACGCGTACTACCCGTCGGAGTCCACTTCGGCGCTACCCACGGTGGTCTGGGTGCACGGCGGTGGCTGGATATCAGGATCGAGAACTGATGCCGACGGTTACTACAAACTGTTGGCAAATCAAGGCTTCACTGTGATTTCGGTGGACTACTCACTGGGACCAGATGCGTATTACCCCACCGCAGTGAATCAACTGAACGACGCGTATCGATTTATCGTGAGCAATGCGGACAGGTTGCATGTCGATTCGAACAATCTCTTTCTTGCGGGAGATTCGGCAGGCGCGCAGTTGTCCAGTCAGTTGGCGACGGTCATGACCAGCCCTGACTACGCGTCGGAAATGGGTGTGGAACCGGCATTACGTCCCGAGCAGATACGCGGAGTTGTCCTCGACTGTGGGGTCTTCGATCTGAAACCCCTGCTGTCGCAGGGGAAGTACTTCGGTTGGGGCGTCGACAAGCAGTCGCTGTGGGGGTATCTCGGAACGAGGGACTTCGACGGGTCGACTGCAGTGGGTCAGATGTCGACACTGGGCCATGTGACCTCGGACTTTCCAGCGACGTTCATCACCGGCGGAAATGTCGACCCACTGACCGCCAGCCAGTCGAAACCCATGGCAGAACGGCTCGCCGATCTGGGCGTCGAAGTAGACGCACTGTTCTACCCCGACGATCACGAGCCTGCGCTGGACCACGAATATCAGTTCGACCTCGATACCGTGGACGGGATGATCGCATTCGATCGCACAGTCGCGTTCCTACGCAACTACGTGCGTTAGCGCGGTCAGCGAATCACGTAAGGCGAAATCGAACTCCGGTGCTCGCTGATGTCGAGGTCTTTACCCAAGGGCGGGAAGGCACGCTGCGGACAGTTGAGGCGTTCGCAGACGCGGCAGCCCGAGCCGATCGGCGTTCCCGGATTCGACTCGTCCAGATCCAGACCGTCGCTGTAGACGAGTCGGTGGGCGTGTCGAATCTCGCATCCCAATCCGATGGCGAAGATCTTTGCGGGCTGTCCGTATCGAGCCGCTCGACGTTCGACCGTGCGAGCAACCCAGAGGTATCGGCGGCCGTCGGGCATCTGTGCGATCTGGGGCATGATCTTGCCCGGATACGAGAACGTCTCGTAGACGTTCCACAGCGGGCACGTACCGCCGCTGGTGGAGAAGTGGAATCCGGTGGCGGACTGACGCTTCGACATGTTTCCGGCACGGTCGACACGGACGAACATGAACGGAACCCCGCGAAGTTTGGGGCGCTGCAGAGTCGAGAGGCGGTGGCAGATCGTCTCGTAGCTCGCGGAATAGAAGGCGGACATGCGCTCGATGTCGTACCGGAAGTCCTCGGCGACGTCGTGGAACTGGCTGTAGGGGAGCACGGTGGCCGCCGCGAAGTAGTTGGCCAATCCAAGTCGCGCCAAAGAGACCGACGCTTCGCTGGTGAAGTTGCCTTCGGCCACCAACGAGTCGAGCAGATCGCCGTGCTCGAGGTACGCGAGTTCTGTCGCGAACTTGAAGACCTGTTGCCCGCCGGAGAGCCGTGCGGAGATTTCCAGGACCCTGGTATCCGGGTCGTAACGATGAAGTATGTTCTCGCCCAGGTCGACTCGTCGAACGATCTGCACGCCGTGGACGGTTTCGAGGCGTCTGGCGATCTCGCCGGCGACGTCGCCGCGATGAAAGCGCATCCGGGCAGTCAGTTCTTCGGCCGCGGTGTCGAGATCGTGAATGTAGTTCTGCCGCTGATAGAAGTAGTCGCGCACTTCCTCGTGCGGCATGGTGATCGAACCGCTGCCGCTGCCGTCCGAGAAGCGGTCTTCCGTCGCTGCGGCGAGCTGCGCCGTCGTGTTGCGGAAGCGGCGATGCATGTTGACCATCGCCTTTGCCAGGCCCGGGTGCGTGGAGACCATCTCCGCGATTTCGTGGGCGTCGGCGTCGATGCCCATCTCCTGATCGAGGGCAACTTCACGCATTTCCGCGATCAGGCGCGTGTCGTCCTGTGGGGAGAAGAAGGTGGTGTCGACACCGAAGACTTCACTGATTCGCAGGAGGACCGGCACGGTGAGTGGCCGGACGTCGTGCTCGATCTGATTGAGATAGCTTGCCGAGATCTCCAGCGTCTTGGCCAGCGAAGCCTGACTCAACCCGCGCTCGGTCCGCAGTTGGCGGAGCCGGACACCGACAAAGGTTTTCGACATTTTCCCAGGATACGAGTGACAGTCCGGCTTCGCAAAGGTGGGTTTGCAGAATTCGCACCGGCACCCCCTGTGAGTGGTTGAGGAGTCCTCACACTCCTCAACCACTCACGGGGCCGGAGGCCTAGACCCTGTTCTCCGAACGCGGAGCGCCGATTCCGGGATCGATCTGGAACGGTCCGCTCGACGAGGGTGCGAGGGGGAAGTCGAAGATCGCAGTCGGGAGATACACCGTCGAACACGAGTTGGGGATATCCACGACGCCAGACAGGCGGCCCTCGATCGGTGCCGCACCCAGCAGCAGGTACGCCTGCTCCGGCGCGTACCCGAACTTGGTCAGGTACTCGATCGCATGCAGGCACGCACGCTGGTAGGACAGATGTGAATCCAGGTACTTCTGTTCGCCGTCCAACGTGACGGAAGTGCCCGAGAACGCAAGCCACTCGGAATACTGCGGATCCGTGTTGCCCGGCATGAAGATGGCGTTCTCGGAAACGCCGTAGGTATCCATTCCGCCCTTGATGATGTCCACACGAAGATCGATGAAGCCGCCCATCTCGATGGCACCGCAGAAAGTGATCTCACCGTCGCCCTGGGAGAAGTGAAGATCGCCGACCGACAGATTCGCACCGTCCACGAACACCGGATAGAAGATTCGGCTGCCCTTGGTGAGGTTCTTGATGTCCTGGTTTCCGCCGTTCTCACGCGGGGGAGCGGTGCGCGCCGCCTCGCCGGCCACGCGGGTGTACTCGTCACCGGTCAAGGTTCCCAGTACTGCATCGCGGGGCTCGGGCGGAAGTGCAAGCGGGGGAACCCGATTGGGATCGGTGGCAATGAGGGCGCCCTCGCGGGCATTCCACTTGGCGAGCAAGGCTGCCGACGGAGCCGTGCCCATGAGTCCCGGGTGGACGATGCCCGTGAACGAGACGTGCGGAATGTGACGCGACGTCGCCGTTTGGCCGGAGAAATCCCAGACGGCCTTGTACGCGTCGGGGAACTGTTCGGTGAGGAAGCCGCCGCCGTTGTTCCGAGGGAAGATGCCCGTGTACCCCCAGCCTTGGCCGGCCAACGGACCCGAATCTTCTTGGGGGATAGGCCCGATATCCAAGATGTCGACGATCAAGAGGTCGCCGGGCTTCGCGCCTTCGACGGAAAAGGGGCCGGACAGCGTGTGGACCGTGGTCAGTGGTGCATTGAGAATGTCGTCGGCTGAGTCGTCGTTGTGTATTGCGCCGTCGAACCATTCGCGGCAATGGACGCGAAACGCATCACCGGGTTTCACAGTCACCGCCGCCGGGATGTCCGGGTGCCACCGATTGTGGCCGACGATCGCCTGGTCGGTGAATTTCTTGGCGGAATCGAGTGGAAACAGCAGTTCAGGCATATGCACTCCTCATTCTCGAAGAAACGGAAAACTCGTGGCGGCAGGACTTTCGTGTCGGATCGGGACTCACGGCGAAGACGCGCGGTGAGGACGGTCAGGGGCGAGGTAGCTTGCGGTGCAACGGATTGGACGTCGTCGGGGCAGATTGTCTGCCACGGCCCGGAAGTGACCCACTGACCACGGCAGGCTCGTGAGCTGATCGGGCAGTGCTGTCCAGTAGACCCATCGCGGTTGACGAGCTGTGAGTCAAACGGGGAGACGAGACAACACGCTTCGATTCGAGACTGCACTGGGGACAGCTGATCGACTGGGGCACTTCGGCCATCGCGAACGACCGCTCGAGCGGGCCGCAGCCGGTACAGCGAAACTCGTACAGAGGCATGCGGTCACGCTATCGGAGGATCCGTAAGTGCGACACTGGAACGACACGCACCGGGTTGCCGATGCCGCAATTGCGCCCGTCAGCGCAAGTACACAACCGCGTTGTCGCCGCCGGTACAGGTGACGATGCCGGAGGTCACCTTGCATGCCATCGTGTACTCCTTGCCGGTCACCGGACTACGTGCGGACACGGTGCTGGAGGCACCGGTGGCACCGGAGTTTCCGTAGGCGATCCGAACTGCCTCGGCAAACTCGCACGAAGTTTTGCCCCCACTTGTCGCGGACTCCTTGTAACTTCCGGCCGGCTGCCCGCCGGGGCAGGCGGACGCACCGGCCGGGAAGTTCGCGGCGCGTGTGGTCGTCGGGGATGTCGTGCTGGGAGCGGTTGTCGTGGTGCCGGGTGTGTTCGCGGCGGTGATGGTGGTCTGGGCCGCGCCACCGGCGGCCGAGTTGGGGACGTCCTTCGGCCAGAGGACCCAGGCAAGCCCGCCGAAGAGAGCCAACACAGTGATGACTCCGATTACGGATACCGGAATCACCCAGCCGGGCCGACGCGGCGGCGGATTTCCACGTGGCGGTGCAGGCGGGAATCCCTGGGGCGGGGGATACGACTGCGGCGCGGCCCGGTAGCCCAACTGCGGCGGCTGTGGACCGGATTGCGACCATGCCTGGTTGTTCGGTGGCCGCTGATAGTTGTCCGGCACCGCTTTATCGCCCGGTCGGGGGCGTCGAACGACAAGTCATGGTTCGACAGCATATGGCCGGCGAATGGGTTGTCTGTGGCTTTCCGACGGGTGGATCCCTGGAATTGCCCGAGCGAAGCCTGTTGCCACGAAGTGATTGCGGTCACTTGCGAGTCGTGAAGTTGGCTCCGAAGTAGCGGATGGGCCTGTTCCGAGTGCCGCGCGAACTGCCGGAATTTGCAAGTGGCGGAGTTGAGTGCATTTCGTTCACAGCCTGCGGTTTCTTTGCTACTCGCCAGTACGGAACCTGTCCGATTGGGTAGTACCAGCCGTGTAGGAATCTTCACAGACTTAGCAAAGTGTGTTGAAAAGGTAGCGAAGATTGGCATTAGCAACAGGTAGACGGCACTTTTTCGATGTGCCATTCTCGGTAAGTACACAAGAAGGGCCTGGCAAGTATGTGAAGTAGTACGCACGTACTGCTCACAACAGGCCGGACCAGCAGATCAAAGAGATGGAGTCTTGATGTCGACCACCGGCACCCCGAAGACCGCAGCTGAGCTCCAGCAGGATTGGGACACCAACCCTCGCTGGAAGGGCGTTACTCGTAACTACACGGCCGATCAGGTCGTCAAGCTCCAGGGCACCGTCGTCGAGGAGCAGACCCTCGCTCGTCGCGGATCCGAGATCCTGTGGGATCTCGTGAACAACGAGGACTACATCAACTCCCTCGGTGCACTTACCGGCAACATGGCTGTGCAGCAGGTTCGCGCCGGCCTGAAGGCCATCTACCTCTCCGGTTGGCAGGTTGCCGGCGACGCTAACCTCTCGGGCCACACGTACCCGGACCAGAGCCTCTACCCGGCCAACTCGGTTCCGACCGTCGTTCGTCGCATCAACAACGCACTTCTGCGCGCCGACGAGATCGCCAAGACCGAGGGTGACACCTCCGTCAGCAACTGGCTCGCTCCGATCGTTGCCGACGCCGAAGCCGGCTTCGGTGGCGCTCTCAACGCTTACGAGCTGCAGAAGGCCATGATCGGCGCCGGCGCTGCCGGTGTCCACTGGGAGGATCAGCTCGCTTCGGAGAAGAAGTGCGGCCACCTCGGTGGCAAGGTGCTCATCCCCACGCAGCAGCACATCCGCACCCTGACCTCGGCTCGTCTGGCTTCCGACGTTGCGGACGTTCCGTCCGTCATCATCGCCCGCACCGACGCTGAGGCTGCAACCCTCATCACCTCCGACGTGGACGAGCGTGACCGCCCGTTCCTCGACGGAACCCGCACGGCTGAAGGCTTCTACGGCGTCAAGAACGGCATCGAGCCCTGCATCGCTCGCGCCAAGGCTTACGCACCGTACGCAGACCTCATCTGGATGGAGACCGGCGTGCCGGATCTCGAGGTTGCAAAGAAGTTCGCCGAGTCCGTTCGCAGCGAATTCCCGGACCAGCTCCTGGCCTACAACTGCTCCCCTTCCTTCAACTGGAAGGCGCACCTGGACGACGCGACCATCGCGAAGTTCCAGAAGGAGCTCGGCGCGATGGGCTTCAAGTTCCAGTTCATCACGCTGGCCGGCTTCCACTCGCTCAACTACGGCATGTTCGACCTGGCCTACGGCTACGCCCGCGAAGGCATGACGGCATTCGTCGACCTGCAGGAGCGCGAGTTCAAGGCTGCCGAAGAGCGTGGCTTCACCGCCATCAAGCACCAGCGTGAGGTTGGCGCCGGCTACTTCGACACCATCGCCACCACCGTTGACCCCAACACCTCGACGGCAGCTCTCAAGGGTTCCACCGAAGAGGGCCAGTTCCACTAAGAACTGACTTCGGGTGGGGGAGAGGCTCGGCTTCGGGTCTCTCCCCTGCTTGTATCACCGCACTACTTTCTCTCGTCTTCAAGGCAGTTCCGATTGCGTCGGCCACCAGCGTCGACGCAGTTCGAAGTGCTTCTTTTACAACACCTTCACCAGACAAACTCCACGAGACAAACAAGGAGCTGACGTGACCAGCGAAAAAATTCAGCGCGTCGGCGTTATCGGCGCCGGAATCATGGGTGCCGGAATCGCCGAGGTGTGCGCCCGCGCACATGTCGATGTTCTGGTCTTCGAGCAGACTCGCGAGCTTGCAGCAGCCGGGCGTTCACGCATCCTGCGTTCGCTCGACCGCGGCGTGAGCAGCGGAAAGATCACAGAACGTGAGCGTGAGCAGGCCGCATGGCGTCTGCGTTTCACCTCCGATCTGGGAGATTTCGCGGACCGCCAGCTCGTCGTGGAGGCCGTCGTCGAAGACGAGAAGATCAAGAGCGAAATCTTCGCCGAGCTCGACGCGGTCGTGACGGACCCGGATGCGGTTCTCGCATCCAACACGTCGTCGATCCCGATCATGAAGCTCGGCATCTCGACCAAGCGTCCCGAGCGAGTCATCGGTATGCACTTCTTCAACCCGGTTCCGGTCCTGCCGCTCGTCGAATTGGTGACGACGCTCAAGACCAGTGCCTCCGTCTCGCAGCGCGCCGAGGCTTTTGCCAGCGACATCCTCGGCAAGCAGGTCGTCCGCAGTGCCGACCGCTCCGGCTTCGTCGTCAACGCACTCCTGGTGCCGTACCTGCTCTCGGCGATCCGCATGGTCGAGTCTGGCTTCGCGACCAAGGAAGACATCGACAAGGCAACGGTTCTCGGCCTCGCGCACCCCATGGGTCCGCTGGCTCTGACGGACCTGGTCGGACTCGACACCGTCAAGTCCATCGCCGACTCCATGTACGAAGAGTTCAAGGAGCCGCTGTACTCCGCTCCGCCGCTGCTCCTGCGTATGGTCGAAGCCGGATTGACCGGCAAGAAGTCCGGCGCGGGCTTCTACGAATACGCCGACAACGGTCGCTCCACCAAGCAGGCAAGCTAAGGCCCAAAGCCCCTGTGCGCCTTTCTGGTAGTTCCGGCTACCACAAAGGCGCACAGGGCGCTCGCGCCCCTCGGTTAGAAAGGTCGACCGCATGTCCAGCAGCACTGCAGCATTCGGCTCCAGCGTCCTGGGGTATCCGCGCATCGGGCCGCGCCGTGAGCTCAAGCGCGCCCTCGAGTCCTACTGGCACGGCACTTCGGACAAGGACGCACTTCTCGCGGTCGCCAAGGAACTCCAGGAATCGACCTGGAGCGAATTGGCTGCGACGGGACTGAGCCAGGTTCCGGGCAACACCTTCTCCTTCTACGATCACGTGCTCGACAATGCGCTGCTCTTCGGCGCAGTGCCGGAGCGGTTCAAGCCGCTCGAGGGCGCCCTCGATCCGCTCGATTTCTACTTCACGATGGCCCGCGGTCGCCCGGACTTCCCGCCTCTCGAGCTGGTGCGCTTCTTCGGCACGAACTATTACTACCGTCAGCCCGAGATCGACGCGAACACGGTGTTCTCGCTCAACTCGGAGGCACTTCTCGACGAGTTCGAACGCGCTAAGGCGCGCGGCATAGAATTGCGCCCCGTCATCATGGGGCCCGTCTCGCTGCTTCTGCTCTCGAAGGTCGGACCTGCCACCGAGAAGTCCGATCCCAACTTCACCCCGCTCGACTTGTTGGACGCGCTCCTGCCCGAGTACGAGAAGCTCTTCGAGCAGCTCGCCAAGGCCGGTGCCACCTGTGTTCAGTTGGACGAGCCTTCGGTGACCGAGGACCGCACCCCCGAGGAGCTAGCCGCTCTTGGACGTGCGTACGAGAAGCTGTCGACGGCTCCGCTCCGCCCACGCCTGTTGGTGACGGGTCCGTACGGCAAGTTCGGCGAAGCCCTCAACATCTTGGCGCCCACCAAGATCGAAGCCTTCGGTCTGGACTTGGTGCACGGCAAGATCACGGCCGAGGAACTGGCCGCAGTGCCGAACATCAAGCGCAAGCGCATCTACGCGGGCGTCGTCGACGGTCGCAACGTCTGGCGCGTCGACCGGTTCAACACCTTGACGTACCTGAACGAACTCAAGGACGTTGTGCCCGACCTCGTCGTCTCCACGTCGTCGTCGCTGCTGCACGTGCCGTACGACGTGCTCTCCGAGTACGACATTCCGGGAGACGTCGCAGACCGTCTGGCTTTTGCGAAGCAGAAGGTCGGCGAGGTCGTCTCCCTGGCGAAGGCACTCACCGAAGGTCCTTCGGACAAGTGGCGTAAGCGTCCGACGAAGGTGCACTTCAAGCTCAAGCACGCTGTCCGTGCTCGGGTCAACGCGATCAAGCCCGAAGATCGTGTGCGTGCACCGTACGAGGAGCGTCGTAAAGCCCAGCAGGAACGGTTGAACCTGCCCTTGGTTCCGGCCCAGACATTGGGTTCGTTCCCGCAGACCGACGCGATTCGCCAGGCTCGTTACGAACTCGGCCAGGGGCGTTTGGAGTGGGACGACTACTACAAGCGCATCCAGGAAGAGATCGAGCGCACAATCCGTCTGCAAGAGGACATCGGTCTCGATGTCTTCGTGCACGGCGAGCACGAGCGCAACGACATGGTCCAGTACTTCGCCGAACTGCTCGAGGGCTATGCCTTCACGCACAACGGTTGGGTTCAGGCCTACGGATCTCGTTGCACGCGTCCGCCGATTCTCTACGGCGACATTGCACGTCCGAAGCCGATGACGGTCGAGTGGATTGCGTACGCGCAGTCGCTGACCGACAAGCCGGTCAAGGGCATGCTGACGGGTCCGGTCACCATGATCGCCCGTTCGTTCGTTCGTCAGGATCAGCCGCTCTACGAAACGGCAGAGCAACTGGCACTTGTCATTCGAGACGAAATCGCGGATCTCGAAGCTGCCGGAATCGCCATCATCCAGGTGGACGAGCCGGCAATTCGTGAACTGCTGCCACTGCGTGAGGACGGCCGGGAGGCCTACCTGGAGTGGGCCGTCGACGCGTTCCGTCTGGCAACAGGTGGAGCGAAGCCGGAAACACAGATCCACACACATCTGACGTACTCCGCTCGGTCGTCGGTGGTCGACGCCATCGAACGGTTGGACGCCGATGTGACGGCTATCGTCGCGACCCGCTCCATCACGTGGGTTCTCGAAGCACTCAAGGAAGGCGCGCTCACGCACGGCGTCGGCCCCGGTGTGTACGAATCTCGTTCGGCTCGGATTCCCGACATCGACGAGCTCGACGAATTGCTCACCGAGGCAAGCGAATCGATCTCTCTCGATCGTTTGTGGGCCAACCCGGACGGTGGCCTCAAGACCCGCCATCCATGGCAGCTCGAGCCTTCGCTGCGCAACATGGTTGCGGCCGCGAGGCGCCTGCGTCGTCGCGCCGAACAAGCGGAGCGCGACGCCGGGTAAGTCACGTCAAGAACACGTCATGGAGGGGCCTGCGATTTGCAGGTCCCTCCATGCACGGGTAGGCATGTGTGCATGGTTACTGCTGCTGCTTACGCCGCGACGTCCGCTGACGGTCCGCTCGAGAAGACCACCGTCGAACGCCGCGAGCTCGGTCCACTGGACATTCTCATCGACATCAAATTTGCCGGCATCTGCCACTCCGACATCCACACCGCTCGCAACGAGTGGGGCGGAGCCAAGTACCCGATCGTCCCCGGACACGAAATCGCCGGTGTCGTCGCCGCCGTGGGTTCGGACGTCACCAAGCACAAAGTCGGCGACCGCGTGGGCGTCGGCTGCTTCGTCGACTCCTGCGGAGAGTGCGACGCCTGCCTGGCCGGCGAAGAGCAGTACTGCCGCAAGGGTGTGACCGGTACGTACAACGCCACCGGACGCGACGGCGAGCGCACTCAGGGTGGCTACTCGACGCACATCGTCGTCACCGAGCATTTTGTTCTCTCGATCCCCGAGGGCATCGAACTCGACGTTGCCGCGCCGCTGCTGTGCGCCGGCATCACCTTGTACTCACCGCTGCGGCACTGGAATGCCGGCCCCGGCAAGAAGGTCGCCATCATCGGGTTCGGCGGCCTCGGTCACGTCGGTGTGAAGATCGCCAAGGCGCTCGGCGCGGAAGTCACCGTCCTGAGCCAGACGCTCGGCAAGAAGGAAGACGGCCTTCGTCTCGGTGCCGATCACTACTACGCGACCAACGACCGTGAGACGTTCAAGGCTCTTCGTGGCGAGTTCGACCTGATCCTCAACACGGTCTCGGTCAACCTCGACATCGACGCCTACATGTCCTTGCTCGCCATCAACGGCACTCTCGTCGAACTCGGCCTGCCCGAGAAGCCGATCGAAGTTCGAGCATTCTCGCTCGCCGCAAACCGTCGTAGCCTCGCCGGCTCCATGGTCGGCGGTATCCCGCAGACACAGGAGATGCTCGACTTCTGCGCCGAGCACGGCATCGGCGCAGAAATCGAACTGATCCCGGCGAGCGACATCAACGACGCTTACGAGCGCGTGATCAAGAGCGACGTCCGATACCGATTCGTGATCGACACCGCAACAATCTGACCACCTCAGTCACGTTCAGTCGAGTTGCTCGCGAAGATTACTCAATGTCTTCGCGAGCAATCTCGACACGTGCATCTGGGACACACCGACTTTCTCGGCGATCTGTGTCTGCGTCAGGTTTCCGAAGAATCTGAGCATCAACACCGTCCGCTCTCGTTCGGGCAGCTTGTCGAGAAGTGGACGTAGTGCCTCGTGATTCTCGACGTTCTCGAGTGCGGCGTCGTAGTCACCGAGTGTTTCCACGAGCGGAAGATCGTCGGTGTGATTGGACGCGGCACCGTCGACCGAGACGGTCTGGTACGCGTTGCCGGCGATCAACGCCTGGGCAACTTCTTCACGTTCGATCCCCAACGTCTCGGCCAACTCGTCGACGGTCGGCGCGTGCCCGAGTTGTTGTGACAGCTCGCTGATGGCTTGCCCGAGTTGGAAGTGCAACTCCTTCATCCGGCGTGGAACCCGCAATGCCCAACCGGTGTCGCGGAAGTGTCGTCGAACTTCGCCCATCACGGTGGGAACCGCGAACGAGACGAAATCGGATCCGCGCGTGGAATCGAAACGGTCGACGGCGTTGACCAGACCGAGGCGCGCCACCTGAACCAGATCGTCGTGTGCCTCGCCGCGTCCGTCGAATCGTCTGGCGATGTGTTCGGCCAACGGTAGGCACCTGGTGATCAGTGCGGTGCGCACTCGTTCGTACTCCGGACTGTGGGGCTCGAGGGTCCGCATTTCCTCGAAAACGGGTATGACGTCCCGATATTCGTCGGTGGACCGCCGGCGCGGGCGTGACGGGCCGTCTGCGGAAGCGGTCACAGGCGCCCGCTGAGGGCCTTGGTGAACTTCATGGTCGTGATGTAGCCGACGCCGCCCAGGTTCTCTTCCTGGTCGAGCGAAATCGAATCGGTGAGTTCGGTGAGGATGTGCCACCCGAACGATCGCTGAGTGCTGTCCTCGTACTCCGTGGTTGTCGTCGATACGGATACGTGCAGTTGCGGGGGAGTGAACACGAACCGACACACCAGAACCGAATCAGGCGCAGCACGAACAATCAGATGCGTACAGATTTCGTCCATGGCCAATTTGATGTCGGCGATGGCGTCGAGGTCGAAGTTTTCCTGAATGGCAACAGTGGCGGCCAGTGCACGCAAAATCGACAGCTGATCGAGAGTCGCTTGAATCCTCAACTCCACAACTGGCTGAGTCTGATCCTGATCGGGCTCGAGTGCGCTGAGGTGTGCCATAAGTTCTCCGGATCGTCGTACCAGGGGTCGCGGTGAAGTCTGGTGCCGAGAACGATACCCATCTCGACCTTCACAGTGACCCCCGAACACGAAATTTGGTCGATGGTGGTGCCGGGGTAAACGACACGATTCTGCTCACGACCGTTGGCGATCGCAACATCGGATTACCTCGCGGAACCGCAGACCAAACCACATTTTTGTTCGGAACACCGAAACGAATGGTCGCAACGCACTTGTGACGCCGGTCATGCTGGCGTACTGTTTCAAACCGAGGTTGAGCACACAGCCGATGAGGGATTTATCCGTAATTCTGGAGACCCGTTCATCGTGCGGCTCCTTCGGAGGTCCCTTCTCTTTTGCAGAGTGTAAACCGTTGCGGGATGGGAGAACCATGACTGTTGTTCCAGGATCATCTATTTCAGGCTTTACGAACGCGGCGAAGGGATCGGTAGATTACGGACCTCCCGCGACCGGGACAGCGACTTCATCGTTTCACGCGCACCGCATCAGTGCACATACCGCTGTGATCCACGTTCGTGGCGAGATCGACCTGATGAGCGCCAATGCTTTTCGTGACTTCTTGACGTACCACGTTGCCGCGGACCGGACGCTGGTTGTCGATCTCTCCGAACTCGAATTCATGGGGACGTGCGGCTTGTCCGTGCTGTCGGTCCTGTCGACGCGATCACGCGACGTGGGCGGCACACTCGCGCTCGTCTGCGCCCGCCCGGTTCAGAGGCTACTCAAAGCAGCTGGTCAGGAGTCGATGTTTGCCTGCTACGAGTCGCTGGATCATGCAATCGGACTCGAAGAGACCCGACGTTTCCCGGCTTGATATCGCCCTTTCGCCGATAGTTTCGAGTCACCTACAGTTTCGAGTCACCTACAGTTTCGAGAAATCAGCTTCGTAGAGCCCGTCAGCGTCAGTGCACTTCACTTCGGTGAGTGCCCTTGTGTTGGCGGGCTCTCGGCGGTGCTGTGACGCAGCGGCCGTAGGTTCGGACCACCTCGGTGGCGACGTGATCCCATGAATACGATTCGCACGCTCGGGCCCGACTCTGCCGTGCAAACGCCGCGCCCTCGTCTTCGTCGTCGAGAAGATGCCGGACCGCGCGCGCGGTTTCCACGGGGCTGTTCACCGGCACCCGACGCCCCGTGAGTCCGTCGATCACCGTATCCCGCAGTCCGCCAACAGGAGTCGCGACTACAGGAACTCCGCACGCCATCGCTTCCAGCGCCGCGATTCCGAAAGGTTCGTATCTGGGGGTGCATACGAGGGCGTCGGCCGACCGCATCAGTTTCGGTAGTTGGCGGTGCGGAACCCGTCCCAACAATTGGACTCGATCTGCGACGCCGAGCCGCTCGGCGAGCTTGACCAAGCGGATCGCAACCTCGTCGGTGCTCAGTTGCGCGACGGGTGGCCCGCCGATCACCACCAACTCCGTGTCCGGCAGCGAAGCCAGCGCGGCGACGGCAACATCGAAGCCCTTCTGCTCCACCAGCCTTCCGACGCAGATCAATCGATGCGGCGCGGTCTTCTTCGCGGCGGGTCCCTCCGGGGTGAACGCTTCGGTATCGACGCCCGAGGGCACCATCGTGGTCCGTGATCGTGGTGACCCCTGCCGAACCAGATCGAAGATCTCGTCCGAACTTGTCGCGATCACATGGGTTGCGCCCCTGGCGATCAATGGTTCCAGGTGAGTCCGCTCCGATGGACTGTCGTCGGCTGCTCCGAGGTGTCGGTGCGCCGCAGATCCCAGGGAATGGAATGTCTGAAGTACGGGGATGCCGAGTGAGCGGGTCGCGAGTTCCGTTGCCACACCAGACATCCAGAAGTGCGAGTGCACCACATCGGGTCGGTCGGTACTCCACTGAGCGCGCAGAATGCTGGCAAAGGTGCCCAGGTGGGGGAGTATTTCGGCGTCCGGGAGAGCGTGTGTCGGTCCGGCTTCGAGATAGTCGACGGAGTACCCGGCGCGGGCGCGAACGCGGTCCGGTCCACCGACGTGTGCCCGCCTGGTGAAGACGGTGACATCGTGTCCGGCGCGAACCAGGGCCGCGGACAGTTCGTCGACGTGCAGGTTCTGTGCACCGGCTGCCGAGCAGCCCACCGGTGCGAGTGGATCGGCGTTCACCGACACCATGGAGATCTTCAGCATTCGTCCGGGAGCCATAGCGGGCGAGTACTTCATCGGGTCCCCTCTCCACTTGATCGGTTCGTCTGGGGATACCCGGAGTCCGTGATCTGAACCGGGTTTCGGCGCGGTCAGCGCTGGGCACATTCCAAACACGATGGCGAGGAGTGAGGTTCGATGACAGAACAAATGCTGGTCGACGCAACCGTCGGACTCGGGTTCGAGCGGTACGTACAACGGGTGGCGGTCGGCGTGGGGGCCGGCATAGAGCAATGGTGTTGCAGGCGCGAGCATCCTCTGGAGGCCTACATCGCGTTGGATCGAACTGTGCCGCGTTTCCCTGGGCGTGAGGTGGCGTTGCTGTGGGAGGAGACGTGCGGTTGGGCCCTGGCCGTGGAGACTCGTTCAGGGGAGGACCTCATCGTTCTCGGATATCTGGGCGCACACGCAGTGCCGACCCCGGACGCCGTCGCCGACTTTGCCGCGACACTGGGCACGCGCAGCCCGCACTGGGTCATGAACAGGCCACTGGCGGATTCGGACGAGACCGCGCGAGAACTACGGAGCTACTCCGGAAGTGCTTACGCCTGAATAGTATTGAGGTCCGATCAGCTCAGTTGACCACGTCCAGGATGGGATCGAGAACCGGAGTCGCTGCAGCCTCGACGGCAGGATCGTCCATGAGTTTGAAAACGATGTGACCGCCGAGCGCGCCACCGACACCGACCGCGGTGAGCCCCAGCACCGACAGAACTCGCGCCAGCGCGAGTGAATCCTTGCCGCGTAGCCTGTACGACGCGGCAAAAGACCAGATCCCCACAGCATTCGATGCGGCGTGTACCAGCCCCACACGGCGTGCGACGTCGCCACGTTCGGACCAGTCCAGCCAGCCTGTCAGCAAAGCCGGCGGCGTCGAGACCAGTCCGAGCCCGATCAACCGTCGTGCAGTCTGCGGATCGCCTGACACGTCGAAGATCAGCGAAGCCGTCCACGCGCCCGCGGGAATGGTCACGAGGGCGGGATGGATGGGATGCCCGACGAGGGCGCCGCGCAGAAGTGCGGCGACAGTACGCGATCTGTCGGATCGCTCGGTGATCTGGAGGATTCGGCGTCTGATGCCAGTGGACGGACCGTCCAGTCCGCGCGCCGATTCGATTCCGCGGTAAAGAGTTCCGATGTCCATGCAATTCGGCTACCCGGCGTAGACGTCGGGAAACCTCACGACAGGAGTGTCTTGTCGACCGTCATGCTCCGGCGTACGGTCGAAACGAAAGAGATCCGACCGGAGGAGCGAACGATGAAGCTCAATCTCTTTGCAGCGTGGGCGTCGTATTTCCTGGTGCTGGCCACAGTTGTCTGTCTCGGCAGCTTTCTCGTGGCCGCCGGTTCAGGGCACGGTGGTTGGGCGTTGATTGCCGGGCTCGCCGGCGTCGCGTCCATCGGACTGGCGGTTGCCCTGTACACCAGCACCGTTCATCACGACCACAAAGTGCACCGCGAATCCCCACACCTGTTCTGATCAGGACTGCTTCTGATCAGGACTGTGCCAGTCGCGCTTTCTCCGCCTCGATGTCGAAGTTGGCAGGCGGCCAGTCGAGATCGAGCTTTTCCAGAGCGTCGATCAGTAGCTCCGTGACCGCAATTCGGCTGTACCACTTCCGATCACACGGCACGACGTACCACGGCGCGTGCTCGGTCGACGTCTTGTCGAGCATTGCCTGATACGCCTGTTGATATGCAGGCCACAAACCGCGTTCGGTCACATCACCCGGGTTGTACTTCCAGTACTTGTCCGGGCGGTCGAGCCGCTCTTCGAGCCGCTTCTTCTGCTCGTCGAGCGAGACGAACATCGCCACCTTCACGATGGTGGTTCCGGCGTCGACGAGTTCCTTCTCGAACTGGTTGATCTCGTCGTAGCGCGCGCTCCAGACATCCTCAGGGACAAGATCGTGGACACGCACGACCAGGACATCCTCGTAGTGGGAGCGATCGAACACACCGAGATAGCCGCCGCGGGGGAGTTCCTTCTTGATCCGCCAGAGGTAGTGATGTTGCTTTTCCTCTTCGGTCGGGACGCCGAAGGCCGCGTGCTGAACTCCCGAAGGATCCACGTGACCGATCACGTGTCGGACCATGCCACCCTTGCCTGCGGTGTCCATTCCTTGCAGGACCAGCAGGATGGAACGGCTGTCCCCGGACCTGCCGTTGGCGTAGAGCAACTCCTGCAGGTCGGACAGGACCGCGCCGCGCTCCTCGAGTAGACGTTCGCCGTCAGCTTTGTTTCCGGTGAATCCCGGAGTGCTGTTGCGATCGAGTTGATCGAGTTCGAACCCGGGCTCCGCCCGCAGTGTCTTGGCGGCCGGTGTTTCCCACAGCGAGTCTTGTGCCATGCCGAAAGAGTGCCACAGGATCGACCCCTGTGGCTCGAAAGTTCGGTCTCGGGCGAGTCAGTCCTCGGCAGGCTTGACGAGGGGATGCGGAACCGACTTGAACTTGGCCGGTGATCCGTTGACCGCAGCAATGCCGGTGATGCCGCCCCACGTCATCATGGTGAGGTAGTCGATCAGCGATTCTGCGGACATCGACTTGTTGGAGATCCACCAGTGCGTCGCGAGCTGAATTCCGCCGACGATCCCGAACGCCCACGGCAGGGAACCGCCGGAATCCATCTCCATCTCGCGAAGACGATTGCCCAACACCGTGGAGAGCAATTCGGCGATCATGCGCTCGGAATCGGCAACGACGTCGCGGTTGGCGCCGGCGCCGTTGGCCATGACGTAGAGGTAGATGTCGGGGTCGGATGCCACCGTCTCGACGTACGCGGTGATGCTGGCCTGGGTGAGTTCGAAATCGTCGAGATCACCGCTGATCGCTTCGTAGATACGCGGCGACAGGATGGTCTCGACGTACCGCATCATCGTGGCGGTGGTGAGGTCGCTCTTGTCGGCGAAGTACCGGTAGAGCACGGTCTTGGACACACCGATCTCGGACGCGATCTCGTCCATGCCGATCTCACGGCCGCGGGCCCGGATAGCAGCGATGGTGCCGTCGACGAGTTCCTCGCGGCGAGCGATCTTGTGTTCGCGCCACCGACGCTTGCGACCGTCGGATTTCTCGGGCTTCGCATCAGCAACGACTGGGCCGTCTACCTGCTCGTTGTCCTGCACGGCATTCTTGGCCACGAGTCATCTCATATCTGTGGTGCGAGCCACGTCCGATCGGTCTACTTTCTGGTCCAGCTTAATGTCCGTGCCTTTATCTCGGGCACTCACATCCGCGGTTCGGGGGATTAAGTCCTAGCGAATCGGACATCGTGTCGCTCGCGCTACGCCGCGTCACACCTTTCGGCACAATGGCGAGGGTGCAGCAACTGAGCCTCTCCGCCTTCGACGACGCCGCCAAGCGTCGGGACCTTCGCAAGATGAAAGTCTTCGCCACTGGCCTCCTCGGCTTCGCGACGGTGGTCTACATCTTCTGCCGGTGGCAGGAATCCCGCGGCGCCGGAGAGTGGGTCGGGTACGTCCGGGCCGCGTCCGAGGCGGGCATGGTCGGCGCGCTTGTCGACTGGTTTGCCGTCACCGCGCTCTTCCGTCATCCGATGGGGCTTCCCATCCCGCACACTGCCATCATCAAGCGTAAGAAAGACCAGCTCGGAGCCAGTTTGAGCTCGTTCGTCGGTCAGAACTTCCTGGCTCCCGAGGTTGTGTCGGCCAAGGTGCAGCAGGCGCAGATTCCGCTCCGCCTCGGTACGTGGATGGCTGAACCTGCCAATGCCGCTCGCGTCGCCGCCGAGACGTCGACGGTATTGCGCGGGATGGTCGAGGTTCTTCGCGACGAGGACATTGCCCAGATCATCGACAACACGATCGTGAAGCGGCTGGCCGAGCCCATGTGGGGACCGCCGATCGGCCGAGTGCTCGGGGAGTTGCTCAAGGACAACAAGCAACTGCCGATCATCGAATTGCTTGCCGAGCGCGCGCATCAGTGGGCACTCGGCAGCCAGGAGACGATCGACCGTGTGATCGTTCGCGATTCGCCGGCGTGGTCGCCGAAATTCGTCGACGCGATGCTGGGGGAGAAGATCTACAAGGAACTCGTCGAGTTCACCTGGAAGGTCCGTTCCAACCCGGAACACGAGGTACGTCTCGCCGCCAACCGCTTCCTGATCGATTTCGCCGATGATCTGCAGAACGACCCGGAGACCATCAAGAAGGCCGAAGGGATCAAGGCGGAGATCATGGGCCGCGAGGAAGTGACGGGTCTGGCGTCCTCGACGTGGCAGGTCGCCAAGCGCCTCATCATGGAGTCGGTCGACGATCCGAACAGCACCCTGCGGACCAAGGTCGCCGAGAACGTGGCCGGCTTCGGAATCAGGCTGCGAGACGACGAATCCATGCGTGAGAAGGTCGACGGCTGGCTGGTGCAGGGCACCAAGTACATCGCGGAGAACTACACCGACGAGATCACCGGAGTCATCAGCGACACGGTCGAGCGGTGGGATGCCGACGAAGCGAGCCAGAAGATCGAGCTGCAGGTCGGTCGAGATCTTCAGTTCATCCGTATCAACGGCACCGTTGTCGGCTCGATCGCCGGGCTGCTGATCTACACGATTTCGACGCTCATCTTCGGCTGAGCTGTCCGGTATGTGACGTCCACCACGAGTGCTAGCAGTAGTGCTTGCAATAGTTAGCACCCTCTCCTATCCTGGGAAATGTCCACTGGAAAGGGAGGACGCAATGCCAGCGAAGTCGACGAACTCCGATGACGGAGATCGTGAATTATCCGGTGCCGCAGCCGGAGCAAGCGACTTGGCAGCTCGCGTCGTCAGCTCTGCGGCACACGACATCGGGGGGTTCATTCGTGCACAGCGGGAAGCCGCCCAAGTTTCGATGCGCCAACTTGCTCAACTCGCCGGCGTCAGCAATCCGTATCTGAGTCAGATCGAACGCGGATTGCGTAAACCGTCGGCAGACGTACTGGCGCAAATTGCCAAGGGTCTTCGGGTCTCATCAGAAGTCCTGTACGTCCAAGCGGGATATCTCGAACAACGCCCGCACAGTCCCATCAGGGACGCGGTGTTGGCCGAGACGGCCATCAACGAACGGCAGAAGCAAGTACTGCTCGAAATCTATGACTCGTTCTGTCGCGAGAACGAGTCGTCCAGACCAGCCGCAGCGCCCGATTTCGCTGAATCGGCCGCAATTCCAGACACCGAGACTTCACTAGGAGAACAAGATGACTGACAAGAACGCCATCGACAGCGTCAAGACCTCGCTCTACGCCGCTGTCGGCGCAGGCGACCTGGTTGTCCAGGCCGTGGCCGATGTAGTCGCTCAGGTTCGTGAGCGCGCCGAGAACACCCAGGGTGACGTCAACGGCCGTGTCGACGGTGCCCGCGAGAAGCTTGCTTCCGTTCAGGGTGACGTTGCCGAGAGCGTCGAGGCACTGCGCGAGCGTCTCGCCGGCCTGCCGTCCGAGCTGCCCGAAGAGCTCGCCGAGCTGCGAGAGAAGTTCGCACCCGAGGAACTCCGCAAGGTCGCCGAGGCATACCTCAAGGTTGCCGGCGATCTGTACAACTCCCTCGCAGAGCGTGGCGAAGACGCAGTCGAGCGCATCCGCAAGCAGCCCGCAGTCGAAGAGGGCATCGCTGCTGCAGAGTCGGCACTCGGCGACGCCGTCGAGCTGACCGAAGATGCACTCGGAACCGTTGCTCGTCAGACGCGCGCCGTGGGCGAGCAGGCTGCCAAGCTGGCCGGCCGCGCTGCCGGACGCATCTCCGACACCGCAGAAGAGGTCGGCGAGAAGATCGCTGACGCCGGCGAGAAGATCGCCGACGCAGGCGACGAGGCAGCACTGAAGGTCCTCGACCTCGGTGACCAGGCAGACGAGGCTTCCAAGGAAGCTGCCGCTCGCGTGACCGCTGCCGCTTCCGACGTCCAGGAGCGCGCGACCACCGCCGCCAAGAAGGCTGCTCCGGCCAAGGCTGCTCCGGCAAAGGCTGCTCCGGCCAAGGCCACCGCGCCGGCTCCGGCCAAGAAGGCTGCTCCGGCCAAGAAGGCCTGATTTTGCCCAGCTCCACCTGACGAAGGCTCCCGCGCTCAGCCGAGTGTGGGAGCCTTCGTGTTCGTCGGGAACCGGATGAGAACTTAGGATGTAGTTGTGACTCAAGTCGATGGGCTAGTCGGTCTGATCTTTCTCGCACTGAAAGTGCTCGCGTTGGTGGGTGCTGTCTACGCGATCGTTCATGCCGTCAGGCAGCGTCCGGACGCCTTTACCGCGGTGAACAAATTGACCAAGCCGATCTGGCTCGGAATTCTGATCGTTGCGGCGTTGATCCTGCTGGCGACATCCCCTGTCGGTCTCCTGGGCATCATCGCGGTTGTTGCAGTGTGTGTATATCTCGTCGACGTTCGACCGCGCGTGGACGACATCCAGCATGGCGGTTCCCGCTGGTAGTGGGCCGCGGTTTCTGCTCATCCGGTGACGCGGTTCCAGGTCACCGTGTGTTGCCCCACTCTTCGCTCCAACGCTGACAACGCGCGTTGTTCGAGTGATAGTGTCGGTTAACGGCAGTCACACATAGATTGCATCCGTCTGTCGTCAGCAGCAGTCAGGGGTAAATGCATGTCCAGTCGTTCGCGAACCACAGAGCTTCGAGTACTGGCAGGCGCCGTCGGAGTGGGAGCACTCGTCGCGGCAGTCGCTGGGATCCGTCATCGGCGATCCACGCGCGGGTTGACTCTTTCGAGCGACGTCGAGCCCAACGCACTCCTGAAGACTCCGACGCTCAAAGCTGATATCAGCGAACTGACCACCGACGACGGTGCGATCATCAATGTCCGGGCTTACGGTCCCGTCGACGGCGATCCGATCGTTCTCAGTCACGGCTGGACGTGCTCAACCGAATTCTGGTACCCGCAGGTCAATGCGCTTGCCGGTGAATATCGCGTCATCACCTACGATCAGCGCGGTCACGGACGCAGCACCGTCGGTAATCTTCCGCTCGGCCCGGACGTCCTCGCCGACGACCTTTCTGCCGTGCTGGCAGCCACGGTTCGCGAGGACAAGAAGGCGGTCATCGTCGGTCACAGCATGGGCGGGATGAGCATCATCGCCTGGGCTGGTCGTCACCCCGACGAGGTCAAGAAGTACGCGTCGGCGGTCATGCTCGCGAGCACCGCGAGTGAAAGGTTGATCGCCGAGACCACGGTCATCCCACTGCCCAATCGCTTTCCTCGGGTGCCGGTCCCCGTGGGCCGCGCCATCCTCAGTTCGCCCGTTCCGTTTGTCTCCTCGGGCGCCATGACGAAGGCGATCCAGTACGTCTCGATGTCACCGAACGCGACCAAGGCCGAGATTCAGTTCTGCGAGAACATCGTTCGTGAGTGCAAGCCGCGTATTCGTGGCGGTTGGGGAGCAGCGCTGAGCACCCTCGACATTCACGAGGGACTCGACAATCTCGAAGTGCCGACCACCGTGCTCGTCGGTTCGCTCGATCGGCTCACTCCGCCGGTCCATGCGCGCAAGCTTGCGCAGGTCCTCGACGACGCCGGCAACCTCGAACGGTTGATCGTGTTGCCGGGCGTCGGTCACATGTCGTCGATCGAGAACATCGACGAGTTCGACAAGGAAATCGTGCGACTGCGCAATCTCTAGCGCAACGCAGCTCTAGCTGAAGACGACCGTCTTGCGCCCGTGGACCAGCACCCGATCCTCGAGGTGCCAGCGCAGTCCGCGTGAGAGCACGAGCTTTTCGATGTCTCGACCCTGGCGGACCATGTCGGCGACATCGTCGGCGTGGTCAACGCGGATCACGTCCTGCTCGATGATCGGACCGGCATCGAGTTCGGCGGTCACGTAGTGGCAGGTGGCGCCGATCAACTTCACGCCGCGGGCGAACGCCTGGTGATAGGGGCGGGCACCGATGAACGACGGCAAGAAGCTGTGGTGGATGTTGATCGCGCGGCCGGCCCAGTGCTCGCACAGTGATTCGGGAAGCACCTGCATGAAGCGTGCAAGAACCACGGCGTCGGGGTTGTGGGCGTCGACCAGGGCGCGGACCTTCTCGAAGGACGGTCCCCGTTCGGCCGGGTCCTTGGCGAACGGAACGTGGTGGAAGTCGATCCCGTGGCGCTCGGTGACACTGCGCAGGTCCTCGTGATTTCCGATGACGGCGCTGATCTCTGCCGGAAGTTCTCCGCCCGCGGCGCGGCCCAGGAGATCATGCAAGCAGTGACCTTCCTTGCTCACGAGCAGCACGATCTTCTTGGGTGCGCCGGAGTCGTGAAGAGTCCACTCGGTTTCCGGACCGATCTCGGCCGCAACAGCTTTGAACCGTTCACGAAGCTCGTCGATGCTCATGTTCACAGACGACGCACGGACCGCCTGACGCGTGAAGAACCATCCGGTGTCGGCATCGGCGTGGTATGCGGCCTCCACGATCCATCCACCGACGTCGGTGAGAAAGGTCGAGATGCGTGCGACGATGCCCGTGGTGTCGGGGCAGCCGAGGGACAGAACATAGCGACGATCGTCGATCGAAGGTGCAGCGGTCATGCGGCCTAGTCTCTCAGGTGCGGCTGCGGCGACGGTCGCGTGGTGGTGTGCCAAGCTTTCCATCATGTCTGAAGCTGCACTCACTCGTTCCCAGGTTGCCGCGATGGTGGACCACACTCTCCTCAAACCCGAAGCCACCGCGGCCGATGTGACCGCCCTGATCGACGAGGCACGCAGCCTCGGTGTGCTGGCCGTCTGCGTCTCGCCGTCGATGTTGCCGATTCGCGCCGACGGACTGGTGACGGCGGCCGTCGTCGGATTCCCGTCGGGGAAGCATCATTCACTGGTCAAGGGTGCCGAAGCGCGACTGGCCGTCGATCAGGGCGCTACCGAGATCGACATGGTCATCGACGTAGGAGCGGCGGTCGCCGGCGACTACAGCGCTGTGCTCGCAGACATCCTCACCGTCCGTGAGGCGATGGGGGAGAGTGCGATCCTCAAAGTGATTCTCGAAACCGCTGCCCTGTCCGACGAGGCCATCGTCGAATGCTGCCGCGCAGCCGTGCGTGCCGGGGCGAACTTCGTCAAGACCTCCACCGGCTTCCACCCCGCGGGTGGGGCGACGGTCGAGGCCGTCGAACTGATGGCACGGACGGTCGGCCCAGGCGTGGGAGTCAAGGCCAGTGGCGGAATACGTACGACGCAGGCCGCACTCGACATGATTGCGGCCGGCGCCACCCGTCTCGGATTGTCCGGAACCCGAGCAGTATTGGACGGTCTGACCGACTAGGTCAGCAGGCCGCAGCTGTCCGGCACCGCCGAGGCGTTCTGGTTGTTCGCGTCGGCGACGGGCATGGCGTAAGCGCCGCCCTCCAGTGAGATCTGGATTGCGTCGTCGGTGACGGTCAGCTTGGTGGGCTTCATGTCCAGCGGGTACGTCTGCAGGCTGTCGGTGAGTGTCTGGACGATGCCGTCGACCAGGTCTGTCGGCAGACCCAATCCGAGAATCTCGGCGCCGACGGTCTGAACGTCGACCACGCCGTTGGTGACGGTGGGCTTGACCGTGAGCTTCGCGAGCCCGACCGGTCCGACGTCGAACGCGAGTGTTCCGGCGCTCGAGTCGGCGGTGACGCCGGAGACGAGGCCACCGAAGGTCTGCTTCTGCAAGGTGGCGAGAATGCCTGCGGTAGACCAGGTGACGTCGGCGCTGGAGCTGCCGATGGTGCCGCTGTTACCCGCCGAGGGCTGCAAGTTGATGTCGTTCACCTTCGCGTGAACCTGCATGCCCGTTGCGGGGCCGAACGAAGAGTCGTCACTGTCGATGCTGATGTACGGCACCTTCTTGTCGACTGCCTGCAGGAGTACGGGCTTCCAGCTCAACCCGACGTCGACCTGGGATCCCAGTTCGCTCTGGAACTGATCGGCCATGCAGGTCTTCACCTGGTTGCGTACGTACAGTTCTCCACCGACGAGTGCCGCCACGAGCACGGCGATCACCACGAGAAGGATGACGAGCACTCGGTTGCGCGGACGAGGGTTGTTCGCTGCGACAGTCATTCGCCAGATTCTTCCCGACGAGTCTGAACGAACTCTGTGAATACGCACTTCCTCATTCCTGTGATGCGCGACACAGTCGCCCGTAGTCTGTTCGAAACGGCGTTTTCGACGGTCACCGGAGGTGGTCATGGCTTCGGACTACGAATCACTCGAGATGCTTGCGCTGCGACAGTGTGGATTTGTCACGGCTCTCCAAGCGTCCGAACTGGGTTTCGGTCTGGCGTCGATGGAGGAGATGACGGAATCCGGAACATGGACGTGTGAGTGCCGGGGACTCTTTCGCCTCGAACGCGTCAGACATACTGCCTTGGACGAATTTGCGAAGTGGTGCACGTGGTTCGCCGGTAGCGCCACCGTCTCGCATTACAGCGCCGCAGATCTACATGGCCTCGGGCACCTGCAACCTCGCTTCATTCATCTCTCGACAGCGCACCCACTCGCGGCGCCGACCCGCCAAGTCGCCCTGCACCGACTGCCGCTCGCGGACGACGAGTGCGAACAGATTGGACCCATCCGCATCACCACGCCTTTGCGCACCGTGCACGACCTCGCATCCGGTGGAATTTCTCAAGTTCTGCTCAACGAAGTAGTCGCCGATGCGGTAGCGATAGGTCGACTCGACGCGCACGAGTTGTATCTCTCGTGTGAAAACGCGAGCATCGACGTTGCCGTCCGAGTGGAGTTGGCGCTCGCCGCAAGCCTGTAATCGAGATTGATTTCTATGCTTCTGCGACCTTCTGGCATCACGTTCGAAATCGAATATGACACCAATATCAGAGATTTGAAATGCGCTACTTCGGGGCGAATATTCTCTCTTCAGTGCAGGTGGAGCGATATCTGGACCAGTACTTCGGGACTTTCGACCCATGATCGCTGCAGCTTGGTGATGTCGGCGATGAACTAATTCGGTGAAAAGCGTAGTTACTTTACAGTCAATGGGATAACGTCACGGCATCAAAAGCAGACGGACGCTTGTCCTGGACGGCTGTCTGCTCCCGTGTGCGAGAGGGATGTGGATGTCCGTGAGTGGTGTTCGTCGTGTTGTCGGTGGTTTGAGTGCGTTTGCTGTTGCTGCGGGTTTCGCGGTGGTTGCGGGTGTCGGGGTTGCTGGTGCGGCTCCGGTGACGGCTGAGTTCAATTCGAGTGGTTACAAGATCACGCGAACGATCAGTAACGCGACGCCGTCGGAAGGTGACGTGATCACCTCGACGACGGTGTTCAAGCGGACCGATTTTCTGGTCAATTACCTATACGCGGTTCGGGATTTTCATTCGCCGTGCATGACGTATGTCGAGGGTTCGGCGAAGGTGAACGGAAACACCTATTCGCCGGAGACGCCGGTGAGCGCTGATTCTGTGCGTGTGAGCGCGAGCATCACCGATTGGCCGTTGTATCAGAACAATACGAAGTCGTTCGAGTTTCAATATCGGGTCGGTGCGGGGTGTGAGCGCGGTACTGATTTGGTGAGTACCGTGCATTTCGACGGTTCGGCTTGGGTGAATGACACGACAAATGGTCGTGGTCCGTCGGTCAAGGTTCAGAAGAACGTCTCGACGACGGCCGTGTCACCGGTCAGTGGCGCTCAGGTGGGGCAGCCGGTGACGTTGAGTGCGACGGTGACCGGTGGTGCCGACGGTGATTCGGTGGAGTTCTTCGACGCAGGTTCCAAGATCGGTGCGGGCGCGCTCGCCAATGGTGTTGCAACACTTGCCTGGACACCGACCACCCGTGGAGATCACTCGATCACAGCGAAGTTCGCCGACACGGCGCGTGCCGTCGGTTCCGCTTCGGCAGCGCTGATCGTGAACGTTTCGCAGGCCGATGCTCAGTCCAGTACGACGCTGGCGCCGATCTCGGGCGCGCAGGTCGGCAAGTCGACCACTCTCAAAGCGACTGTATCCGCGTCGGGCACCGGTGGAACGGTCACGTTCAAGGTCGGCGGAACGGTGCTCGCTTCGGTGCAGGTGGCAGGCAACGGTGAAGCGACCTACGCCTGGGTTCCGACGGTTGCCGGTGCGCAGACCGTCGAGGCTGTGTTCGCCGGCAGGTCCGGCGTCACCGGGTCGAGTACCACCGCGAATGTGACAGTCGCCGAACAGCCCGCCGGAACAACCAGCTCCACAACAGATCTCAGCGTAGTAGCGGGCCAGGTCGGCGTTGCACAGACGATCTCCGCTCAGATCAGTCCTACAAATGCCGGTGGCACAGTCACCTTCAAGGACGGCGAGACCGTCATCGGCACGGCTACAGTCGATTCATCCGGAAAGGCCAGCCTTTCGTGGAAGCCCGCAACTCAGGGACAGCGAATTGTCTCGGCCGAGTACTCGGGCGCCGGCACGGTGACGGCATCCTCCGATCAGGTCTCCGTCCAGATCGCCGCACCGGTCGACGGTGAAGAACCAGGCAACGGCACCGGTTCGCTCGGCAGCCTCGGCAACATCTTCGGCTCCTAGCAATCAATACCCGGTGATGCCCAGCCCGCTTCAGGTGGTGGGGCATCACCCATATCCCTCACTTCTCGAGAAGGAAAATCTATGTCTGTAGGTTCTGCACGTCGTGCAGTTGCAGGTTTGAGTGTGTTTGCTGTTGCTGCGGGTTTCGCGGCGGTTACGGGTCTCGGGGTTGCGGGAGCTGCGCCGGAGACACCGGGTTCGTTGACGTGGAATGCGAACAACTACGAATACACGCGGACGATCAGCAATGTGACTGCGTCCGAGGGCGAGACGATCACCGTGAAGACTGTGTTCAAGCGGAAGAACATCGTCGTGGATTACCTGTATGCGATCAAGGATGTTCATCCGACATGTCTGACGTACGTCGAGGGTTCGGCGAAGGTGAATGGTTCGACGCGGAGTGTCGAGTCCAAGGGTGCTGATTTTGTTCGTGTGAAGGGGTCACTGACAGAGTGGCCGCTGTACAACAACGACTCGAAGACTTTCGAGTTCAAGTACACGGTGGGCGCGGATTGTGCGCGTGAGGTGCCGTTGGATACTTCGGTGCATTACAACGCGTCAGTGACGAGTTCCGATTTCCAGAACAAGGGCCCGGCGGTGACGGTGTCGAAGAACATTTCGGCGACGACGTTGTCACCGGCCAGTGGCGTGAAGTTGGGACAACCTGTTCCGCTGAGTGCGACGGTGACCGGTGGTGCCGACGGTGATTCGGTGGAGTTCTTCGACGGTGCCACCAAGATCGGTGCGGGCGCGCTCGCCAATGGTGTTGCAACACTTGCCTGGACACCGGCTGACGTCCGAACCCACAGCGTGACGGCCAAGTACCTCGGAAATGCAAAGGTGGCGACCTCCACGTCGTCAGCTGTCGACGTCGTCGTGTCCGAAGCGGACAAGAGCACTGCAACCGCGATCACCGGTCCCGCAAGTGCAGTTGCAGGTGAGTCCGTGACCGTCGAGGCTACGGTGTCGCCTACTCCGGCGGGTGGCACGGTGCAGTTCAAAGACGGTGCAACCGACCTCGGCGGCGTTGTTACCGTCGATGCCAACGGCAAGGCCTCGCTGACGAATTCCTATGCAGAAGGCGCGCATTCGATCGTGGCGGTGTACTCCGGTTCCGGTGTCTACCAGGCCTCGACGTCGGCGCCGCATGCGTTGACAGTCGCTCCGGTGGTGGTCGAGGAGAACACAACGACCACACTCGTCGGCCCGTCGACGGCGTCGACCGGTGAGGCATTGTCGTTCACTGCCTCGGTCTCGACCGGTGCTGCAGGTGGCACCGTGCAGTTCAAGGAAGGTGGCAGGGATCTGGGCCCCTCGGTTCCAGTGGACGCCACGGGTAAGGCGACAACCATGCCGACCTTCAACGTGGCGGGCGAGTACAGCATCACCGCAGTATTCTCGGGTTCGGGCAACTACCTGGGTTCGACGTCCAACACCCAGACTGTGAACGTCAAGGCGCCGGCTCCCACCGACCAGCAGACCCAGACGGTCTTGACCGTTCCGGCGGATGCGAAAACCGGTACGGCAGTTGGTCTGTCCGTAACCGTCACGCCGACGCCGGTTGGCGGCACAGTGCAGTTCAAGGACGGCTCGGGCAATCTCGGCTCGCCGGTGCCGGTCGTCGAGGGCAAGGCGTCGATCATGCACGAGTTCGCGAGCGTCGGTACGCACGACATCACGGCCGTCTACTCGGGTGCAACGGGATTCCTCACTTCTACCTCGGCCGCTCAGTCGGTTTCGGTCACGGCTCCGGCCGCGGAGGATCAGGAAACGTCCATCACCGTGAGCGCTGCGGCGTCAGCGGTCAAGGGCGCGAAGGTTGATCTCGTTGCGGCAGTGGCACCTACGCTCAGCGCAGGAACCGTTCAGTTCATGGACGGAACCACCCCGATCGGTGGACCGGTTGCGGTAGTGAACGGTAAGGCCACGCTCTCGCACACCTTCACCGAACTCGGAGATCGCCGAATCACCGCGGTGTTCAGCGGAACTGACGGCTACCTCGGTTCCGAGACCCAGGCCGCAGTTACCGTCAAGGTCACGGCAGAGCCCGACGGCGGCGATCCCGGCAACGGCGGCAGTTCGACAGGTTCGCTGGGAAGCCTGGAAAACATCTTCGGGTCCTAGCCCGACGCCTGCACACGGACGCCTCGCCGCGGAGACAACCTCTGCGGCGAGGCGTTTCCCGTCTGCGAGTTCAGGGGTTCGGCGCTACGACATGCCATGGCACCGTCAGGATGCAGTCGCGAAGACGTCGTCGCGCGGGTTGCACGGGAATTCCTTGCGCCCGAAGAATTTCCAATGCGGCAGCCCAGCGATGCCGAGGTCCGAACGAGGCGTGTGGCGCAGCGGTGGCCCAGGCTCGATCGGCCGCGCTGAGCAGCGCGTGGATCGGCTCACCTGGAACGTTGCGGTGAATGAGAGCCTTCGGGAGACGTTCCGCGATGTCGGAAGGACGCTCGATGTCGAAGGGGTCCCAGGCCAGTGTCAGGGTCAATGGACGATCGGCGTCGAGAAGCACCCAGGCGCAACGCCTTCCGAGCTCGTCGCAGGTTCCGTCGAGTAGCAGTCCGCCGGGGGCGAGGCCGGACTGAATGTGCGCCCACGCAGAGTCCACGGCGTCCTCCGGATACTGCCGGAGGACGTTGAAGGCGCGTACGAAAACGGGTGTGAGACCGGCCAGTTCGAATCCGCCACGGGCGAAGCTGACACCGTCACGACTCTCGACCACGCGGGCGGGGTCGATCTCGAGCCCGATGACGCGTCGATCCCGCCGGACAGCGGTGAGGCGGCTTGCCATCTCGAAGGTGGTGTCCGGCCTCGCCCCGTACCCGAGGTCGACGATCAACGGATCGGCCGCGTTGTTCAGGGCGTGCGCGATAGTGCGGTTGTGGACGATCCACCGGTCACTTCGTCGCAGTCTGTTGATCCCCGTCGTGCCACGGGTGATGACCCCCTCGATCTTCGGGGGTGGAGCCTTCTTCACGCCGGCTTCAGCGTGCGGCGAGCCAGGTCGCCGTGACCTGGGCTTCGGTGCGGAACAGATCGACGAGGTTGATGAGCATGAGCTGTTCCAACTTCGCGCCGATGAACGGTATGAAGACCTTCGCCTCGGACGTGGTTCGCAGCGTGGACCCGGTATCGGTCGCGAACAATTCCATGGTCCCGGACAGATTCCCCGGCCCGGCCGGGATGGACGCTTCGTACGTTCCGGTCACGGTGTCACCGAAGGCGCCGTACGACTCCTTGCGCGTGATCACCAGATCCTTCTTCATCACCGTCTGAGCAATGTCCGGCAAATCGGTGCGCGGAAGAATGTGGTGCAGTACGAGATCGATTCCGGAATCGGTGACCTCGAAATGTTCCACATGGTTCTCGGAATGCTTGCGCATCTCCTCGACGCGGGCCTCCCAGTACGAGCGGTCCGCCAGTGCCGCGTAGACCTGCTCGGGGGAGTGCTGATAGCGGGCGGAGTAGTCGATGCGGCGAGCCATGATCGGAAAGAATACCTGTTACGCGCTGTGACAAGCCAAATTGGCCGTATCCACAACTATCGCCGCCCGCAGGATTTTACTTCGCGATCCACTCCCGGGTGAAGTCCTGTTCGGCCTGGATGAGCCGGACAACCTCGTCGACGATCGCGCTTTCGATCTTTCCGCCGAGGAACGGGATCTTGACCTCGACCTCACCCTCGATCTCGAGAGTGGCGGAGTTCTCGTCGCCAGTCAGGACCTGCGTGCCCTCGATACGGGCGGGAACACCGTCGACGTGGGCGGAGAAGGTGCCAGTGGCCTTGCCGTCCTTGAAAGGAGCCATCGTTTCACTGCGCTTGATGACGATGTCGCCGTTGACGACCTTCGACACCATGCTCGGGAGATGCTCGGCGGCGATGATCTGCGACATCGTGACCGCGACGGTCTCGTCGCGAACGGTCAGCTCTTCGATCGCCGCGCCGGGACCACCGACAGCGACGATTCGGTCGCGCCAGTACTGCTCGGAGGTCACCGCCTCATGGACCTTCTCGGCGGGGACTGTGTACTTCGACGAATGCTCGATGCGACGGCTCACGATTGTGGAGGCTACCGTTTATCGATGTGTGGGACGTAACCATTGGCAGACGCGTCGTGGAATCAGGCGCTTTCGTGTCCGAGAACGTTGACTTGTCGGGATTGACGACGCTCCGAATCGGGGGACCGGCGCGGCTGCTCGCCGAATGCCCGACGACGCAGTCGTTGATCGACGTCGTGACGCTGCTCGATCGCGAGCAGATCCCGACGCTGATTCTCGCCGGCGGATCGAATCTCGTGATCTCGGACGCGGGATTCGACGGAGTTGTCGTTCGTGTGGCCAACACCACCGTGAGCCTCGACACGGACCGCGTCATTGCCGAAGCGGGCGCAGTGTGGGACGAAGTAGTCGGCCAATCCGTCGCCGCGGAACTGGGCGGCCTCGAATGCCTGTCCGGGATTCCGGGCTCGACCGGTGCGACGCCGGTGCAGAACGTCGGCGCGTACGGCGTCGAGGTGGGCTCGCGGCTCCGGCAGGTTCAATTGCTCGACCGACGCAGCGGCGAAGTGTCGTGGGTCGAACCGTCGAAACTCGAGTTGGGCTACCGGTCGAGCGTTCTCAAGCATTCCGATGCAGCAGTGGTTCTCGCCGTCGAATTCGATGCGTCGACCGACGGATTGAGCGCCCCGCTCGCGTACCGCGAACTGTTCACTGCACTCGGGGCCGAGGAAGGCGAGCGGTTGCCTGCGTCGCAGGTCCGCGAGGCGGTTCTGGGATTGCGGACCGGCAAGGCGATGGTGCTCGATCCGTACGACCACGACACGTGGAGCGCGGGTTCCTTCTTCACCAACCCCGTGGTGCCGGACGACAAGCTGCCCGCTGTGCTCGGAGCAATAACCGAACAGCTCGGAGACGTCACCGTGCCGCAGTTCCCGGGCAGTGGTGGAACCAAGCTCTCGGCCGGATGGTTGATCGAACGGGCCGGATTCTCCAAGGGGTATCCCGGTGAAGATGCACCGGCCAGGCTGTCGACGAAACACACCTTGGCGTTGACCAACAGAGGGTCGGCAACGAGCGCGGATGTGGTCTCGCTCGCGCGGACGGTTCGCGACGGCGTCGAAGCCGCGTTCGGTGTCCACCTGGAACCGGAACCGGTAACTGTGGGCTTCACCATCTGATTCCTGACGGAGCCCGCAGGTAGCCTGTTGAAGTGCATGAGCTGGGTGGTCGGAGAAGTCGTTCGCGTCTTGTTGCGTTGGTAGCTGTAATGCTCGCTGTGATGGTGGCCGCTGTCGGCTGCACGATCGGTGGCAAGGACGGACAGGGCGGTGCGGCGGCCGCCGAACCAGCACCTGTTGCGACCGTGGTGTCGACGCCGGCACCCGGTACCAAAGACGTCAGCCCGGTCGCGCCCGTCTCGGTTGCGGTGACCCAGGGAACACTGGCCGACGTCAATCTCAGCAACGCGGCCGGTAAGGCCGTCGCCGGACAACTCTCGCCTGACAAGACGACGTTCACCGTCAGTGAGGCACTCGGCTACGGCACCACGTATTCGTGGTCGGGCTCGGCAACCGGAACCGACGGCAAATCCGTGCCAGTGCAGGGGAGCTTTACGACGGTCGCCCCGGAGTCGACCACCGGCGCCACCCTCAATATCGCCGACGGCCAGGAAGTTGGTATCGCGGCACCGATCACGTTGCAGTTCGACAACTCCGTCGTCGACAAGGCGGCCGTCGAGAAGGCGCTTGTCGTGACCACCGTGCCGCCCACCGCCGGATCGTGGGCATGGCTGGCCGACGACAACGGCGGGTCACGGGCCCATTGGCGTCCGGCCGATTACTGGGTGCCGGGCACAACTGTCCATCTGGACGCCAAGCTCTACGGCTTGAACTACGGCGGTGGCGCGTACGGCGACCAGGATCTCACGCTCGACTTCACGATCGGTCGTAGCCAGATCGTGAAGGCGAACGCGCCGAGCCACCGCATGCAGGTGGTGCGAGACGGTCAGACGATCATGGACATTCCCGTCAGCTACGGCGAGGGAAACGAACCTCGAAACGTCACGCGCAGTGGCATTCACATGGTGACGGAGAAGTACGAAGACTTCATGATGTCCAATCCGCCGTTCTACGAGAACGTGCGTGAGCGTTGGGCGGTGCGCATCTCCAACAACGGCGAATTCATCCACGCCAATCCTGAGACCACCGGGGTGCAGGGCTCGTCGAACGTCACGAACGGTTGCATCAACCTGTCGACATCCGACGCGCAGGAATACTTCGGAACCGCCCTCTACGGTGACCCCGTCGAGGTGACCGGCACGTCGATCGACCTGTCGCCTGCGGACGGCGACATCTACGACTGGGCGATCGATTTGCCGACCTGGAAGTCGATGTCTGCACTGGGGTAAGTCTGTACTGCTGTGAACCGAGAAATCCGTCGACGAGCGGAACCATCCGGGCGTTGCTTGCGTCAATACAGGTAAGCGCTGTCGGCTCGGGGGAGTCTGACGGGGATTTCGACGTCAGGGGGCAGCGGTGGGCATTCCATTTCTGGAAGATGTGCTTGGCAGGATCTCCGAAGCGACGCAGGCCGTCCCGTCCGGCGTGGCGGCGTTGCCAGTTGTCGGCGCTCCCATCGCGAGCGCAATCGCTACATCTGCTCTGGTGCAATCCGTAACCGACGACCGCGGCGCGTTCGACGACGAGATGGCTGTTGCGACCGCCGACGCCGATGCAGAGCGCGCACGAGCGTGGGGTGAGCGCGATGCCCTCACCGCCCAGACGTCATCGCTCGAGTACAGCGAACATGCAATCGTGGACGACGATCCTTTCGATGCGATGTCGCACTCCGAAATCTTCGACCACGTCAGCGAGATGAATCCGGCAACCCTGAGTGCAATCGGTGAGGCCTGGAAGGCCATTGCCGGCCGGGTGGAATCTGGCATCGGGAAGTTCCAGAGCGATGTGAACGGTGCAATCACCGAAGGCTGGCAGGGACGTGGAGGCTCGGCTGCGTTGGAAGCAGTGCTGGCCTACTCGGCCGATGCGGGTGAGCTGAAGGTGCGGGTCGATCTGATCTCGAACAAGATCGAGGAGGCGAAGATCGCACTCGACGAGGCCAAACGCTCGATTCCGGCACCCGACGGCGCCTCGACGGTCGAGAGGTTTCTCAGCCTGGTTCCCGGGGCTACGTGGAAGCAGGCCCAATACGAAGCGGAAGAAGCCGAACGTCAAGCGCGCCAGGTGATGAAGGACGTGTATCTGCCGTACATGAAGCGTGCGGACGACCAGGTGCCGATCCTCCCGGCCGCTTTCAATCCGGTCACCGGCAGTGGCGGGGCTGGAAGTGGCGGGGCTGGAAGTGGCGGCGCATTCGGTGGTGGTGGTTCCGGCGGAGGTATGGCCTCGGGAACGGGGAACGGGCTCGGCGCGCCATCGGCGTCGGGTGGAGGAGTGGACGGTGGAATCTCCGGCGGTGCAAATCCGGCCGGAGACGGTTCCGGTCAGAACCCTTTAGGCCCCAATTCCGGAAATGGTGACAACCGTAGTGGTGTTGACACCCAAGGGAATTCCGGTGCCGACGCCGCCCGGTCCGCAAACGATTCCGGCCCGGCCGGGACCACCGCGGCACATGCCGGTCCACTGTCCGCCGGTGCAGCGCCGGATGGCCTTGCCCGTGCAACTCCGAATGGTGCTCAGCTCGGTTCCGGCGTGCCGTCAGGCCTGGTGGGTAGCGGTTCGGGTGGAGGTTCTGCCGGTGGAATCGGCACCGGCGGCTTCGGGCCCGGTGGAGCCCTCGGACCTGGCGGCCCTGGCGGCGGCGGCGGCCTCGCCGGTGGCGGACGTGGGGGAGTCAACGGAACTGGCGGTACTTCGGCGACGGGCGCGCAGAGCGGTCGGGGCGCGATGGGTGGCGTCGGCGGCATGGCACCGGGACGAGGGCAAGGGCAAGACGAAGACAACGTTCACGACACCCCCGGCTACCTCGTCACCGTCGAGAACGGTAACGCCCTGATCGGCGACCTACCCATGGTCTCCCCGGCGGTACTGGGCGAATGACCACCATGCAATGGCAGTTCACCGGCCTCGAATTCCAGATTCTCTGGGAAGCGGTCGGACGTGACCGACTCCCGTACCCGCTGCGGTTTCGTCCGGCGGCCGACACCATGAACGAGCTGACAGCGGCGCGACGTCGAGCGGGAGCGCACCTGTCTGCCGTGCTCGACGATCGGCTGCATCACGTTCTCGGTGCTCTTGCGAATCCTGATGCTCGTGTGGAGGTTTCCGGTTTCCACGGGCAGAAGATGAGTACGGTGACGCGATTGCACGGTGTTGTTGCCGGCGACCTGGGTGTGCTCCTGACTCAACTGCCCGGCAGGACTGTCGACTGTGGCTCCGACGTGGTTTTCACCGTGGCACGCCCATCGGCAATTCCGCGGATGCTCGTCGATCACCTGCCGACCTGCCCCGCTGGATCGGAGCGGGGCGTGAGCATCGAAAGGCCGAAAACTGCCGGGAGGCAGAGCTTTCTGAGCAGCGCAGCCGGTGCGCGCGGAAGCGAGGAAGTGAGCAGATTCTTCGGCCGAGAGCGGACCTCGATCGGTGAAGTCACCGCATACCCGGGAGGAGCCGTCGACAGCAGGCCGACCGACGACGGAATAACATTCCACTGGTACGACTATGCCGGCGACGGTCGGTACATCATCACCGCGGGTGAAACCGTGAGTGCCCGCGGCGCTTCCGCGGAAATGACTGAGGCCGAGATTGCACGCAATCTCGACTCCGTCCTCCGTCAGTCGATTCGTCCGAGGCTCTAGCTGCTCGGTGCGATTCGAACTAGCTGGTGGTGCGGTGGAACCGACCGGGGCTTGCCTGATCCCGCGGCTTGACGATGATCTGATCGAGGTTCACATGTGACGGCCGCGACGCGACAAAACCGATGATCTCGGCGATGTCCTGCGCCACCAACGGTGTGATTCCCTCGTACACCTTGTCGGCCTTGTCCTGATCACCCTCGAACCGGACGAGTGAGAACTCGGTCTCGACTGCTCCGGGCGCGATTTCGGTCAGTCGAACGGGCTTACCCAACAGTTCACCGCGCAATGTCCGATGAAGGACGGCTTGAGCGTGCTTGGCCGTGGTGTAGCCCGAACCGTTGTCGTATGCCTCCAGCGCAGCTACCGAGGTGATGGTCACGACCAGACCGTCACCCGAATCGATCAGCTTGGGCAGCAGTGCCTTCGTCACACGCAACGTGCCCAGGACATTGGTCTCCCACATCCACCGCCAGTCGTCCAGATCGGCGTCCAGGACCGTCGCCAGGCCCTTCGCGCCACCCGCGTTGTTGACCAACACGTCGACACGGGGAACAACGGCGGCAAATGCGTCGACGGAATCCTCGTCGGTGACGTCGAGTTCGAGAGCGGTACCACCGATCTCCTCGGCGATCTTCTCGAGACGATCGACGCGGCGAGCACCGATCACGACGTGGAATCCCTGAGCTGCCAGGGTGCGGGCGGTGGCCTCACCGATTCCGGAGCTGGCTCCGGTGACTACGGCGATGCGGGCATCGGAAGAAATGGTCATGACGCAATCGTAGGGCTAGTCGGCGGCATACTCTGCCTCCCGCTCGATGGATTCGATGTGACGACGCGGTACCTTGACCGGGCCAGGGGTGTAGGTGACGGCGCGCAGCGCGCCGCTGTACCGGAATGGTCCGTGGCGTCGTCGTACTTCCCACGACACAGGTCCTCTGGCGTCGACCCCGACCGAGATGCCGGTCCACGGCGCCATCCCGACCAGTTGTACTTGCCCGAGCAGTTGGCCCGCGTGAATGCCGTCGACGCTGACGTGGAGATCCCAACGCAACCGCGGTAACACCGCCACGGACACGTCGATTCGCTTGGTGCCGACCGGCAATGGCCCCGCATCGACCACGGAGTAGGAACCGAAGGCGTTGTATCCGAGATGCAGGTTGCCGTCCTCGACGTAGAGAAGATATCCACCTTGTGGATCCCCATGGGCGACAAGGACGCCGGCGTCGCCTTCGCGGTAACCGTCGAGTTCGATCGTGATGTCGAAGTCACGGAACCCGATCAGTTTGGATGAGCGGTAGCGCTCCAGTGGGGGCGTTCCCGCAAGTAGTCGCACCGGGCGTGAGAGTGCCTCCTCCTCCGGACGGCGAACCGCGCCGACGGTATTGCCCAGTAGAGGAAACACGGTGTTCGCCCACGCCGAGTGGTCCCAGGCCTCGGCGAGTTCGCGAACCTTGTCGGGAAACCGTGATGCGAGGTCGTCGAGCTCGGTCGGGTCGGCTCGGACGTCGAACAATTGCCAGTGCGGTTTGTCGATGTCAGCTGGAGCGAGCGCCAGCAGTTTCCATCCGTCCTTGTAGTAGCCGCGGATTCCGGTCACCTCGGTGTACTGCTCGGTGTGGGTACTCGGAGCGGTCGGTGAACGCAGAACCGGCGCGCTCGACACACCGTCGAACTCCTTGACAGGCAGCCCGTTTCGCACGGTGGGGGTTTCGATTCCGGCCAGTTCGAGAAGCGTCGGCGTCAGGTCGGTGACATACGCGAACTGGTCGCGGATCCCGTTGTCGCCCGCTTCGGGTTTCAATCCCGCGGGCCAGGACAGGAGGAAGGGAACACGGATCCCACCGGCAAAGGATTGCCCTTTGTAGAACCGGAAGGGGGTGTTGGACGTCTGCCCCCATCCACGTGGATAGTGCACGCCCAACTCAGGTCCGCCGATGAGGGATTCGTCGTGGGGGACATCGCCCACCCAGTCCGGATCCTGAATGTGCGCGAACTGCGCGAAGTAGCTTCGAGTCCCGTCCGAACCGCCCTCGGCGGTGCCGCCGTTGTCCGAGGTGAAGACGATGATCGTGTTGTCGAGTTCGCCCAGCTCGTCCAGGGTGTCGACGATGCGTCCGACGCTCTGATCGATCGAGTCGACCATCGCCGCGTACACCTCCATGTAGCGGGCGAACCGAGACTGCACCTCCGGCGTGAGCGAATCCCATTCGGGCACGTCGAATCCGGGTTCGGAGTTACGCGGTGCCTGTCGTGTCCCCTCCGGAAAGAGTCCCTGCAGTAGCTGAGAGGCGAACCGCGACTCGCGGATTCGATCCCAGCCCTCGTCGTAGCGACCGCGGTATTTCGCCTGATCGGCGGGCTTGGCCTGTAAGGGTCCGTGCATGGCGACGTGTGCGAAGTAGAGAAAGAACGGCTTGTCCTGATCGTGGGCGCGAAGGTCCTTGATGTACCCGACGGCCTTGTCGGTCAGATCGTCGGTGAGGTAGTAGCCCTCGGGATACTCGTCGACGTCGACCACAGAATTGTCGGAGATCAATTGATTGGGGTAATAGAAGGAATTGAGTCCTTCGAGTGAGCCGTAGTAGCGATCGAATCCACGCTGTGTCGGCCAGGAATCACGACTTCGTCCTGGGGCGAGGTTTGCGTCGCGCACGAGATGCCACTTGCCCACCGCATAGGTCGCATAGCCTGCGCCGCGGAGGATTTCGGGGAGTGTCTGGACGTCGTCGGCCAATTCCAGACGCAGTCCGGGGTATCCCGGATCGGCGTTGGCAACAAATCCGTACCCGGCGCGGTGCGGATTGAGGCCGGTGAGAAGCGCGGCGCGCGACGGCGAGCAGAGGGGCGTCGTGTGATAGTTGGTCATTCGAATGCCCTGCGAGGCAAGGCGGTCGAGGGTGGGAGTCTCGATCTCGGAGCCGAACGGTCCGATGTCGCTGTATCCCATGTCGTCGATCAGAACCACGACGATGTTGGGTGATCCGAGAGGCGGGGTCGTGGCTGTGGGCCACGCCGGGGTCGAATCGGCTGCGGTGCGGCCGATTCGACCCTCGAAGCCTTCGTAACCGCGCGCGTGCGGCGGAAGGGCGGAATCTGCGTGAGTCATGAGTTGTTCGAGGCACCTTCTGCCGCAACTGCACCTTCGATAACCGAATACTCGGAAGCGTCGCCGGCGATACTGCGGCTTCGTTCCCCATGGATGTTGACCGGGATGTCGCCGGCAAGTGTGATGCGCTCCAGACGCCGGTACTGGTCGTCGTAGTCTGCGATCGCGTAATGCTGGGTGGCGCGGTTGTCCCAGATCGCGACGTCACCCGCTTCCCAGTTCCAGCGCGTCGTGTACTCGAGCTTGATGGCGTGATCCTGCAAGAGCTTGAACACACCGTTCGACTGTTCGGTGCTCAACCCGACGAAGTTCTTGACAAAATGTCCGAGGACGAGCGTGCGTTCTCCGGTTTCGGGGTGGACACGCACCACAGGGTGCTCCGTCTCGAAGTACGTGGACTGGAACTCCTCGCGGTAGGCGGCCGTGCGATCTTCGGTGAGACGCTCGGCGCTGGTGGCCGCGTAATCGTAGACGTTCGTGTGGCGAGCCCAGAGGTTCTCCGCGAGCGCCTTGAGTGGATCCGGCAGTCCGTTGTACGCGGCTACCCCTGACGCCCACGTCGTGGAACCGCCGTATTCGGGTAGCTGCACCGCGCGCAGGATCGAAGCCTTGGGGATGCGATCGACGAAGGTGACGTCGGTGTGCCAACTGTTGGCCTTGCCCAGGTCCGAATCGATGGGCAGAACTTTTGCGCCGTGCGACTTCACCGTGGGGTGGGCAGTGGTCGGGGTGCCCAACAGCTGGGCGAACTCGTACTGCGAATCGTTGTCGAGGTGGTTCTGTCCGCGGAAGAAGATCACCTTGTGTTCGAGAAGCGCCTGTCGGATGAGTGAGATCGTCGCCGGATCGAGGTGCTCGCCGAGAGTGATTCCGTCGATTCGGGCGCCGATATGCGCGCCGAGGGGGGTGACAGTGCCGCGAGCGGCGCCGGCAGCCGCCCCGTTCGTTGATGCCGCGTCCGTGAGGGTCGGCTTGGCGAAAGCTGTAGACATGGTGCACCTTTCGTGGGGAGTGCACCCACCCAAACACGCGAGAATCCGCCTCGACAGGGTTGTGGTCAGTGTGATCGTTACCGCACCTGATTTGTGAATCTCGGTGAAGCTGCTACTTTTGGAGCCATGTCGACCGACCAGCCTGCCGCTTTGCGGGTCACCTACGTGACCGCTGCGCTTGGTTCGCGTCTGCCCTTGGCGCGAGAGCTGTGTTGTCGCCGCCGTTCTTTCTGCAGCTAATTTCTGCGCCTTTCCTGTCTTTCTCTTCGCTTGACCAGCGCAAAAGCTGATCTCGCGGTCGACAGAGATATGCGCCTTCTCCTCCTTCTGCAAGGGACAGCCATGTCGACACCCACCATCTCCGCCATTCCGAACATCCGATCGCGAACCGCGCTCTCGGGAACGCGGACCCGTACCCAGATCGTCGTGCCCGAACTGCGCATTGCCGACGGACCGTCCGCGACGGTGTTGCGCATTGCTCGATCCCGCGGGCCGCTCTCTCGCGATACCGCGGCGAAAGCGTCCGGACTGAGTATTGCCACCGTGAACCGGCAGGTCACGAGCCTGCTGGACCTCGGGATCCTGCGCGAACGCGCAGACTTGACAGCCTCCGGCGCCATCGGGCGTCCGCGGGTTCCGTTCGAGGTCAACCACGAGCCGTACTTGACCGTGGGCATTCATATCGGTGCCGTCGTCACCAGCATCATCGCCAGCGACATTCGTGGCAAGGTGCTCGGCGCCGTCGAGATTCCGACTCCCGCCACCAATTCTGCTGTCGCGCTTGCCACCATTGCGCGCTCGGCCAAATCGTTTGCCTCACGGTGGCACAAGCGTCGTCCACTCGCCGTCGGCGTGGCCATCGGCGGTCGCGTCGATTCGGCGACCGGAGTAGTCGATCACCCGCGCCTGGGGTGGAAGGGCGCCAAAGTCGGATCCATCATCGGAGCCGGCTTGGACCTTCCTGTATCAGTCGCAGCCCACGTCGAGGCGATGGCTGCGTCGGAACTACTGCTCAGCACCGACCGTGCCGAGGCTCCGACACCGGGCACTACCGGGCTGTACTTCTACGCCCGTGAAACTGCCGGTATCGCAATCACTTTCGAAGGTCGAGTACACACGCCGTCCAGCGGACCCGGTTCGATCGCGCACCTTCCGACGGGTTCGTCCGCACGGTGCACCTGCGGCGCCGTGGGTTGCCTTGAAGCAACGATCAGTGACCGCGCCGTAGTCGCGCAGGCTTTGTCTTCGGGCGCCGTGATCCAGGGCAGTGAGCGTGTCACGATCGCGGACGTCTACCGGGCTGCGTCGTCGGGTTCCATTCCGGCACACGAACTTCTGGTTGATCGAGCACGCGTCCTCGGCCGGACGGTGGCAATGCTGCGTGACCTGTTCAACCCGGATCGTGTGATTCTGGGTGGTCAGGCATTCACCGACTATCCCGCCGGAGTGCCCCACGTCGCCGAGGCTTTCTCGACGGCATCCTCGTTGGAGCGTAAGGACATTCGAATTACCGGTTTCGGTAATCGGGTCCAGGAATACGCTTCCACGGTCGTGTCACTGAGTTCACTGTTTGCTGATCCCGCTGCGGCCATGCGTCGCGCGTCGGCCGTCTGACTGCGAAGAGGGTAGTCAGAGTTCCGGTCGATCCAAGACTCGCAACCATGATCCGTCGGACTGGCGGCGCGCGACCTGCGTGCGCCCGCCGGTTCCGTCGGAAGGTTTGGTCGAGGTCATGGCGAGGTCGCCGCTGATCACCGTCGGTAGAGATTCCTCGACGGTGAATCTCGGTGCAGCTGCCAGCATCTGAGAGATCACCTCGCGGATGGCTTGGCGACCCACGGTGAGGGATCCGGGCGGGAAGGCCATCACCGCATCCTCCTCGTAGAGTGCGGCGACGGCGTCTGCGTCACCAGCGTTGGCGAACTGCACAAAAAGCTTTGCGATGTCTTCCGGGGTTCCGGCCTTCTGAACGTCATCTGTTGTTGTCATGCTTCCATCGTTCTACCGCACCGGCGATAAGTCCAAGATCTAGTTTGTCTCGCAGCTATAATCAGCAGTTATGGAACTTCGGCAGCTCGAATACTTTGTCAAGGTAGTGGAGGAAGCCAACTTCACTCGCGCCGCCGAGCGGCTTCACGTAGCCCAACCGGGTGTGAGTGCGCAGGTCAAACGGCTGGAACGTGAGTTGGGGCAGGAATTGCTCGATCGTAGTGGTCGAACCGTTTGTCTGACCGACGCCGGGCGAGCTGTCCTCCCGCACGCCTACGCTGCACTTGCTTCCGTTCAGAGCACCCGCGACGCTGTCGATGCCTTGAACGGACTGGTTCGGGGTTCCGTTTCGGTCGGGATGGTTACCGCCTGCGCTTCCGCCGACCTCACAGATCTGCTCAGTCGGTTGCACAACAAACACCCCGGACTGGACATTTCGCTGGCCGAGGACGATTCGCGCAGTTTGCTTGCCGGAGTGTTGGACGGAACCTTCGACATAGCCGTCATCGGGGTGGCGGGCAAGCTGCCGGAAGGGCTCGAATCGAGGGTGATCACCGACGAACGACTGGTGGCCGGAGTGGCGGCGGATCATCCGCTGGCCGAGGTGTCGTCTCTGCCGTTTGCCGAACTCGCGACGCAATCGGTCATCTGTCTGCCGGAGGGAACCGGCATCAGAACGTGTCTGGACTTCGCGTGCGCCGCCGCCGGCACCAAGCCGACGGTTGCGCTCGAGGCAAGCAACCTCGGCATCATCGTTTCATTGGCAGCGCAGGGGCTGGGAATGGCCGTGCTTCCGGAGTCGACAGTGGGGGAGTTGCATCGGATCGATCTCGAACCGGAAGCACGATCTCGGCTGGAATTGGTCTGGCGTTCGTCGGGCGGCAAGAATCCGGCGGCCTCCGCTCTCATCGATCTTGCGAGAGCTGTTCCCGCCGAGTGAGTTCGGCCTGCGCCCGATCCAATCCGCCGTGCTCGAGAGCAGCCAACCGTGACCTGTCCTTCCAGACTATGGTGCCGCGCCGGCGGACGATGACCGACATGGTTCCACCGAGATGCTCGAGCGCTCCTGGCACGTTTCGACGCTCGGCAGGTATCGGAACAGGAAGAATATGTGCGTCGGCGATGGGCGCGGTCCCGTCGATGTCGACGCTCCACTTCCGGCTGTAGCCGCGAAGAGTCCAGCGATCGTCGGACACCGTCGTCTCCACCTGTGACGTCAGCGGATTACCCAGCCGCAATACCGTTCCGTCCGGTAGCGCGGCAACGACGGCGGTGACTTCGGTGCGCAGAGGTCCGGCGCTGACCTGGCCGCCGGCAAACGCCACGCAGGCTCGAGGATCGGTGAACCCCTGTGCCTGTCCCCACCACCAGGATTCCGGGAATCCTCCCTTTCCCCAGTTCTTCTCGCCGTACACCTGCGCACCGGTGAGATCCCAGTTCTGCCCGTCGATGACGGCGCTTCCCTCGACCCGGCCGCCGAGCAGCCACGGATGCCAGTACTGATTGAGTGCGGGAACTGATTGGAAGTAGCTCGATCCCCCGAAGCGGCGATGCGGCCAGAATCGCTGATTGCTGATCCGCACGTCGAGATGGCTGTCGCCGAAATCGACCTGCAGTCGATCGGCATTGCCGCGGAAAGCGTTGTCGGCGTAGGCCCCCAGGATACGTGGATCGGCCGATCCGCTCGGATGTTCGGCGGTACGGAGGAATCCGCCTGGATGTGCCGCGAGACCGAGCGTCGACCAGTTGCCGCCGTCGGACTTGTTGATTCCGGCGAGCGCGATCACCACCCGTCCGCTGCCTGGCATCGTGAATCGCCAGAAGTAACCCTCCATCGCAACGTCATGGGAGGCAAGCAGATTGCCGTACGGCAGGGTGGCACCCGAGGCGCGGTACGCGGGACGCTTCACGGTCCCAATACTGCCTGTGATGCGGTGACCTGAGCGACGAGGCGGCCTTCGTCGTCGCGAATCTCGGTCACGACCGCGACGGTGCTGCGCCCCGCATGCAGTGGCCGGGCGGTTGCGGTGACCGTGCCCTTGCGCACCCCGCGAGTGAACACGGTCGACGAACTGGTGGTGGAAGTGCTTGCACCGGGCGGAAGATTGAGGAATGCACAGACGGCGCCGACGCTGTCTGCCAGCGTCATCAAGGCGCCGCCGTGCATTCCGTTGCCGGCGGTGGTGCGGTGGCTGTCCCAATCCAGATGGCCGACAACCTGTTCGGGTGCCGCGCTGTCCAACTGAATTCCGGTGTGAACTGCAAAAGGCATGCTCGCGACAAGTTGTTCGAGGTCCATGCCTACCGATGGTAACGAGCCGCCGAAACCTCCGTCGGGACTTCGGTTTATCGAGGGCGGTGACTTCAGAGGGGAAGGGCGGTTTCGGACAGACCTTCCGGCGCGTTGCGGCGACGGAACCACTCGGTGCCGAATGCCGCGGCGAGCTGCTCCGTCGGCATTTCGAGGAACGGGCCGAAATCGCCGACCTGGGTCGCGTGTGCGTACATGGCCGCGCGCTTGGACGAGATCACCGAACTGACATCGACGGCGGTGGTGAGTTGGTCTGCGGGAAGCCCGAACGATTCGATGTCCGGCGGCTGCGCCTCTTCGGTCCACTCGGGGTTTGCCTGCATCAGCATCTTCATGTGATCGCGGTTGGTGGACGCCTCGTAGACGAACGGCGTGCCTGCGAGTTCTGCGGCCCGGACGCCGACGTGGTGGACCTGGATGTGATCCGGGTGCCCGTATCCGCCGTTGGGGTCGTAGATGGTCAGGACATCGGCGTTCTCTTCACGAAGAACCTCGGCAAGACGCTCGGCGGCCTTCTCGACGTCGACGTTGCAGAACGCTTCCGGATTCTCGTTCTCGGGCGTACCCACCATCCCCGAATCCGGGTAATGCAGGGACACGACGCGATTGGCGCCCAACGCGTCGGTGGACGCCTCGAGTTCACGGCTGCGGCGCTGAGCCAACGTCTCGTATTCGTCCAACAGGCCGTCGGGGAATTCACCGAGAGCACCGTCGGTAGCGGTGACGACTACGACGCGGTGACCTGCGTCGGCGGCCATTCTCATCACGCCACCCGTAGTGAAAACTTCGTCATCGGGATGGGCGTGGAAACACACCAGGACACTCATTCGCGCAATCGTAAGGCAAGTTACCGACAGGTCAACCCGAGCGCACAGTGAAAACGATTTGTCGAGTCGGCCTCGGCTCTGTGAACCTTGTTCAGTGCACGAGAAGCTGACATGAGCGAATCCACCAACAAAGGCCTGCTGAGCGCCTACCGCGAGATCTTTGCCGCCCCCGGATCGGTCGCCTTCTCAGCCGCCGGATTTGTCGCAAGGTTGCCGATCGCCATGATCGGCATCGGAATCGTGACGATGATCTCGCAACTTCGTGGTGACTACGCGCTCGCCGGCGCGCTCGCCGCGGTTTTTGCGCTCTCGTCGGCGATCATCGCGCCCGCGGTCTCACGTGCGGTCGACCGCTTCGGCCAGCGTGCGGTCCTGCCGATTGCCGCAGCCGTGAGCGTCACGGCGATCGGGGCGCTCCTGCTCGCAGTGCGGATGGAAGCTCCCGATTGGCTGCTTTTCGTTCTGGTCGTCCCCGGCGGCGCCACCCCGACGATCGGCGCGATGATCCGCGCCAGGTGGGTGGCGATCTATGTCGGAAAACCTCAGCTGCGCACCGCCTTCGCCTTCGAATCCGTGGTGGACGAACTCTGTTTCGTGGCGGGCCCCGTCATTTCGGTCGGCCTGAGTATCGGGCTCTTTCCCGAGGCCGGACCGCTGGCGGGACTGATTCTGCTGGTCACCGGAACCCTGCTGCTGGTCATACAGCGCGGAACCGAACCGAAGGTGCATCCGCGTCGACCCGGCCGCGGACGGTCGGTTCTCGGTAATCACGTGATGTGGATCGTCATCGTGATCATGGTGATGCTCGGAACGATCTTCGGCGTCATCGACGTCGGCGCCATCGCGTTCACCCAGGAACAGAATTCGCCGGGATCGGCGACGCTGGTCCTCGCGCTGTTCGCCGGCGGTTCGGGAATCGCGGGACTGATCTTCGGGTCGATGCACCCGGCGCGATCACTGCGCGGGCAGTTGATGATCGCGTCCTCCGCCGTCGCCGTTCTCAGCGTCCCACTTCTCCTGGTCGGAAACGTGGCCGCACTCGCGGGTGCGTACGTGCTGGCAGGCGCGACCGTCGCACCGACGCTCATCATCGCGACAGCCCTGGTCGAACAGATCGTCCCCCCGGAAAAGCTCACGGAGGGAATGACCCTGACGGTCACCGGCCTCGGCGTCGGCGTGGCGCTCGGGTCTGCGCTGGCCGGGCAACTGATCGACCGGTACGGCGTCCCGTCGGCGTACATGCTCGCGGTCGGCGCTGCAGTCGCAGCCTCTATCGTGACGGCATGTCTATTCGTGAAGCCGTCAGCGTCGACGGCACGTCCATCGTCTATCGAGTAACCGGAAATTCGGCGGGGACCCCGCTGGTGCTGCTGCACGGCTGGGCTCAGTCGTCGCAGTGCTGGGGCGAGCAGGTCCTCGAGGACCTGGCTGCGGACTACCGCCTGATCGCTGTCGATCTGCGCGGCCACGGTTACTCCGATGCTCCCGAAACCGGATACGACGACTCCGCGAACTGGGCCGGCGACGTCGCGGCTGTTCTCGCGGCAGAAGGCGTCACCGAGAACGCGATACTGCTCGGCTGGTCGTACGGCGGTCTGGTGATCTGCGATTATCTGGCAGCGCACGGAACCGGCGCGGTCGCGGGTGCGGTTCTGGTCGGTGCGATCACCAGCATCGGCCGCGGTGAGAAGGGCGGCAAGGTCGGCTCGGCGATGCGTAGCGCGGTTCCCGGCGCGATGTCCGAAGATCCCCGCGAGGCGATCAGGGCACTCGGCGCTTTCGGTAACGCTCTCACCGGCCCACCCGAGGGCAAGGGTGCAGCGTCGCAGGCCTTGTTCGGGTACAGCCTCTCGACTCGTCCGCGGGTGCGCGCAGCATTGTTCAACCGTGCTGTCGGTCACGACGACTTGCTTCGCAACCTGGATATCCCCGTTCTCGTTCTGCACGGAACCGAGGACTCCGTCGTCGACGTGAGTGCAGGTAAGCACGCCGAGGAACTGATTCCCAAGTCCCAGGCGTCGTACTGGGAAGGCTGCAATCACGGCCCGTTCGTGGAGGATCCGACACGATTCGTGTCCGAAGTGCGAACCTTCATCTCGAGCCTCGGTTAGAGTTCGCGCCCGGTGAGGGGGCAGTATGGAGTCGTGACGCCCATGCACATTTCGCGCCCTCGCCGGGTGGCCGTTCTCTCGGTCCACACCTCGCCATTGGCGCAACCCGGCACCGGTGACGCGGGTGGGATGAACGTCTACGTTCTGCAATCCGCGATTCAGCTCGCCAAACGTGGCGTCGAGGTGGAGATATTCACCCGCGCGACGTCCTCGGCCGACGCACCCGTGGTGGACGCCGCTCCCGGAGTGCGGGTTCGGAACATTGCAGCTGGTCCCTTCGAAGGGCTGGACAAGGCGGATCTGCCGACTCAACTGTGTGCCTTCGTCGCGGGCGTTCTACGGGAGGAAGCGCGACACGAGCCCGGGTACTACAGCCTGATCCACTCGCACTACTGGTTGTCCGGGCAGGTCGGCTGGCTGGCTCGCGACCGTTGGGGCGTTCCCCTCGTACACACTGCCCACACCCTCGCGGCGGTGAAGAATCTTTCGCTTGCCGAGGGAGACACCCCGGAGCCGGCAGCACGTCAGATCGGTGAGCAGCAAGTAGTCGCCGAGTCCGATCGCCTGGTCGCCAACACCACCGACGAAGCCAAGGCGCTGCACGAGTTGTACGGCGCAGATCCCACGCGTATCGACGTCGTGGCTCCCGGCGCCGATCTCACCCGCTATCGACCGGGCGATCGCGATTCAGCCCGCGCGTCGTTGGGGTTGGACCCGGGCGAGATCGTCGTGACTTTCGTCGGCCGCATCCAACCGCTCAAAGCGCCGGACGTTCTGCTGCGCGCCGCAGCCGAAGTGATCAGCCGCAGGCCCGGGTTGCCGCTGCGCATCCTCGTCGTCGGTGGCCCGTCCGGAACTGGTCTCGCGCGGCCGGACGTGCTGATCGAACTTGCACGATTACTCGGCATCACCGCGCAGGTGACGTTCTTGCCACCGCAGGCACCGGAGCGTCTCGCCGATGTCTACCGTGCCTCGGATCTGGTTGCGGTGCCGAGCTATTCGGAGTCCTTCGGGTTGGTCGCCATCGAAGCTCAAGCCTGCGGAACTCCCGTGATCGCCGCCGACGTCGGCGGACTGGGAGTAGCCGTACGCAACGGGGAGACAGGCCTGCTGGTTCAAGGACACCGCACCGAAGACTGGGCCGGCGCCCTCGAATCTTTGGTGACAGCGCCGACGCGCTTGGCCGAACTCGCCGCGCAGGCACCGCGTCACGCCGAGAATTTCTCGTGGGAACACACCGCGGACGGTTTGCTCGAGAGCTATCGCAAAGCCGCAGTCAACTACAACAACGGAACCGGTCCAAGCGACTTCTCGCCCCGCCGTGCGCGGGGTCTGTGGCGTCTGCGCCGGGCCGGGGGAGTGCGTACATGAGCAGCATTTCGGACACCATCGAGCAGGCTCTCACCGAGCGCGAACTCGAATTCACCAGAAAAGACGACGCGCATTTCATCGTCGAACTTCCCGGTGAACACAAACTCAAGACGTCGACTCTGCTCACCGTCGGCAATCACGGTGTGCGGGTCGAGGCCTTCGTGTGCCGCAAGGTGGACGAGAACTTCGAAGGCGTCTACAAGTTCCTGCTCAAGCGCAACCGCCGTCTGTACGGGGTGGCGTACACACTCGACAAGGTCGGGGACATCTACCTGGTCGGCAAGATCGCGGAGCATGCCGTGACCGGCGATGAACTCGACCGAGTGCTCGGTCAGGTTCTCGAAGCCGCCGACGGCGATTTCAACGTCATCCTCGAACTCGGCTTCTCCTCGTCCATCAAGCGTGAGTGGGCGTGGCGGGTGTCGCGAGGCGAGTCGCTGGCGAATCTCGAACCGTTCAAGCACCTCATCGAGGAAGAGCCCGCGCAGAGCTGATCGAGCGGGGTGAGACACATCGCGGATGTGTCACGTAAAGTGGCCTTTACTTGTGACTGTCGTCACGGAATAATGCTGTTCCCGTGAGTCACAGTAAGTTGGTCACACCACCCCGCCGCGCAACTTTTCGAGGAGCACAGTGAGCTTCAAGAGTCCGTTCCCCGACGTTGAAATCCCCAACCTCAGCGTCTACGACTTCCTGTTCGGAAATACCGACCCCGCAGACCTCGACAAGACGGCATTCGTCGAGGGCAGTTCGGGCGCAGTCACCACATACGCTTCGCTGATCGCACAGATCAACGGCGTTGCAGGCGCTCTCGCAGCGCGCGGACTCGCCGTCGGCGACGTGGTCGGGCTGCATTCGCCCAACGTCCCGGCCTTCGGTTCCGTCTTCCACGGCATCCTTCGTGCCGGTGGCGTCGCGACCACGATCAACGCGCTCTACACCGCCGAGGACATCGCCAAGCAGCTCACCGATTCCAAGGCCAAGTTCCTCTTCACCGTCTCGCCGCTCCTGCCTCAGGCAAAGGCAGCTGCTGACCTGGTCGGTATCCCGGCTGAGAACGTCTTCGTGCTCGACGGTGCCGAAGGCCATCTGTCGCTGCGAGATCTGCTCGGCGAGGGCGCAGCGGCGCCCGAGGTCTCCTTCGATCCGGCCACCCAGCTCGCGGTGCTGCCGTACTCGTCTGGCACCACCGGCCGACCCAAGGGGGTCATGCTCACTCATCGCAACCTCGTGGCCAACGTCTGCCAGATCATTCCGCGGATGGGCATCGAGACCGACGACAAGATTCTCGCGGTCCTGCCGTTCTTCCACATCTACGGCATGACTGTCCTGCTCAACGCTGCGCTCTACCGCCGCGCGAGCCTCATCACGATGCCGAAGTTCGATCTCGTCGAGTTCCTGCGGATCGTCGCCGAGCAGAAGTCGACGTACATCTTCGTCGCACCGCCCGTTGCCGTCGCGCTGGCAAAGCACCCGCTTGTCGATCAGTACGACCTCTCGAGCGTGCACACCATCTTCTCCGGTGCGGCCCCGCTCGACGCGGCGCTCGGCAAGGCCGTCGCCGACCGGTTGAACTGCCACGTCCGCCAGGGCTACGGCATGTCCGAGATGAGCCCGGTCTCGCACGCGATCCCCTTCGATCGTGACGACATCGCCCTCGACACGTGCGGTCCGACCATCGCCAACATGGAATGCAAGCTCGTCGACCCCGGAACGGGCGAAGAGGTCGCGTACCCGGCTCTCGGCTCGGACGGCGTCAGCGAGCCCGGCGAACTGTGGTGCAAGGGCCCGAACATCATGCTCGGCTACCTCGGCAACGACCAGGCCACCAAGGACACCCTCGACGACGACGGTTACCTGCACACCGGTGACATTGCGACCGTCGACGGCGACGGCGTCGTCAAGATCGTCGACCGCCTCAAGGAACTGATCAAGTACAAGGGCTACCAGGTTCCCCCGGCGGAACTCGAGGCCTTGCTGCTGACCCACCCGCAGATCGCCGACGCCGCCGTGATCGGCGTGCTCGACGCCGAGGGCGAAGAGGTCCCGAAGGCATTCGTCGTGCTCCAGGGCGGCGCCGAGTTGACCGAAGCCGACGTGATCTCGTTCGTCGCCGAGCGCGTCTCGCCGCACAAGAAGGTTCGCCAGGTTTCGTTCATCAGTACCGTGCCGAAATCCGCGGCCGGAAAGATCCTCCGCAAGGATCTGCGAACTGCGGAAGTAGCCCCGAGCTGATTTCCGGACAGGGTTGATCAAGAAGGGTTCCGGTACTCGTGCCAGGATGAACGCCATGAGTATCGGAACCCTGGTCCTGCTCCGCCACGGCGAGAGCGAATGGAATGCACTCAATCTGTTCACCGGCTGGGTGGACGTACACCTGACAGACAAGGGCATGGCCGAGGGCAAGCGCGCCGGCGAACTGCTCGCCGAGCACAACCTGTTGCCCGACGTTCTCTACACGTCTCTGCTGCGCCGCGCGATCAGCACGGCCAACCTCGCACTCGACGCCGCCGATCGCCACTGGATCCCGGTAGTGCGCGACTGGCGTCTCAACGAGCGCCACTACGGCGCTCTGCAGGGCAAGAACAAGGCGCAGACCAAGGAAGAGTACGGAAACGAGCAGTTCATGCTCTGGCGTCGTAGCTACGACACCCCGCCGCCCGCCATCGAAGCCGGCAGCGAGTACAGCCAGGACACCGATCCTCGGTACGCGAACCTCGACGAGGTTCCCTTGACCGAGTGCCTGCTCGACGTCGTCAAGCGTCTGATCCCGTACTGGGAGGACACCATCTCCCAGGAGCTGCTCGCCGGCCGGAACGTGCTGGTCACCGCGCACGGCAACTCGCTGCGTGCATTGGTCAAGCACCTCGACGGCATCTCGGACGAGGACATCGCGGGCCTGAACATCCCGACCGGAATCCCGCTGCGTTACGACCTCGACGAGAACCTGAAGCCGCTCAATCCCGGCGGCACCTACCTGGATCCGGAGGCCGCAGCTGCCGGCGCCGCCGCGGTGGCGAATCAGGGCGGAAAGTAGCAACCCGATGATGTGCGTCGAGGCCCCCCGAACAGTGTTTTCGGGGGGCCTCGGCCAACAACAGATGAACGACGAACCAACGCCGTCTACCTGGCGGATTACGCGGGCGGGAACGTCCGAACCCGCCGTAACCGACACTTCGCGCGAACGTACGATTGCGCCGTGAGTGTCGTGATTGCAGTGCTGCTGGTCGTGGTCGCCGGCTTGGTCGGCTACCTCGTCGGCGGGGTGCTGGTACCCAGGCTGTCGTCGCGCCAGAGTCAGCGCTCGGACGAACAGACCGGGCTCACGATGTCTCAGGTTCTCGACCTCATCGTGTTGGCTTCGGAAAGCGGTATCGCCGTCGTCGACGGTTTCCACGACGTCGTGCTCTTCAACCCTCGCGCCGAGGAACTCGGCCTCGTCAAGAATCGTCTGGTCGACGAGCGAGCTTGGCGGGCTGCTCAGGAGGTTCTGCGGACGGGCCAAGCCGTCGAGGTCGATCTGACGGCGCAGACCGCTCAGCGCGGCCGCGACAAGATCGCGGTACGTGGCACGGCCCGGTTGCTCAGCAAGGACGATCGCAATTTCGTGGTCCTGTTCGCCGACGACGATTCCGAGCAGGTCCGCATGGAGGCGACGCGACGCGATTTCGTCGCGAACGTCAGCCACGAACTGAAGACGCCGGTCGGTGCGATGAGTTTGCTCGCGGAGGCACTGCTCGAATCTGCTGACGACCCGGAATCGGTGCGGCACTTCGGCGAACGGGTGCTGGGCGAGTCGATTCGTCTGGGCAAGATGGTCACCGAGTTGATCGCACTCTCGCGTCTGCAAGGTGCCGAGAAGCTGCCGGATCTCGACGTGGTCGACGTCGACACCGTGGTGTCCGAGGCGCTGTCGAGGTCGAATCTGTCGGCCGAGGCCGCCGGGATCACCGTCACCACAGACCATCCGAGTGGGCTGGAAGTGCTCGGGGATCAGACTCTCCTCGTCACAGCATTGTCCAACCTCATCGAGAACGCTATTGCATACTCGCCCAAGGGTTCTCCGGTGTCCGTCAGTCGGTCGGTACGCGGTGACAATGTCGCGATCGCAGTCACCGACCGAGGAGAAGGCATCGCGAAAGCGGACCAGGAGCGAGTGTTCGAGAGATTCTTCCGCGTGGACAAGGCGCGGTCACGGCAGACCGGCGGAACCGGTCTGGGGCTGGCGATCGTCAAACACGTCGCGGCCAATCACAACGGCTCCATCGAACTGTGGAGCAAACCGGGAACAGGGTCTACCTTCACGTTGCAGATACCGGCACACGTGGAGTCGGACGACGACATCGACTCTGACGACGCGGGAACCGCCGGTTCCACGCGGATCGGCAGACGAGAACAAGGCAGTAGAGAAAACGGCATGGAGGCCAAACGATGACGAGTGTGCTGATCGTGGAGGACGAGGAGTCCTTGGCGGACCCGCTGGCGTTCCTGCTCCGCAAGGAAGGCTTCGAGACCACCATCGTCAACGACGGACCGTCGGCGTTGGCGGAATTCGATCGCTCCGGAGCGGACATCGTCCTGCTCGACCTCATGCTGCCCGGCATGAGTGGCACAGACGTCTGCAAGGCGCTGCGGTCGCGCTCCGGCGTTCCCGTCATCATGGTGACGGCGCGTGACAGTGAGATCGACAAGGTCGTCGGCCTGGAACTCGGCGCGGACGACTATGTGACCAAACCGTATTCGGCGCGCGAGCTGATTGCCCGCATCCGTGCGGTGCTGCGTCGCGGGGTGGAGAACGAGGCGGATCTCGCCTCCGACAACGGGGTGCTCGAGGCCGGACCGGTACGGATGGACGTCGAGCGTCACGTCGTGCAGGTCGCCGGTAACCCGGTGACATTGCCGCTCAAGGAGTTCGACCTCCTCGAGTACCTGCTCCGCAACTCCGGCCGGGTGCTGACCCGCGGACAGTTGATCGACCGCGTCTGGGGCGCCGACTACGTCGGCGACACCAAAACCCTTGACGTACACGTGAAGCGGTTGCGTTCGAAGATCGAATCGGATCCGGCCAAGCCCGAACACCTGGTCACGGTCCGAGGATTGGGCTACAAGCTCGAAGCGTGATCGAACCTCGTCGAGAAGAAATATCGAGACGAATGCCGAGAAGAATTCAGCCGCTCACACGATCGTGTGAGCGGCTGAATTCTTTTTGTCTACGTGGAGTCAGCCCTGAGCTTTGTTCTGAGCGATCGTGGTCGCCGGATGGACTGCTATGAGGCCGAGGCCGGCGCGACGCCTGCAGAGGCGAGCCAGCTCGTCGTACGCACGCTTTCCGAGAAGCTCTGTCAGTTCCGGCCCGTAGGACTGCCAGACCTGCCGCTCCCCGACATGAGCGTCGGGGGAGCCGGAGCAGTACCAGGCGAGGTCGTCGCCGCCCTCACCCCAGCCTCGGCGGTCGTACTCGGTGATCGTGGTCTTGAGGATCTGAACGCCGTCCGGCCGGTCGACCCAGTCCTGGGTGCGGCGGATGGGTAGCTGCCAGCACACGTCCGGCTTCACCTCGAGCGGCTCGATGCCCTTCTTGAGCGCCATGGAATGCAGGGCGCAGCCCTCGCCGCCGGCAAAACCCGGCCGGTTGAGGAAGATGCACGCTCCTTTGTAGCGGCGGGTGCGCAGCGCGGGCTCGTCCTCGAGGTCGTCTTCTTCGACGTAGCCCTTCTTGCCGAGACCCTTTTCCATGAACTGCCAGTCTTCGGCTGTGAGCATTTTCACTGACGCATCGAGCTTGTCCTGATCCTCCTGATCGGAGAGGAAAGCGCCGTGCGAGCAGCAGCCGTCGTCCGGGCGGTCGCCGATGATGCCCTGACACGCCGGCGTGCCGAACACGCAGGTCCAATGCGAGAGCAACCACGTCATATCAGCGGAAATGAGGTGCTCGGAGTTGTCCGGATCGACAAATTCGACCCATTCGCGCGGGAAATCGAGATCGACCTCGGGGCTCGGAGTCATCTTGTGGGACCGGTCTGGGTTACCTGCTGTCACAAGGGCCGACGGTAGACCCAGTAACGTGGCGATGTGCGACTAGGGGTACTCGACGTCGGAAGCAATACCGTCCATCTATTGGTTGTGGACGCCCATCGGGGCGGCCACCCAACACCCATGAGCTCGACCAAGTCCACGTTGAGGCTGGCAGAAAACACTGACGACCGCGGCGATATCACCACGTCAGGGGCCGATCGGTTGGTGTCGACGGTCTCCGAATTCGCCGGTATCGCCAAGACGTCCGGATGCGAGGAAATGATGGCTTTTGCCACTTCCGCCGTCCGTGACGCCAATAATTCCGAAGCTGTGCTCGCCCGCGTCCGCGCCGAGACCGGAGTAAATCTCGAGGTTCTCTCCGGGGTCGACGAAGCCCGCCTGACCTTTCTTGCCGTGCGCCGCTGGTACGGCTGGAGCGCCGGACGCATCCTGAACCTGGACATCGGCGGCGGCTCGCTCGAACTCACCGCAGGCGGTGACGAGGATCCGGACGTCGCCTTCTCACTGCAACTCGGTGCGGGACGGTTGACGCGCGACTGGCTACAGGCCGATCCGCCGGGCAAGCGCCGGGTCGCTGTATTGCGCGACTGGCTGGACGCGGAGTTGGTCGGACCAGCCAAGGAACTGCGCGCCGCCGGCGACTGGGACCGCACGGTCGGGACCTCGAAGACCTTCCGATCGTTGGCTCGGCTCACCGGCGCGGCCCCTTCTGCCGCAGGCCCCCGGGCAAAACGGACCCTGACTTCCAGCGGACTCAGGCAACTCATAGCCTTCATATCCAGGATGACGGCAGCGGACCGTGCAGAATTGGAAGGAGTGAGCTCGGATCGGTCACAGCAGATTGTGGCCGGCGCGCTCATCGCAGAGGCAACCATGCGGGCGCTCGGAGTGGACGAACTGGAAATTTGTCCCTGGGCACTGCGTGAGGGTCTGATTCTGCGAAAGCTCGACACAGAAATGGGCGGTGAATTGGTGGTGAGTGCTTGATGACCGAGGACAGTCAGCAGATTTCCGTAGCGGAACTGCTCAAGCGGAACGGTCAGAGCGTCGAATCCCGAGGTGGACGACGTCGGCGCGGCGTAGCCGGTGGCATCTCCGTCGCCGAACTGACGGGTGAGATCCCGATCGTTCGCCAGTCGGGATCGCGCGCGGCCGCCGAGCCCGAGTCGGCCGAACCAGCAGCTTCTCAGCCTGAAGCCCCTGCGCCAGAAAACGCTGCACCTTCTGCGCCGGCCGAGGCTGTCGCAGAAACCGCCAAGTCAGCCGAACCGGCACCGAAGGTTCCCGCCGACCGCACCGCCGCCTTCGCCGTCTCGTTCGACGACGACGATGACGATGACGATGACGATGACGAGCCGCAGGCACCCAAGGCCGAATCGAAGCCGGTTGCCACACCGCCGGTCACCACTCCGAAGCCGACTTCCACGCCATCGCCGGGACAGACCTCGAAGTCCTCGCCCGGACAGTGGGTGAGCCGGGCACCGCTCAACTCCTCGTCACCGACGCAGGTAACGCAGGAACCAGCACTGCTGTCGGGTCAGACCCTGGCGGGCGACTTGATGCGTCAGGAGCGCGCCGCAACCCAGTCGCCGTCGTTGCGTCCGCCGATCCTGCCGCCGCGTGTCCCCACTCCCGTCGTGAAGGCACCTGCACCGACTGCTCCTGCTCCGGCCGCGCCGGAAGAGAGCACCGAACTGATCGACAAGATCGCAGACGCGGATGCCGGCGAGGCCGAATCGACCGCCGTGGTCGATCTGGTCAAGGCGCCGGCAGTCGATGACGGTGCAAAAAAGTCCAGTGCCGTCGCGGAGTCCGATGTCGAAGCCGAACCGGCAGCGGAAGAGGCAGGCGAGCGTAACTCGATCCGTGAATGGGCAGTGCTTGCCGGTCAGGTGGTTGTTGCACTGATCGTCGGCGGCGCGATGTTCAAGGGCTTCGAGAAGCTGTGGGACATGCTGCCGTGGGTGGCGTTGGTGCTCGCGCTGATCGTGATCGTCGGCTTGGTGGCCGTCGTGCGGGTTCTGCGGAAGACGGACGACATCACGAGTTTCGTGATCGCGGTGGTCGTCGGCATGATCGTGACGCTCGGTCCACTGGCGTTCTTGTTGACCTCGGGTTGATCGGACGATGATCGGGGGATCGCAGCGCATGGTTCGTCGGCCGATAGCCGTCGGCTTGTCGACGGCTTCGGTATATCCGGAGAACACGGAAGCAGCATTTCGCTACGCCGCTGATCTCGGATACGACGGTGTCGAACTGATGGTGTGGGCCGAATCCGTGAGTCAGGACATCGGTGCTGTGGCTGCCCTCGTTCGCAAGTATGCGATTCCGGTGCAGGCCGTGCATGCGCCGTGTCTGCTGATTTCGCAGCGCGTGTGGGGTTCCGATCCGGTCGAGAAGCTCGAGCGTTCGGTACGCACTGCCGAAACCTTGGGAGCGACGACGGTGGTCGTCCACCCGCCGTTCCGGTGGCAGCGCAAGTATGCCGAAGGCTTCGCGGAACAGGTTGTCGATCTCGAATCGAAGAGCAGCGTCGTGGTGGCGGTGGAGAACATGTTCCCCATGCGCGCCGACAGCTTCTTCGGCGGCAAGGACAAATCCGCGGAGCGTCTGCGTAAACGTGGCGGTCCGGGGGCAGCGTTGTCCGCGTTCAGTCCGTCGTACGACCCGACCGATTCCGATCACGCTCACTACACACTCGACCTGTCGCACACCGCGACGGCGGGCATGGATGCCCTGGAGTTGGCCTCCCGTATGGGCAAGGGGCTCGAGCACCTGCACCTGGCCGACGGTCGCGGGGCGTCGATGGACGAGCACCTGATTCCGGGGCATGGCTCACAGCCGTGCGCGGAGTTGTGTCAGCAATTGGCTGCGAGCGAATTCAGCGGCCAGGCTGTCATCGAGATCAACACGCAGAACGCGCGCACCCGGCGGGAGCGGTCGTCGATGCTGGCGCAGGCGCTCGCGTTTGCACGCGAGCACCTGGCACGCTCAGCGGTGGCCGGCAAGTAGCGCAGCTTCGAACTGCGCGCGTACCTTCTCGACGTGTGCGTCGAGGTCTTTGGTCTCCCAGCCTTCGGTCGAGATGGGATCGAGCACCGAGACGTAGACCGGGCCTGGATGGGCGACAAGCGAATTGCGCCACATCCGTTCACCCGCATTGTGAATCACCACGGGCACGATCGGCACACCGGCTTGGATCGCCAAGTGAAATCCGCCCTTCTTGAAAGGGCCCAGGCGTGGCGTCGGAGAACGGGTGCCCTCCGGAGCTATGACTATCGAGACACCATTCTTGAGCTTGTCGACTGCCGGTTGCAGCGCAGCCTTCGCTTTTGTGGTGTCGGTGCGGTCGATGTAGGCGACGTCGAGCAGTGCACCGACGGGCATGAACCGTGGATCGCTTGCCGCTTCCTTCTTCGCGACGCCGGTCACGTCACGCTTGATCACAGTTCCCAGGACCAACATGTCCAGGGAACTCTGATGGTTGAACATGAACACCGCCGGGCGGTGGTCCCACACGTTGTGCTCGCCGTCGATCTCGACGTCGATGCCGAGCAGTGAGAGCGAGATGTCGGGGCCGTAGCTGCCGACCAGGTTCGCACCCAGTTGACGGTTGCCGGTGACGATGCCCGCCGACGCGCCGAGGGCGGCGGTGGCAGCAAGCGCACCCATGGCGGTTGCCGTTCGGATCGTCGAGATCGGTGTTGCGCCTCGTTGCGGTTTACGCAGGCTGACCGAAGGCCAGTGATTGCGCAACGCGATCCTGGCCAGACCACGATCGGGATTCAACGCGACAGGTCGCCCGACGGCCTCGAGCATGAAGACGTCTTCGACACCGTTGGAGTACGCAAACGCGTTCTTCAAGTCGGCGCCCATCTTCTCGGCATAGCCCGCAAGGGCATTGGCCTTGGCCGGCCCCCACAGAGCGGGCGAGGACAGTTCGCCGGTGAGCATGCCGTCGACGACTTCGGGTTCGGTGCACAGCACGTCTTCGATGTCGAGATCTTCGGCGACGTACTTGGCCTGGAACGGAGTCGCCGACGTGGCCATCACGATCGTGTGGCCGGCTCGCCGGTGCGCCGCCAGTAGCCCACGGGCTTCCGGGTAGATCATCGCGGCGATCTCCTGCTTGAACAGCCGTCGGCCCCAGTCGTTGAGTTCCTCGACGGTACGGCCGCCCAGGGCGCGAACGCCGATGTCCATCAGCGCTCCGACATCAGCGCCACGGAACTGGGTGTCGATCGCGGCGCCGGTGGTGCGCAACAATTCGCCGACGCTGATATCCAAGCGCCGCAGGCGGTCTCGGTACACAACGCTGGCTGAGTACCCGCTGATCAACGTGCCGTCGAGGTCGAAGGCGGCGATCGTTCCGGGCCCGGGAGGCGCGGCTTCGATGGCGGAGTGCAGACGCTCGAGTCCGGTCACAGTCCTACTTCCTCGTTCTCGGCGGGCGCTCGATTTGCTTCTGGAATGGTCACTACTGCTGCGGCGTCGGGCACGGGCATGGCCACCTGATCGAGCCGTGCATGCGCGAGTGCTCGGATATGGCGCAGACGTTCGACCTGGACCTTGATCTCCGCGGCAAACGCCAGGCGCCTGGCCCGGACTCCGTCGTCGTCGACTTCGATCAAGTTGCGGTTGCGCGCCAAATTCAGTGCAGTGGCGAACAACTCACCGGAGACCGATTCGTTGCTGGCGATCTGCTGCCGCAGGCGACGCTGATGTGCGACGTCGATGCAGTTGCTGATGAAGGACTTTTCGTCGAACGACGTCGAAATCGGCGCGAGCACAAGCTGATCGGCGACAACCTGGTACGCCTCGAGGAACGGTTGCAGCACTCGGTGCGCGAGGTACGGCCGCACCGTCTCGATCATGTGCTCGGTTCGTTTGTCGGCGGCCATGACGGTTTCCCACTCGGGATCGATCAGGGTCAGCTCGGTTCGCATCTCCTGCTCGAACGTGTCCCGGTCGCTGAAGAAGAACTCGAACTTCATCAGGTCGCGGATGCGCTTGGCCTCGGCCCAACCGTCTCCGACGGGATCCTCGAACCGCTCTTCGACGGCTGCCTGGAGCACGAGTTCGGTGATGGCGCGCACGACGAGAAAGTGAATTGTGTTGTTGCGGTAGAAGGCAGCAACAAGATGCTGGTCCTTGCCGAGGTAGAAGACCTGCTCGCCGCCGCGATCGAAGCGCTCGAGCACACCGGAATCGACGTGTGTCTGCAACGCCTTCTCGATGACACGCGGATCGGACAGTTCGACGTCGCCGGCGATCGGAAGATTTCGCGCGGTGATGTATCCGAACAGCGGCGTGAGAATCGCGGTGAGTTCACGAACTGTCAACGCCCGGTCTTCGATTCCGAGGAACGCCAACATCGCCAGTGAAGACACGGTCACCGGCGTGACCTCGTTGATGCGGTGACACACCTCGATGCCGGCCTTTTGAATGGCGAGGCGCTGATCGGTTTCCTGGCTGAGTGCGTCCGCGAGTGAGAGCGGCCGGCCGATGGTCACGTGCGCGACGCCGTTGCGTTTTCCCTGTGCGCGTACGTAACCCACCATCCAGCGCAGGCCTTCCGGTGTCTTCTCGGCGCCGAGTGCCTCGGCAGCCATTGCCCCGACCTCGTAGAGCTGGTCGTAGCTCAGCGCGACGGGGACGAGGTACACGTCGGATGCGCCGCTGACCTGAAAGGCCTTGGTCAGGTAGGTCAGGAGACCGAAGCGCGGTGGGCGTAGTTTCCCGGTACGCCCGCGTCCACCTTCGATGTACCACTCCAGATTGAAGCGTTTGGTGAGCAGGTAGCGCATGTACTCGTGCATCGACCACTTGTAGACCTCGTCGTTGCCGATGCTTCGACGAATGAAGACGGTGCCGCTGCGCTTGAGGATCGAGCCCATGGGCCAGAAGCTGATGTTGAGGCCGCCCATGACGTGATTGAGCGGCAAGCCGTTCGCGATCAATGCCGGACGCAGGACGAGGGGATCGAGGTACGAACGGTGACTGGGGAGGAAGACCAGTGAGTGTTCCTTGTTCAGCTCACGGAGTTCCTCGAAGCGGCTCGTGTCCACGTCCAGCTTGTAGGCGCGAGCGAAGTAGCGGCCCAGGCGATCCCACACCGCGATGGCCTGGCGACTCTGGGTGGCAACCATTTCTTCGAGAGCTTCACGGGCGCGGCGGTCGACTTCGGCGACGGCGATGTTCAACCGGTCGGCCAAAGCCATCACCTCGGTGGTGAACCGGCGGGTGTCGGTGATCTCGTCGACGACGAACCGCGACACCTTGTACTGGCCACCCAGAAGGCCCAATTCGGCGCGCTCGAGTGCGAGGGCGGCCTGCCGTCGGATGAACTCGGGTAGTGAACCGCCACCGCTCTTTTCGAGGCGACGCTCGAGATCGCTCAGTGGTGCTGGCTCACCTTCGATGACCTGGCACCGTGAAGGGTCGGTGCGCAGGGTTCTGCGTTGCGCACCGCGTCCGGGGTGGAGGGGATCGCGTGGTGCCAGCGCATCACGCAGTCGCACCGCGACGTTGTGTTTGGTATGGGTGTCCGGAATCCACACCACGCGAAGCGGTGCGAGCATCGGGTCGTCGGTCCGAGCCGCCAGTTCTGCAAGGGTCTTGTCGGTGATGTTCACGGTGACCGGCCGAGCTTCGGATGAGGTTGCCTTGTCGGCAAGCCACTTTCGCAGCACGCCGGCTTCGGCCTCTGTCATGGTTTCGGTGAGGTACACGCGCGGGTTGGTCGTGTTCTCGCTCATGACTCACGCACCTTCCGTTGTGACTCCGAGAGCCACGATCTCGTCCAGGCTCTCCTGCAAGCACTGCATCAGCAGCGCGGGCTTCGTGATCGCGGCGGTGTCGAGATTGATTCCGATGCAGCACACCCCGACGTGGGAGACCAGTGTCGCCATCGCCGCGCAACCGGGCGCCGGGCCGAACGGGAACATCCGCTCGATCTTCGCTCCGGCGAGATAGACCGGTACCGGTACGCCGGCGACGTTGCTCGCCTGCAGGTCCAGTCCTGTCGACTGGGACAGATACCAGTTCGCGAGTAGATAATTCGGCAGGCGAGCGAGGATCGGGGCGGCGACGTCGAGAGCGTCCAACGCGGGTTCCTCACGCAGACCCAGAACGATTTCTCGCACCTGCCTGATGCGTTTGGCCGGATCCGTTTCGGCGACCGGGCCGTTGAAGCGAACGGCTGCAAACCGGTTGCCGCCGTTGGCATCCGCGCCCGTGCGCATGCTGATCGGCATACCCATCGGGATGCTCTCGACGGATTGTCCGAAGGCTTCGTGGTAGCGATGGAAGCCGCCGAGCAAAGCGGCGACGTAAGCGTCGTTGAGTGAGCCGCCGGCAGCTTTTGCTCCGGCCTTGAGCTCGGGAACACCCACTTCGAGAGTTCCGAACCACCGTCCGAGACCACGATCGTGGAGCAGAGGGGAACCGGAACGAGCTGGGGGAGTGACGATCTTGCGGAGTGAATTGGCGTACCCGAGGACCTCGGAAGCCGTGCTGAACGGACTCGAGATCGCCGTGGTCGCAACATTGGTGGCGCCGCGAACCAGCTTGGCGATACGGGAGGGCGCACGCCGGATCTCGCTGACGACCTCCTCGCCGAAGGCGCCTACCGACGACAGGTGCTCCGGAGCCGGCGGTGTGCGGTCGGGCTTGTTCGGAGTGGGATCCGGGCGCCTGCTGTGCAGCAGCGTCATCATCTGGATGCCGCCCATGCCGTCGGTGATGGAGTGGTGAGTCTTGACCACGAACACGGCACGACCGTCGTCGAGACCCTCGATGAGCAGCGCGCTCCACGGCGGCCGAGCCTTGTCGAAAGGTTCGGTCGCAAGGTGACGACACATGCGCAGTGCGTGATCGAAGTCCGCTGGTGCGGGCAAGCGGACGCGTCGTAGGTGGTAGCCGATGTCGAACTCGGGATCAACCGACCACACCGGATTGCCCAGTTGCATTGCCGGTTCCACCGCGCGCATACGAATACGCGGAACCACGTGCGATGCCCACTCGACTGCGTCGAGAAGTCGATCCCAGTCCGGAGCTCGATCGAGAACCTCTACCGCAACGATCGGTGAGCGCAGTTGCGGCTGCGCCTCTTCCATCCGCCACATTCCCGTCTCGAAGTCGGACATCGTGCGGTTTGCCCCCCAGGCAACCGCGGAAAGGTCGACGTCGACCGCGCTCGGAGGAACAAATGGATTGCTGTTGGCCATACGTCAAGAACTCCCTCGGTCTGCGGATCCACCCCGCGCATCTCTGCTTCTAAGTGTGGACCCGTGACAGTGGGCGCGTCCCGGTTTCGGTGTCAGCCGACAGGTGTGACGTTCGTCAGTTAAGGGCTAATCGGACATGCCTCGAAATTCGACCAGCGTTCACGAAGCGACGCCGACGGCTTTCAGAGCTATCTCGCGGTAGAGAACGCTGACTTCGCGCGGAGTCTGCGGTCCGTCGAGTCGATACCAGAGGACGACGGACTGACACATGCCCAGCAGTGCGCGGCCCGTTCCGGTGATGTCCGGGACCGTGAACTCACCGCTGTCGACGCCTGCCGTCAAAACGTCGACGAGTAGATTCTCGAGCTTCTTTCGTTTGGCGGCGTAGCTCTTTCGTTCGGCGTCCTCGAGGTACCGCAGTTCGGAATCGAGGAACGCGATGTCGGAGCGACTGGTCATGTGCAGAACACACGCCTCGACGAGATTGCCGAACTGTGCCGTCGGCGACGGTCCGGCAGCGTCGACCGCAGCGCTCGCGCGTGCGGTGACGTTCTCGATGCCCGGTTCCATCAGCGCGACGAGGATGCCTTGTTTGTTGCCGTGGTGGTAGTACAGCGTCGGCACGGTGACGCCGGCGCGTTTTGCAATGTCACGAACCGACGCTCCGTGGTAGCCGAGTTCGTGGAAGACCTCGAGTGCGGCGGTGAGCAGGGGAGTCAGCGTCAGTGGTTCGACGATGCGCCACTGTTCGTCGGGTTGAGCCCCCGACTGCAAATCCGTCATTCCGCCTGTTCGCTCCGTTCGGAAATTTCTGGTGGTGTGCGCAGAGAAGGTTCAACCCTAGCGCAAGGCGTGTCCTGCCTACCGATGCTCGGCCACCATTGGATAGCATCACTATCCAGTGGCGGCCCGAGCGAGTTGGACGGAGGAGCGGTGAAGGTTTCCGAATTGGCCGCACAGTCCGGCGTTGCATTGGCCACGATCAAGTACTACCTCCGTGAAGGTCTGCTGATGCCTGGTGAACCGACCAGCGCGACGGGAGCGAGGTACGGCGAACAGCACGTCCGGCGACTCGCGTTGATCAGGGCGCTGGCCGGGGCGGGACTCGCGATTCCACGGATTCGTGCGGTGCTCGAATTGGTGGACAGTGACGAGCGATCCGAATTCGAGACTTTCGGTCGCGCGATCGCGCAACTACCGCCCTACGTCGATCCGGTGCCGGATCAACAGTTCCCCAGAGCTCGCAAGGTTCTGGAGTTTCTCGGTCAGGTCTACGAGCCGAGGTACGTGGCGGTTGCTCACCTCGAGCGTGCACTGATCGGTCTCGAGGATGCCGGACTGAGCCTCTCGGACGAGCGATTGCGCGCCTACGGCGACCACATCCGAGGAATTGCCGAAGTGGAAATCGAGCTGATGCCCACCAGCACGACGAAGGAGGGCGTTCGCCATGCCGCTTCGACCGAGGACGGCATTCGCTATGCGGTCCTCGGAACCGCCATGTACGAACCCGTCCTGACAGCATTGCGACGCCTGGCGCACCAAGACTTGGCGGCACGACATTTCCCGCAACACCGAGAAAGCACCGAACAGGAAAATCGATGAGCACCAGCCCCTTTCAAGATCTCAATCGCCTCACCTCGCTCGGCGACGGGCGATACACCGCAACGATCGATCCGATCTGGACCATCGGGCCGAAAGTGCACGGCGGCTCCATGATGGCTGTGTGCGCCGCTGCCGCGCGTCAATGTCTGCGAGACGGCGCAGGTGAGAACGACTCGCTTCTGAAGATGCAGCCACTCGCGGTGAGCGCCAACTATCTGTCCGCCCCCGACCCCGGTGAAGTCGAACTGGAGGTGATCGTCCGAAAGCAGGGACGCCAGGTCGCGTTGTTCGACGTCGAGTTGAGCCAGGCGGGACGCAGCGCTGTTCGCGCGGCGGTCACGCTCGGATTCCCCGATGACGGCGACCCCACCTTCGTCACTGCCTCGTCGATCGACGGCATGTCACCGGAACCGCCGGAGAGTGCGGTGGCCGTCATCGGCGATCACCCGATGGCGCAGGTCGTGCACGTCGGGCAGGGCTGCGACATGCGAATCGACACCACCTCGGCGCACTTCCTGACCGGCAGCCAAGGCGAGGCCGAGGTCAGGATGTGGGTTCGTCCTCGACCCGAGGACGAGAACGACATCGACACCGCTGTGCTGTTCGCGATCATGGCGGGCGACATCAGCGCGCCCGTGACGATGAACCGCGGCCTGTTCGGGTGGGCGCCGACCGTGCAGTTGACGACGTACCTGCGCCGACTGCCGACGCCGGGATGGCTTCGCGTGCGGGCAAGCTCGGATGTTCTGGGCAGCACGTGGTTCGAAGAGGATCATGCTGTTCTCGATTCGACGGGCGCAGTCGTCGTACAGAGCCGTCAATTGGCGATGATGCCCCGCTAGGGTCGATCGCTGCGGTCGTGGCAGGCTGTTCGCCATGACAAGAATTGCGATTATCGGTGGCGGCAAGATCGGCGAGGCGCTGATCTCCGGGCTGTTGCAGGCCGGCCACGCCATCAAGGATCTGGTTGTCGCCGAGCAGTATCAACCTCGCGCAGACGAATTGATCGCCGAATACTCCATCCGCGTCAGCACGATCGCCGACGCCGCCGAGGGCGCCGACGTCATCGTCATCGCGGTCAAGCCCGGCGACGTCGAATCAGCGCTCACCGCGTTGACGAAGGTCGATCTGGACGGCGACCTCGAGCAATTGATCGTTTCCCTTGCGGCGGGTATCCCGACAGGGTTCTTCGAAACGCGTCTGCCCGCAGGGTTCCCGGTCATCCGCGTCATGCCGAACACCCCCATGTTGGTCGGGGAGGGCGTGAGCGTCCTCTCGCCCGGACGGCACGTCAAGGCCGAGCATCTCGAGCTCGTACGCGGCATCCTCGGCAGCGTCGGCAAGGTGGTCACGGTTCCCGAATCGCAGATCGACGCGGTCACTGCTGTCTCCGGTTCCGGCCCGGCCTACTTCTTCTTGGTTGCCGAAGCGATGATCGATGCGGGAGTCGGTCTCGGCCTGACGCGCCCGGTCGCTACCGAATTAGTGGTGCAGACGATGGTCGGCTCCGCAGCGATGCTCGATCGCACCGGCGACAGCGCGACGGATCTTCGCGCCGCGGTGACGTCACCGGGTGGAACGACGGCTGCGGCACTGCGTCAGCTCGAAGCGGGCGGCCTGCGGACGGCGTTCTTCGATGCCTTGGATGCCGCCAAGTCGCGCTCGGCCGCGATGGGTTCAGCTGCGGAATAGTCGTCCGTTTAGCCACACCCGTCGCTTTAACCCCACCAGTACAGCTAAGCTCGACTTAGTACGTACGTGTCTGTTCCGCCGGAGGGGAAGCCGGCGGCGCGAGTCGTGCTGGAGGTATGTGGATTAATGGTGTCTGCAAACAAGCCGTCCATGGGTTCGTCCCACGACGGAAAGCCGGCAGTGGCCGGCACGCAATTCCTCACTGTTGCTGAGGTAGCAACTTTGATGAGGGTGTCGAAAATGACTGTGTACCGGTTGGTACACAGTGGCGAATTGCCCGCTGTACGAGTGGGCCGTTCGTTCCGTGTACACGCGAAGGCGGTACACGATTACCTCGAAACCTCGTACTTCGATGCCGGCTGACCAGCCGGTTCGAAGAGGATGACCTCGGCGTGAGCCGAGTCGCGGGCACAGCGGTTGCTGTGCCGGAGGCTCGGTTTATGCCGAGTGAGACCACACCGGTACGATGAGTCACTGTCGTACCAGCAAGCTGGTGTCGTAAGGCGCTGAGCTAGTTAAAACGAGGGCCAGGCGCCAATTGCTTGGCGCAGGCGTACGTGACCGGCGTGCGCAGGAACGCTAGAGAAGAACGTGAGGGACACCCGCTATGGGTTCAGTGATCAAGAAGCGTCGCAAGCGCATGTCGAAGAAGAAGCACCGCAAGCTGCTTCGTCGTACCCGAGTACAGCGCAGGAAACTCGGTAAATAAGCAGTACCTGTTGATGCCCGCCGCCCCTTCCGGGGTGGCGGGCATCGATGTATTTCAGGGGAGGGGCGACGTATCTCAGGGGAGAGATGTGTCGGCCGTCTCATTGTCTGGGCGGTTTGTCTTGAATGGCCGAATTTTGGGTAGTCAGCGCGGGACCCCCTCTGCCCGTAAAGTGGGGGAAAATCGCGGGAGGAACGCTTCGGCAGAGCGCGTTTCTACTGGATATGGGGGTACTTGGTGGTTGAAGGTGACAACACTTCAGGGGGCACGACGCCTCGCGTCGTACTGGTGACCGGGGCGAGCAGATTTCTCGGCGGCTACCTGGTGACCAGGCTTGCGCAGAATCCGTCGATAGAGCGTGTCATCGCCGTCGACGCCGTCAGTCCGAGCAAGGACATGATGCGCAGAATGGGCCGCGCGGAATTCGTGCGAGCAGACATCCGCAATCCGCTGATCGGCAAAGTGATCCGAAACGCCGAGGTCGACACCGTCGTGCACGCGTCGACGCTTCAGAAAGCCCCCAAAGCCGGCAGCCGCGCCGCGATGAAGGACATGAACGTCATCGGCGCCATGCAACTGTTCGCGGTCTGCCAGAAAGCTCCGACGGTTCGCAAGGTGATCCTGCGCTCGGCTTCGGTCGTCTACGGGTGCAGTGCCAAGGATCCCGCTCAGTTCACCGAAGAAATGAGTGCGCGCCGCCGGCCGCCGGGCGGATATGCCCGCGACAGCCTCGAGATCGAGGGATACCTCCGCGGGATGGGGCGTCGGCGCCCGGACATCTCGGTCGGGATTCTGCGGTTGGCGCCGTTGATCGGACCTCAGCTGACTGCAACCGTCGGGCACTACGTCACCGCCCCACTCGTGCCCACCATCGTCGGGCGCAACGCGCGCCTGCAATTGCTCCACGTCGAGGATGCCCTCGCGGCGCTGGAGAAGGCGACTATCGGCCACGCCTCGGGTACGTACAACATCGCCGGCGACGGAGTGGTCATGATGTCGCAGGCGATCCGCCGGGCAGGCAGGGTGGAAGTTCCCATGCCGCTCGCTCTGTTCCGTAGTGTCGGGAGCGCGTTGGTGGGGTCGTCCATGAGGCTCTACACCGACGAGCAACTCGAGTACTTCCGGTTCGGCTGCGGACTCGACACCACTCGCATGCGCAGCGAGTTGGGGTTCGAGCCGCGATGGACCACCATGCAAGCACTCGACGATTTCATGCGTGCGATGCAGACGCGCCGGATCATCAAGTCCGAGTGGATCGATCGGGCAGAGAATGCGTTGACCACCATCCTCGGCGGTGACACTGCCGAGGCGAGCGTAAGTGCAGACGTGATGCACATGCCGTTGTCGGGACGAAGTGCGGTGAAGGGGTGACTGACGTGGCGAAGGTAATTCCCCTGCGGCCCAGCGCAACTCACACCGGAAAGTCGGAAGCTTCTCGTTCGCGTGAGTCCGTCACCGGCGCGGAGCGTGACGTCCGTGAACAAAGTCAGCGTCGGCATCCGTCCGGAGTGCCGTCGGCGGCCGACCATGGTGGTGAGAGCACGTTCGTCGATGCGGCCAGGTCGGCGATCGTCGACCAGATCGCCTCGGCAGCAGAATTTTTCCGACGTCGGGTGTCCGGCGACTACGAGGTCGACGAGTTCGGATTCGACCCGCATTTTGCGGACAACGTCGTCATGCCCGTGCTGCGGCCGTTGTTCGAGAAATGGTTCCGCGTCGAGGTCAGCGGGATCGAGAACATTCCCCTCACCGGGGGAGCGTTGGTGGTTGCCAATCACGCCGGTGTCATCCCACTCGACGGGCTGATGACGTCGGTTGCCGTGCACGATCATCATCCGGCGCATCGTCCACTGCGAATGTTGGCTGCGGACATGGCTTTCGAAATGCCGGTGGTGGGCGGACTGGCGCGCAAAGCCGGCCATACGTTGGCGTGCAACCCCGACGCCGAGCGTCTGCTCAACGACGGTGAAGTCGCGGCCGTGTTCCCGGAAGGATTCAAGGGCATCGGGAAACCGTTCAGTGAGCGGTACAAGTTGCAGCGGTTCGGGCGCGGTGGCTTCGTGTCGGCCGCAATGCGAACCGGTGTTCCGATCATTCCGTGCTCGATCGTGGGCTCGGAGGAGATCTATCCGAAGATCGGTGATCTCACCACACTCGCACGCGTTCTCGGTTTGCCGTATTTCCCGGTCACACCTTTGTTTCCGCACCTCGGGCCACTCGGCCTGGTTCCATTGCCGTCGAAGTGGTACATCGAGTTCGGAAAGCCGATCGTCACCGACACCTTCGAGAGCGGTGCAGCCGACGATCCGATGGTCCTGTTCGAGGTCACGGACCACGTCCGGGAAACGATTCAGCAGACGCTTTATCGGTTGTTGGCCAAGCGGCGCAACATCTTTCTCGGCTGAGTTCGGTCCGGATCGCTTCTCGATCCGGACCGAACCCGCTCAGGCGTTTTGTTCTTTGCGCCTGGCGAGAATCGCCGCGAGCGCACCGCCGACCGCTCCGAGCACCAGCGCTGTGGGAACGCCGATCTTGGCGGCCTTTCGTCCGGTGCGGAAATCACGAACTTCCCAACCGCGGTTCTTCGCGAGTTCACGAAGGTCTGCGTCGGGATTGATCGCCACCGGTGTCCCCACCAACGAGAGCATCGGTACGTCGTTGTGGCTGTCGGAGTAGGCGGAACAGCGCTTGAGATTGAGTCCTTCACGCACCGCCAACGTCCGTACGGCGTGTGCCTTGCCCATTCCGTGCAGGATGTCGCCGACGAGTCGGCCGGTGAAGACTCCGTCCTCACTTTCGGCGACGGTGCCCAACGCGCCGGTCAGTCCCAGTTTCTCGGCGATGACCTGAGCCAGTTCGACCGGAGTTGCCGTCACCAACCACACCTGTTGTCCGGCGTCGAGGTGCATCTGGGCCAACGCCCTCGTGCCTGGCCAGATCTTGTCGGCAATGACCTCGTCGTAGATCTCCTCGCCGAGGCGGGCGAGTTCGGCGGTGGATCGACCGGCCACGAAGGACAGTGCTTTCTCGCGGCCTTCGGCGACGTCGTCACTACTTTCTCGGCCGGTGACTCGGAATTTGATCTGCTTCCACGCGAAATCCACCAGATCCGAGGTCTTGAGATACTTGCGTGCAGCGAGACCACGGGCGAAGTGGATGATCGATGCACCCTGCACCATGGTGTTGTCGACGTCGAAGAATGCGGCGGCCGTGAGGTCGCGCGGAACGGCCGGGGGCTCTTCGCCGGTTTCCGGTTCTGTGGGGTTGGCAGCTTCGTGCAATGCCAGAGCTGCATCAGCGCTCGCCTCGCCGGCGAGATTGGCTCGAACTTCCGACTCACTCGGGCCCAGCGGATTCTTTACATGGCGACGTCCGGGGAGAATGACCCCGGCAAGCCCTGATCCGAATCCGGAGCCGTTCGGTAGTGATCGCGCAGGCACCCGCACCTCCCGTGTTGCATTCTCGAGCAGAGAACTCTTCGAGTCAGCCTATCCTCCGCGATGAGGCCCGATGGGTTGGATGGTGACCTTCCCTGTGGTGTGTGACGTTCCTCTCCGCCGATTTGGTACCGAGTGGGGCTCCGGAGGCACACTCGACCGATCAAGTAGATGGCGTCCCAGTAGAAGAAAGGTATGCGTCGATGACTGCAGTTACGCATGAAGTGACCTTGTTGACACGCGCAGGATGCGCGTCCTGCGTCGGCGCGGCGGAGGTACTACGACGGGTCTGTTCCGAGTTCGAGCTGGAATTGACGTGCATCGACGTAGACGAAGCTGCCGCGACGGATCCAGAGCTGAGAGCGGAGTACGGAGACAGATTGCCGGTCATTCTTCTCGACGGACGCGAGCACGGTTACTGGGAAGTTGACGAAGAGCGCCTTCGTGACGATTTACGCAAGTAAGGCAACCCTCAAAGTTGTCTGCCAAGCCGCTTTGCAGGTGAACGGCACATCGAACCCGTCTCGAGCAACTTTGTGCATGGGTTCACAAGCGGTTACCGTGGTGTGAACATTCCCCCGGAGCATCGTGGAGGTCGACAGTCGTGTCGACCGGACGAGGAGCCAGCGACGTGACCGAACCGCACCAGACGCATGAGCCTGTGGCTCAGCGCGTCACCGGCGCTGCGGGCTCTTCTGTCACCGACTCGATCGCTCAGGATCGCGTCATCCCCCAGGCTACGGTGACGCGCTTGGCCGCATACCTGCGGGTCCTCGGAGTGATGTCCGACCGGGGTACCTCCATCGTCTCGAGCGAGGAACTTGCCCAGGCGTCCGGTGTCGGATCAGCGAAGTTGCGTAAGGATCTGTCGTTCCTCGGACCCAACGGTGTCCGCGGCGTCGGGTACGACGTCAACAGGCTCCGCATCCGCATCGAGCGTGCACTCGGACTCGATCGTGGGCACAAGGTCGTTCTCGTCGGAGTCGGAAACCTCGGCAAGGCGCTGGTCGGCTACGGCGGATTCAGCCGCCGCGGTTTCGAGATGGTCGGACTCTTCGACAGTGACGCAGATCGAATCGGAAGCAGAGTCGGGGATCTCGTCGTGCGCAGCACCGAGGAACTGACCGTCGCCTGCCGTGAACTGAATGCGACCATCGGCGTCATCTCCACACCGGACGAGGCCGCTCAGGGCGTGTGCGACCAGTTCGTCAGCGCCGGACTGCGCTGTATCATGAGTTTTTCGCCGATCGCCCTCGACGTTCCCGATCACGTGGAACTGCGACGCGTCGATCTAGCCGTCGAGATGCAGGTTCTCTCCTTCAACAGTGCGCGCAATGCCGATCAGGCATCCAGTGCGCCGCGAGTACGAGTGGCTCACGCCGCATCCGCTTCGTCAGTCCCATCCACCAGTTCACCCGCTCCGGTCGGAGCAGGTTCGACAAGAAACGGATCAGTGATCGCGCCGTGAGTGTTCTGCTTGTCGGGGTCTCGCATCGAACCGCGCCCGTCCCGGTGCTCGAGCGAGTAGCTGTCACCGACACCGATCGTCCGAAGCTGATCGACAAGCTTCTGGCGTCTTCGCACATCTCCGAAGCGATGATCGTCTCCACCTGCAACCGGGTGGAGGTCTACGCGGTGGTGGACGCGTTCCACGGTGCACTCACCGAGGTCGGTGAAATCCTCGCCGACCATTCGGGTCTCGACCTGACGGCGCTGCACGCTCACGCCTACGTCCGCTACAGCGAAGCAGCGGTCGAACATCTCTTCGCCGTGGCCAGTGGCCTCGATTCGATGGTGATCGGCGAACAGCAGATTCTCGGCCAGATCCGTTCGGCCTACGCATCTTCGGATGCGCAGCAGGCCGCCGGACGCGTCGTCCACGAACTGGCTCAGCAGGCACTGCGCGTCGGCAAGCGAGTGCATTCCGAAACCGGAATCGACTCAGCCGGAGCATCAGTCGTATCCGTGGCTCTTGATCGTGCAGCGGGCATCATCGGTGAGGGCGGCCTCGTCGGCCGCACTGCCGTGGTTGTCGGTGCAGGCTCGATGGGCGGTCTGTCGGTTGCGCATCTCACCCGCGCCGGAATCGCACGCATCGTCGTCGTCAACCGGACCCAGGAACGCGCCGAGCACCTCGCCGAGACGGCACGCTCCAACGGCGTCGACGCCGACGGTGTTGCCTTCGATCAGCTTTCGGCCGCGATGGCGCAGGCAGATGTCATGGTTACCTGTACCGGCGCGGTCGGGGCAGTGGTCACCCTGGCGGATGTGCACCGCGCACTCGCCGAGCCCGATCGCGACAACACCAAGCACCTCGTCATCTGCGACCTCGGGCTGCCGCGCGACATCGATCCCGCCGTCGCCGGCCTGCCGGGTGTCACCGTTCTCGACATGGAGACGCTGCAGCGTGATCCAGCGGCAGGCGCAGCCGCTTCCGACGCAGATGCCGCACGCACCATCGTCGCCGGCGAGCTTGCGACCTACCTTGCCGGACAGCGCCTCGCGGAGGTCACCCCGACCGTGACGGCTTTGCGTCAGCGCGCCGCCGACGTCGTCGAAGCCGAACTGATGCGGCTCGATTCGCGTCTGCCCGGCCTGGACGATCCGCAGCGCGACGAGGTTGCACGCACCGTGCGACGCGTCGTGGACAAGCTGCTCCACGCCCCGACCGTGCGCGTCAAGCAACTCGCGTCGGCCCCCGGCGGCGACTCCTACGCAGCAGCGCTGCGCGAACTCTTCGAACTCAGCCCCGGATCTCCCGCGGCCGTGGCCACACCCACCGACCTGGTGGACGGCGACCGCACTGGAAGGGACCTGCAGGCATGAGCGTCACCACCCCTCGATCGGGGAGCCCGCTGCGGATCGGCACTCGCGGAAGTCTTCTCGCGACCACGCAGGCCGGCACCGTGCGCGACGCCCTCATTGCAGCGGGACATCCCGCCGAGTTGGTCATCATCAAGACCAAGGGCGACCAGTCCACCGATCCCGTCCAGAAGATCGGCGTCGGAGTGTTCACCGCAGAGCTTCGAGAAGCTTTGCTGGACAACCGCGTCGACGTTGCTGTGCATTCCTACAAGGACTTACCGACCGCGCAGGATCCGCGTTTCGTCATCGCGGCGATTCCGCCACGCGAAGATCCGCGTGACGCGCTCGTCGCCCGCGACGGTCTGGTCCTCGGGGAGCTTCCGGCCGGTTCCAAGGTGGGAACCTCCGCGCCGCGCCGCGTTTCGCAGCTCAAGGCACTCGGGCTCGGCCTCGATATCGTGCCGTTGCGGGGCAACCTGCAACGCCGTCTCGGCAAGGTCGAATCCGGTGAACTCGACGCCGTGATCCTCGCTCGCGCCGGCTTGTCCCGTATAGGTCTGCTCGATCGCATCACCGAGAACATCGAGCCCGTGCAGATGCTCCCCGCTCCGGCGCAGGGCGCTCTGGCCGTCGAATGCCTTTCTGCCAATGCGGAATTGGCGGCGATCCTGGCTGAGCACGATGACGCCGGTACCAGGGCGGCAGTCACTGCCGAGCGTGCACTTCTCGCCGAGCTGGAAGCGGGCTGCACCGCTCCGGTCGGAGCGATCGCGGAGATCGTCGAATCCCTCGACGACGACGGCAGAATCTTCGACGAACTGTCGGTACGCGGCTGCGCAGCCGCCATCGACGGTTCGGACGTCATCCGTACCGGCGCAGTCGGTGCGCCGGACAAGGCCGAGGAACTCGGCCGAGCGGTAGCGCGCGAGTTACTCGAACTCGGCGCCCGAGAGTTGATGAACGTGACTACAGGCGAGGCAGCCGATGTTTGACGCCCCACTTTGCACTTGCACCAAGTTCCCATTTCGATACAGCGCACTGGAGAATCACCGATGACCCGAGTCCGAAAGAACACTCCCGGACGGATCCTGTTCGTGGGATCGGGACCGGGCGACCCCGCCCTGCTCACCGTTCGCGCACGTGACGTCCTCACCGGCGCCGCAATGGCATTCACGGATCCGGACGTCGACAAGGGCGTCGTCGCGCTCGTCGGCATCGACATGGGCCGCGACGAGGAGACCGGCGAGCTGATCGCGGACGTGCGTCCGGCACTCGGTGAGCCTGCCGAGGTTGCAAAGACATTAGTGCACGAGGCCAAGAACGGCCACGACGTCGTGCGTCTGGTCTCCGGTGATCCGCTGACCACGGATTCCGTGATCGCAGAGGTCACGGCAGTCGCCCGCACGCAGGTTCAGTTCGAGGTTCTCCCGGGTCTGCCTTCGGGTTCGGCTGTGCCGAGCTACGCCGGTATGGCGCTCGGCTCGGGTCACACCGAGGCCGACGTTCGCGGTGAAGTCGACTGGGCTGCTCTGGCCGCTGCACCGGGACCGCTTGTTCTGCACGCGACGTCGGGACATCTCGCCGAGACCGCCAGCGCGCTGGTCGAGAACGGCTTGGCTCCGCAGACGCCTGCTGCCATCACCGTCCGCGGCACCACTCGTCAGCAGCGAACCGTCGAGGCAACTCTCGCGACGCTCAACGAAGCCGGATCCGAACTGGTGGGCTCGCTCATCGTCACCGTCGGCAAGGTTGTCGCGCAGCGCAACAAGATGTCGTGGTGGGAATCGCGCGCTCTGTACGGCTGGACTGTCCTCGTGCCGCGCACCAAGGATCAGGCCGGCGAGATGAGCGACCGTCTGGTCACTCACGGAGCGATCCCGATCGAGGTTCCGACCATCGCCGTCGAGCCGCCTCGCAGCCCGGCTCAGATGGAGCGTTCGGTCAAGGGCCTCGTCGACGGTCGTTACCAGTGGGTGGTCTTCACTTCCACCAATGCGGTTCGCGCAGTGTGGGAGAAGTTCGAGGAGTTCGGTCTCGACGCTCGCGCCTTCTCCGGCGTGAAGATCGCCTGTATCGGCGAAGCAACCGCAGCCAAGGTCCGCTCGTTCGGCATCAACCCCGAGCTGATCCCGACCGGTGAGCAGTCCAGCGAAGGCCTGCTGGCCGAATTCGCCCCGTACGACGACGTTTTCGATCCGGTCAACCGGGTTCTGTTGCCGCGCGCGGACATTGCAACCGAAACCCTCGCCGAGGGCCTGCGCGAACGCGGTTGGGAGATCGACGACGTCACCGCCTACCGCACCGTCCGGGCGGCGCCGCCGCCGGCCGAGACCCGCGAGATGATCAAGACCGGTGGATTCGACGCCGTCTGCTTCACCTCGTCCTCGACCGTGCGCAACCTCGTCGGCATCGCCGGCAAGCCGCACGCCCGCACGTTGGTCGCGTGCATCGGCCCGAAGACGGCCGAAACCGCTATCGAGTTCGGTCTGCGCGTCGACGTGCAGCCCGAGACCTCGCAGGTGGGACCGCTGGTGGAGGCTCTCGCCGAGCACGCAGCTCGGCTGCGCGCTGAAGGTGCTTTGCCGCCGCCGCGTAAGAAGTCCCGCAGGCGCTAGCGCACCCGTGAGCGGTTGAGGAGTCTGTGGACTCCTCAACCACTCACAGGTTCCGACGAAGGAGGGCTACTTCTCGTGTTTCCCACTCATCGCCCTCGCCGGCTCCGGCGCACCCCAGCGCTCCGGCGACTCGTGGCAGAGACCTCGCTCGAACCCCGGCACCTCGTGTTGCCGATGTTCGTTGCAGACGGCATCGATACGCCGCGTGAGATCAGTTCCATGCCAGGCGTTTTCCAGCACACCCTCGATTCGCTGCGGTCCGCCGCGGTGGAAGCAGTGGAAGCCGGCGTCGGTGGTCTGATGCTCTTCGGCGTCCCCAAGGCGGAGGACAAGGACCCTCAGGGCTCCGGTGCCTCCGATCCCGACGGCATCCTCAACGTCGGATTGCGCGCTCTGGCAGAAGAACTCGGCGATTCGACGGTCATCATGGCCGATACCTGCCTCGACGAGTTCACCGATCACGGCCACTGCGGCGTGCTTACCGCCGCCGGCGCCGTCGACAACGACGCAACTTTGATCCGATACGTCGAAATGGCTCTCGCGCAAGCTGAATCGGGTGCGCACCTGCTCGGCCCGAGCGGCATGATGGACGGTCAGGTGGCTGCGATCCGCGGCGCGCTCGATGCATCCGGGTATGTCGAGGTCGGTCAGCTCGCCTATGCCGCGAAATATGCGTCAGCGTTCTACGGACCGTTCCGTGAAGCCGTCGGATCCTCACTGCAAGGCGACCGTCGTACTTATCAGCAGGACGGCGCCAACCGTCGCGAGTCGATGCGCGAGGTAGACCTCGACATCGCCGAGGGCGCTGACATGGTGATGGTCAAGCCTGCAATGTCCTACCTCGACATTCTGCGTGAGACCGCCGACCGGTCTCCGGTTCCGGTCGCGGCGTACCAGATCTCGGGTGAGTACTCGATGATCACGGCCGCCGCGCAGAACGGGTGGATCGACCGGGACGCGGCGATTCTCGAATCGCTCACCAGCATTCGCCGCGCCGGTGCCGACGTGGTCCTCACGTATTGGGCGTCGGAAGTTGCCGGATGGCTGTGACGGAGTCACGCATGGTGGCTGCACCGGTATCGACCGATACGCTGGTGTCATGACCGAGCAGTGGCCGCCGTCGCGCCAGGAACCGCCCCGCCGGGAACCTCCCTACGAGAACCAGCCGTTCGAGAATCAGCCATACCGCGAACTCGGACCGATGCCGACGGGTCAGATCCCGGGATACGGCCCCGGTTACAACGGATACCCGGGCCCCCAGCCGAAACCCGAGCCGCCGACGGACGTCGTGACTGCGATTCAGTTGTGGTGGGCTGTGACGGCGCTTGGGCTGGTCCAGGGCGGCGCGATGATCTGGATGCTGCTCGGGCAGAAGTCGATGTTCGTCGACGAGATGCTCAGGAACCAGGCGGCTGTCGATGCCGGTCTGACACGCTCCGACGTTGAGGGCATGTTCCCACTGGTCATCGTGTTCTCCGCTGTCCTGGTGGTGATCGTCACCGCGGTGTTCCTTTTGTTCGTGCGCTCGATGAGTCGTGGCAAGAACTGGGCTCGAATGTTGCTGACGTTCTGTGGAGTCTTCATGTTGGTCTCTGCGATCCCCGTGATCTTCGGGCTCGGCGGCGACGGCGGCGCGGCCACTCTGCTGTTCGGCGGAGCGGAGATCCTGCAGGCAGTTGCTGCTGTCGGGGCGATCGTGATGATGCACCGAAAAGAGTCCAATCCGTACTTTCTTCGTTTCCCCCCGGCGGGGAACCGATAGGTAGCTCGGGGTACTGTGAAACGGGTCACTGCAGTAGTAGGGGAGAGGTCGTAGACAATGAGTTCTCAGGAAGCCCTGCGCACGGAAAGCACCCACGACGCTCCACTGCGCCAACGTGGTTCACGGACCGAAGTGATCTTGTTCGCGATCCTTGGAGCCTCTGTTCTGGTGACACTCCTGGTGCTCATGATTCCGGGCATCGTCAGCGGATAGCGCACACTTGAACCCGTGAGTATCTCTACGAAGGTCAGGCGCCCGACGGCCGTCGAGGCAGCATTCTGGCTGTGGATCGCCAGCGCGTTCCTACTCATACTCTTCGGCCTGATCAATGTCACCAGCGCCTCGTATTCGCTGCGTGAACAATTCACCGATCAAGGCGTGTCGGCCGGAAACATCGACATCTACGTCACCTTCGTGCGGGTGTCCGGGCTGGTTCTGCTGTTGACCGGCCTTGCGATCGGCGGCCTCGCCGGTCCCACTCGCGCCGGACGGGCGTTGTGCCGACGGATCCTGGTGATCGTGTCCGGAGTGTTCGCGGTGCTGCAGATCGCGCTGGTCGTGGCCGGGATCAGTACCGTGCTCGCGCTGGTTGTTCCCGTCATGCTGATCTGTGCCTGCGTCGCGATCTACCGCGACACCACCCGAAGTTGGTTTGCCCGTGGCTGATCGCGCGCCGGAAATCGGCCCGGACGTTCTGTACTACGAACCGGGTTCTCGGTGGTGGGCCATCGCGTTCGGGCCGATCTTCTGCCTGATCGCCTTGGTCATCGAACTGTTCACCGGCCCGGTGGTGCATTGGTTCGGTCTGGCGATGTTCGCCGTGATCCTCACCGGGTTGGTCTACGTGCAGGTGATTGCCGCGCGCCGGCATGCGAGCGTACTTCTGACCGCGACCACGTTGCGTCAGGGAACCGAAGAGGTGCCGATCACCGAGATCGCCGAGGTGTTTCCCGAATCGGACGACTCCGCCTATGAAGACGCAATGGAGCCGTGGGAAACGGCACGCGCGCTGGGTGAGCTGTCCGGAGTGCCCCGGCGTCGGCACGGTATCGGCTTGCGTCTGACCACCGGGGGATTGGTGCGAGCGTGGGCGAAAGACGATCGGGCACTTCGCGAGGCGTTGAGCCAGGTTGTCACGGTCGGTGTGGAACCGGACGGGTCTGCCGATGATTGAGGCGCAGCCAACTCCGCTCGTCGACGTGAAGACGTGGATCGGTGTACTCGGTATCGTCGCCGCCACGATTCTGGCGGTCGTGTGCTGGCGAGCGGGTACGACGACGTCCGACTTCGGACCGATACTGGAGGGCGCTCCACCGTTCGAGAGCACGCACTACGACGGTCTCTGGATCTCGGGCGCCGGGTTGTCGATTCTGGTTGCGGGGCTGATGGCCATCGATGTCGTGCGCCGCGTCCGGGTGGGCTTCGTCGCATCGCAGTAGCCCTCATACGGGTAGGGGGTATAGTTGCGGTATGAGTAGTTACAGCCCCGAGCAGGACGATCTGCTCAAACGCCTTCGTCGTATCGAAGGTCAGGTAGCCGGAATCTCGCGCATGGTCGCAGACGACCGGTACTGCATCGACGTGCTCACCCAGGTGTCCGCCGCGACGAGCGCGTTGCAGTCCGTATCCCTGAAGCTTCTCGACGCGCACCTTGCGGGCTGCGTCGTCGAAGCTGCCAAGCAGGGTGGTCCGGAAGCAGACGTCAAGATCAAGGAAGCTCAGGCGGCCATCGCTCGCCTCGTTCGTTCGTAAGGTGCCGGTCCGTCACTCCGTGATGGACCGCGCGAGCGCCCGGGCGGAGAAGCTCACGAAGTACTCGGGTGTGACTTCTTTGGCGATGTTGATGACGATGGTGTCCGACAGGCCTTTGAGTCCGGAGAGCACGAGATGGATCAACGCGGGGTCGTCGATCAACCGGCTCCCTTCGGCTGCAGCAGATTCGGTGAGCGCTCGAATCAATGCCGAGTTGTAGACCGCTACGGATGCGTGAAGTTCCCGCATGCTTTCTCGGTCGGACCCGGCCATGCCTTCGATGTCGCGCCAGGTGGTGGTGAGTCGACCCACCCGTTCCCAGTGCCGAGCAAATTCGGAAATCATGGACTCGAGTAAGGCGCTCAGTCCCTGCTTGCGGGGGAGCGAGTTCACGAAGTCCGCCATTTCCAGCTGACTTTCGCTGAGGAGGGCGGCGAAGATGTCCTGCTTGTCGACGAAGTACTGGTAGATCAGTCCGGTGCTGGTGCCGGCTCGTTTAGCGACCGCGCGGATGGTGAGTGCGGAGTAGCCTCCTTCGTCCAGAAGCGAGATCGCCGCGTCGAGTGTTCGGCGCCGACGCACTTCGGCGTCACCGTAGATCGACTTGCTGCTGGCACTGCTCATTTGATCACCGTAGTCGCGGTGGTCGGCATCCTCAATTCACATCGAACACTGTTCGTTATTGAACGCCACCCAGAATCCAATGTGACTCAGATCATAGAATGAACATTGTTCGAAATAGAATGAACATCGTTCATTCTGGTGTTACGGTATGGCGCAGACCACATCGAGGCCAGTGCAAAGCGCTGGACACTCTGCGGTCGGCCTGACCTTTCTTCCCGTATCGATCGGGAGGTCTACACAGTTGTGGAGTACCTATGACACGCACTAACGATGAACGCGCGGCGATCGACATCGCCGCTGCGGCGGGAGAACTTCTGCTCGACCATCGGAAATCCCTCGGCGAAAACGACGGTGATGTCGCGACTTTCAAGAACGCGGCCGATCGGCTCAGTCACGAATTCATCGTCGCCGAACTTGCCCGACGCTTTCCTGCGGATGCAGTGCTGTCGGAGGAAGGGGCTGACGACCTCGCGAGGCTGGCTGCGGATCGGGTGTGGATCGTCGACCCTCTCGACGGCACCCGTGAGTACGGCGAGGCCGGACGATCGGACTGGGCAGTGCATGTTGCACTGAGCGAAAACGGTGTCCTCACAACAGGTGCGGTCGCGATGCCTGCCCTCGGCGTCACCTATTCCAGCAGCGATGATCGAACCGAGCGCGGCGCTTCGACACCGGTGCGGGTCGTCGTGTCGCGGACGCGGCGTCCGGAACCGGTCATGCGCATGGCCGACTCGATGGGCGCGAAGTTGATCGAAATGGGATCCGCCGGAGCCAAAGCAATGGCGGTCGTCTCGGGTGAGGCAGACATCTATGCACATGCGGGCGGACAGTACGAGTGGGATTCGGCGGCGCCGGTTGCTGTCGCACGTGCTGCGGGACTGCATGTTTCGCGTATCGATGGCAGCGAACTGCGCTACAACCAGGAAAACCCGTGGTTGCCGGATCTGCTGATCTGCCGACCCGAACTCGCCCCGAAAGCACTGGAGGAACTGGGCCGATGACCGCGACACTGACGCACCTCGAACGACTCGAAGCCGAGAGCATTCACATCATGCGTGAAGCTGTTGCCCAGAGCGAGAACCCGGTGATGCTGTACTCGGTGGGCAAGGACTCCGCCGTGATGCTGCATCTGGCGCGCAAGGCCTTCTATCCGTCGAAGCTGCCGTTTCCGCTTCTGCACGTCGATACCACGTGGAAGTTTCGTGAAATGTACAAACTTCGTGACAGTACCGCTGCTGCAGGCGATCTCGATCTGATCGTCCACACCAACCCGGACTGCGTGAAGCAGGAGATCAACCCGTTCACTCACGGCAGCGCTGTCCATACCGACATGTGGAAGACCGAAGGCCTCAAACAAGCCCTCGATCACTACAAGTTCGACGCTGCATTCGGCGGCGCCCGCCGTGACGAAGAAAAATCCCGCGCCAAGGAACGCATCTTCTCGATCCGATCAGCTGCGCACCGTTGGGATCCCAAGCAGCAGCGACCGGAACTGTGGCGGATGTACAACGTCCGCAAAGCGCCGGGCGAGAGCCTGCGCGTCTTCCCTCTCTCGAACTGGACCGAGCTGGATGTGTGGGAATACATACGCCAGGAAGAGATTCCGATCGTTCCGCTGTATTTTGCCGACAAGCGGCCCGTCGTCGAGCGGGACGGTGCGCTGATCATGGTCGACGACGACCGGATGCCGTTGCTGCCGGGAGAGACTCCGGAGCTCAAGAGCGTTCGTTTCCGCACCCTCGGCTGCTACCCGCTGACCGGAGCCGTCGAATCGACCGCCACGAGCCTGACCGAGATCATCTCGGAAATGTTGCTCACCACCACTTCCGAACGCCAGGGACGGGTCATCGACCACGACTCCAGTGCGTCGATGGAAAAGAAGAAGCAAGAGGGGTACTTCTGATGACTGTTTCCTCGGATCTGATCGCTGACGACATCGAGGCGTACCTCGAACGTCATGCGAACAAGAGCATGCTGCGATTCATCACGTGCGGCAGCGTCGACGACGGCAAGAGCACCTTGATCGGCCGTCTGCTCTACGAATCGAAACTCGTCTTCGACGACCAGTTGACGGCGCTCGAAGCCGATTCGCGCAAGAGCGGAACCCAGGGGGAGGGGCTCGATTTCGCGCTCCTGGTCGACGGTCTCGCCGCCGAACGTGAGCAGGGCATCACGATCGACGTCGCCTACCGCTACTTCACGACCGAGCGACGCAAGTTCGTCGTCGCCGATACTCCGGGGCACGAGCAGTACACCCGAAACATGGTGACGGGCGCGTCGACCGCCGATCTTGCGGTGATCCTTGTCGATTCCCGCAAGGGGATACTGACTCAGACCCGCCGGCACTCGTATCTGGTCTCGTTGCTGGGGATCAAGCACGTGGTGCTTGCCGTGAACAAGCTCGACCTCGTCGACTACTCGCAAGAGGTCTTCGATGCCATTACCGCGGATTACGCAGGGTTCGCTCACGAGATCGGTCTGGACGGGTTCGTCGCCATCCCGATGTCGGCATACATGGGTGACAATCTCACCGAGCGCAGTGCGAATACCCCGTGGTACTCCGGACCAAGCCTGATCGAGCATCTCGAAAGCGTGGACATCGACGATGCTGCCGCCGCGGCTCCGTTCCGGATGCCGGTGCAGTGGGTCAACCGGCCGGACCTCGACTTCCGCGGATTCTCCGGCCAGATCGTTTCAGGCACCGTATCTCCCGGAGATCCCATCCGCGTGCTCCCCAGTGGAAAGACGTCCACAGTCGAGCGCATCGTGACCATGGGTGGCGACCTCGACGTTGCCGGTGCGGGCCGCTCGGTCACCATCACGCTCGCCGACGAGATCGACATCAGTCGCGGTGATGTGCTGTCCATCGGCGACAATCCGCCGGCCGTAGCCGATCAGTTCGAGGCCTGCATCGTCTGGATGGGTGAGGCTCCCATGCTGCCCGAACGGCCGTTCCTGTGCCAGATCGGTACCGTCACAGTCACTGCGCGCATCACCAAACCGAAACACAAGATCAACGTCAACACTCTCGAGAAGACCGCAACGACTACTCTCGCGCTCAACGAAATCGGTGTGTGCAACCTCAGTTTCGATCGACCGGTCCCGTTCGACCCGTACGTCGGCAACCGTGACACCGGTAGCTTCATCCTCATCGACCGCCTTACCAACGGCACTGTCGGTGCGGGCATGATCACGCACTCGCTGCGTCGATCGGACAACATTCACTGGCAATCCGTCGACGTCGACGAGGCCGCGCACACCAGGCTCAAGGGACACCAACCCGCAGTTCTGTGGTTCACCGGTCTCTCCGGTTCGGGAAAGTCGACCATCGCGAACGATGTCGAGCGTCAACTGCACGCACTCGGCGCGCACACCTACCTCCTCGACGGAGACAACGTCCGTCACGGGCTGAATCGAGACCTCGGATTCACCGAAGCCGACCGCGTCGAGAACATCCGTCGCGTCACCGAGGTCACCCGACTGATGGCGGACGCCGGTCTGATCGTGCTCGCGTCCTTCATTTCACCGTTCGAGGCGGAGCGTCATGCCGCCCGTGAATTGATCGGCGACGAACAGTTCGTCGAAATCTTCGTCGACACCGCTCTTGCCGTCGCAGAGGAGCGAGATCCCAAGGGTCTGTACAAGAAGGCTCGACGGGGCGAGTTGGTGAACTTCACCGGAATCGATTCGCCGTACGAACCGCCGCAGAACCCTGACATTCACATCGACACCAGTGTCACGACGACCGAGGACGCTGCGATCGCGATCGTCGACCATCTCCGCGCCCGCGGAACCATTTCTTGATCCGCCTGAACACGAGGAGCATCTATGCCTGACAGGGCTGAAATAGTTTCTGCCGTAGAGGATTACGTCAAGTGTCTCGGAAGTCACGACGTCGACGGACTGGTTGCGCTGTTTGCGCCCGACGCAGTTCAACACGAACCGCTGGGGGGCCGGACCTACCGCGGAATCGAGGAGATTCGCGAATTCGATACCGCGAACGCGCAGGTCGATTTCACAGTCAGCCTGCTCGGTCCGATTTCGGTGACGGGAAAGTACGCAGCGATGCAGCTTCGGGTGCAGCGCGCCGGTATCCCTGACTTCGCTGCCACCGACGTGTTCGAGTTCGACGAGAACGGCAAGATCATCTCCCTGAGTGTTGTTCTCGATCCGCAGGCGCTGTGCTGACCCATCAGGGCCTGCTGGCAGGCAAGGTTGTCGTCGTCTCGGGAGTGGGCCCGGCGCTGGGTCGTTCGATTGCGATGCAGAGTGCGGCGGCCGGAGCGAAGGTTGTTCTGGCTGCCCGCACACCCGAGCGCTTGGAATCGGTGGCAAGGGAGATTCGAGACCGCGGCGGAATCGCGTTGGCCGTCCCGACGAACCTCACCGACGTCGATTCGATCGCTTCGTTGGCGGAGACAACTGTCGCTGAGTTCGGTGCGGTGCATTGCTTGGTGAACAACGCATTTGTTCAACCCGCGCAGGTCCCGCTCCTGGACGCCGACATGGCGTCCATCCAGTCGGGTATCGACATCAACCTGCTTGCGGCGTTGAACGTGACACGCGCGTTTGTGCCGGCATTGACCGAGGCGGAGGGCTCCGTCGTGATGGTGACGTCCATGGTGCTGCGTAATCAGCTTCCCGGGTTCGGGGCCTACCGCATCATGAAATCCGGGCTCCTGGCAATGGCACGCAGTTTGTCGATCGATCTCGGTCCCAAGGGCGTTCGAGTCAATTCGGTTGCTCCCGGCTATATCTGGGCGGACTCGGTCAAGAACATGTTCGAGAAAAAGGCGGCGGCAGCTGGGGTCGACCCCAAGGTCATTTACGACGAGGTTGCAGCGGGCGCCGATCTGCGCCGGCTACCCGAACCTGACGACATCGCCAATGCCGTCGTCTTCCTCTTGTCCGATTCGGCCAGAGCCATCGCCGGGCAATGTCTCGACGTCAACTGCGGTCACACGCACCACTGATCAACTCATACAAGGATTAGCCATGACACAGGATTACGACGGCATCGGTTCCATCGATGACCTGCACCACGCTGCGCGCGAGGCGGCCGGGTACAAAAACTTCGGCAGCGACAGCTATCTCGAAGGACTTCGAGTTCTCCTCGAGTCGTTCCAGAACGAGGCCGACCTCACTCCTCACGGCAAGGTGATCGCTCGCAAGATGATCGTCGGAGCGCTCGCGGGTCGCCTGACCAGTGAGGCCGGATTCGCGAAATACCCCGAGCACGTCGATGTTCCGATCGAACGCCCGATCTTCGTGGTCGGGTTGACCCGCACCGGCAGCACCGCGCTGCACCGCTTGCTCGGTGCCGACCCGGCGCATCAGGGCGCCGAGATGTGGCTCGCCGAGACGCCGCAGCCGCGCCCCGAGCGCGACAAGTGGTCGGAGAACGAATATTACGTTCGCTCCGATGCCTTCTACCGTGCTCGCCAGCGCAACGAAGCGGACCTGATGAAGGTGCATTTCATGGGGGCGGAGGAGGTCGAGGAATGTTGGCGTCTGCTGCAGCAGACGCTGCTCTCCACCGCGTTCGAAACTGTTGCGTACGTGCCGAGTTACACGCAGTGGCTGGCGGAGCAGGATTGGACCGAAACATATGCGCGGCACAAGAAGAACCTGCAGTTGATCGGGCTGCACGACCAGGACAGACGGTGGGTGCTCAAAAGCCCGAGCCATGTCTTCGCGATCGACGAGATCATGTCGGTCTATCCGGATGCACTGTTCGTTCGGACCTTCCGGGACCCGTTGACATCGATGGCGTCCACCTTCAGCCTCGTCGAGCAGGGCGGACACGACATGTCGAGGGCCTTCGATCGTCCGGCCATCGGGCGCACGCAACTGGAGTTGTGGGCGCGAGGGAATGCGAACTTCAACAATGCCCGTAGCCGTTACAACCCCGATCAGTTCATCGACGTCGACTACAAGGACTTCATCGCCGATGCGGTCGGCACCGTCGAGAAGATCTACGCGCAGTTCGACCTGCCATTCACTGACGAGGCTCGCGCAGCGGTGGAGGCGTCGCATCAGGCGAGCCTTGCCGAGCACCGTCGTCCGTCGCATCGCTATTCGCTCGCGGATTTCGGCGTGAGCGCTGCCGACGTCGAAGCGAAGTTCGCCACCACACCCTGAAGCCCTCCGGCCCTGTGCGCCTTTTTGGTAGTGCCGACTACCAAAAAGGCGCACAGGGCGAAGCCCCAACTGAAACAAGGAGATTCACATGAATGCTGTTTGGGAAAAGTTCTGCGCAGATCTGCTCGAGGTCGGAAAGGTCCTGGAAGACGAGATCGTCCCTCAGGATCCGCTGACTCAAGCCGAGGGCGTCCGCTACCTGAGTCGGTTGCTTCGGTACGGCACGATCAACTGTGTCGAGTACACCGATCCGCGGTGGCCGCAGTTCTCGTCGGCTCCGAACCCGAACATGATGACGAAGATCGGTGCCGACAACCCGGACAACGTCTACATGCGCGCCAACATTTCCGGTAAGTACAACTACCGGATCATCGGCACCCGAGGCACCGTCCCGCTGATCACCTTCGGCTCGCGCGTCAATCGGTACCACATCGACGGCACCATGCTGCAGACCGGAGATCTGCATATCCACGACCTCGAGGTCGACGAGAACGGCCGTTTCGAGTTCATCGCGAGCGTCGACAAGCCCGCTGAGGGCGCTTGGCTGCCTTTGGCGCCCGACAGCAACCTCATCTCCGTTCGGCAAACTCACCAGGATCGGCGCAACGAGGTCATCGGTGATCTGACCATCGAATGCCTGAACCCGGACGGCGAGTTCGTCCCGCTGAGTCCGGAAGAGATCGGCGAGCGTCTCACCAAGTCCGTCGGGATCGTGAAGGGGATGGCGGAGACCTTCCTGGAGTGGTCGCGCAAATTCCAGCCGCACACCAACGAGATCTTCGACTGGGGACAGGACTACTTCCAGGACGCCGGCGGCGATCCGACGATTTTCTACTTCCACGGTTACTGGAAGCTCGCCGAGGACGAGGCGTGGGTCATCGAGACCGAGGTTCCGAACTGCGAGTACTTCAACTTCGTGCTGCAGAACTTCTGGGTCGAGTCTCTCGACTACAACCGCACGAACATCTACATCAACAATCACACCGCGAAGCTCAACGACGACGGCACCATGACAATCGTCGTAGCGGCGAAGGATCCGGGTTACGGCAACTGGATCGACACCGATTCGCATGCCGAGGGCACATGGGCGCTGCGCTGGATCAAGGCGGACTCGCACCCGATCCCGACGTCCAAGGTAGTCAAGATCTGACACGCCGACGGAGATTGGGAACGTATGTACACCAGGAAGATTAGGTTCGGCCCTCGCTTTGTCGCGCTCGGGCTCGCCGGTGCATTGATGTTGGCCGGGTGTGCCTCCAGTAGTGGGGGCACCTCGGGATCGGTTTCACCGAGCAGTAGTGGCGCAGCTGGTTTTGTGGGCGCCCCAGATGTGGGGGAGCGGATCGACGGCGGTGTTCTCACCTTCGGGTCCTATTCGTTCCCTTCCTCGTTGGACCCCATGAGAACGCAAGCCGCCGGTTCGACCGGCGGAACCGAAATGGCCGCGATTTACGACACGCTGGTACGCAGCGACTCCACAAACGGGAGCTTCGTGCCACAACTCGCGAAGACACTGTCGAACAACAGCGACTTCACTTCGTACACCGTCACTTTGGCTGATGGCCTCACCTTCAGTGACGGAAGTCCGCTCGACGCGGAAGCGGTGAAGTGGAGTATCGATCGATTCGTGGCAGGCAAGGGTGATGTATCGCAGACCTGGCTCAACATCGTGGATCGGATCGAGACGCTCGACGCCACCACAGTCGAATTCGTGCTCGAGCGGCCCTGGCGTCAATTCCCGGCGCTGTTGTCGCTCGGGCCCGGAATGATCGTTGCGCGAAGTTCAGGGGGAGGGGCAGGGTCGGTTTCAGGAACCGGGGAGGGAGCGTTCACACCGATCGGGGCGGGTCCGTTCACCTTGGCCAAGTTCGCCCCGCACGAAGAACTGGTACTCGCCGCACGCACGGATTATCAGGGCGGTAAACCTCCACTGGACACAGTGCGGTTTGTTCCCACGTCGGGTGCGCAGTCTCAGTACGAATCGTTGAAGAGCGGCCAGATCGACATGACGTACATCCTCCGCGACGAGGCCGTGATCGAACAAGTTCTCGACGACGGATACTCGGGTTACCTCAGTCCGACCGGACAGAACGGGATCGGCACGATCAACAATCGCGAGGGCAAGCCCGGGGCCGATGTACGCGTCCGTCAGGCGATCGCCTACGGGGTGGATCCGGCGGCGGTCAATACTCGTGCGAACAACGGATTGGGCACCGCCAGTTCCGATCTGGTCCCGCAGACGTCACGTTGGTTCAACAACACAGCAGGTATTCCGTTCGATCAGGTGAAGGCAAAGGCGCTGCTGGATCAAGCAAAGTCCGACGGGTACGACGGGAAACTCCGCTACCTCACCACCCCGGAGCCCAGCCAACAGGCGACGGCACTGACGGTTCAGGCGTCGCTGAACGCGATCGGTTTCGACGTCACCATCGACTACGCGACCGATGTGACCGATCTGGTTCGACGGGTATACAAGGACCACGATTTCGACATGACCAGAGGTGGCGCTCCGGTCGGAGAAGAAGCGCCGTACCTCAACTTGTACAACAGTATGGCCAGTGATTCGAAGAACAACCCGTCCGGCTTCGCGGACCCGGAGATGGACGCGATGATCACAGCTGTGCAGACGGCATCGACGGACGATGCTGTCCGTGAGGCGATCAGCAAGGTGCAGGAGTACGCCAACGCGACTGTGCCTTACGTGATCTGGGGGCCGGCGTCGGTGTTGACCGCATGGGACGGCAATGTTCACGGCGTCGTACGCAACATCACCGACATCATGTTCTTGGGCGGCGCTTGGATCTCGCCCAACGGCGAAACGGTGGAACGATGAAGTGGTCCTTGGCGGGTGCGATGATCGACGCCCTGGAACTGTGCGAGTTGGCGCAGGTCGCCGAAGAGGTGGGGTTCGACGGAATCGCGATGCCGGATTCCGTGTTCTATCCCGAGCAGGTGTCGGCGCCGTACCCGTACACTGCTGACGGGAAGCGGATGTGGGCGCCCGAGACGCCGATGCCTGATCCGTTCATTGCCATGGCGGCGATGGCGGCCGTCACATCGCGAATTCAGTTCTACACCAACGTGTTCAAACTTCCACTGCGCGATCCGCTGTTGACAGCCAAGCAGGTCGCGACCATGGCCGTGATGTCGAGGAACCGCGTCGCCCTCGGCGTCGGTTTGTCCTGGATTCCCGAGGAATTCACCTTCACCGGTACCGAGATGCGCACCCGCGGTGCGCGTACCGACGAAGCCATCGAGATCATCAAGGCGGTGTGTGCGGGACGTGGGCCGGAATGGGTCGAATACCACGGCAAGCACTACGATTTCGACGCTCTGATGATCAGTCCGGCTCCGGAGATTCCGGTTCCGATCTACATCGGTGGGCACAGCGAACCGGGGTTGCGTCGTGCAGCCAGGCTGGCTGACGGTTGGATGTCGGTGAACACGACCAAAGCCGAATTAGCCTGCGCTATCGATCGCCTCACGGAATTGCGGGTCGAGTACGGTCGTGCCGATGTTCCTTTCGGCGTCAACGTCTCGCCGACGGATGTTCGTGATCTGGACGGATATCGCGAACTCGAGACTCTCGGAGTCACGGAAATCAGAGTGTTGCCCTGGTATCGCTACGGAGTTGACGCCGGTGATCGTCAGGGGCGACTCGACTCCATTCGGCGGTTTGCCGAGGAGGTCATCACTCAGTACTGATCGATCAGCGTCTGCATCGCCCGGCCGTAGAGTTTTGCCAACTCGTCGCGATCTGCGGACTGGGGGATGCTCTCGTCGCTGAGGACGCTCAACAGGCCGGACACCTGGGCGGAGACCAGGAGTGCGCGGGTGTACGCGTCTTCACCGTCGAGGCGAGCGGCGAGATTGGTGGCAAACGTGCCTGTCATCTCGCGCAGTCGCTCCCGGATGCGTGGACTGTCCGACGCTCGCATGAGCGCTGTGTACACCGACAGCATCCGGGCGTCGGCCTTGCCCAGGACGAAGACTGCGATCCGCTCACCGAGGGTGTCGAGTGGGCCGTCGAACTGACCTTCGAAGTAGTCCGCAACCGGAGTGGTTTCCAGGAACAGCGCTTCCTTCGACCCGAAATGCCGGATGACCAGGGCCGGATCGATTCCGGCAACTTTGGCGATGGCGCGAACTGACGTGCCGCCGAACCCGTGCTCACCGAATAGTTGGAACGCTGCGGCGCGAATCGCCTCGGACGTCGAGGGCTGTTCCTGCTCTGGTGTGTGCTTCGTGGATGTCACGACATCGACCTCTGTGCTCGCTCGCCGACCTCGTTGTCAACGGCGTTGACTCTAACGTGTCAACAGTGTTGACTGTTGAGTCTGTCAACGGTGTTGACAGCTAGATGCGGTTAGTGAAGAGAGTGTGAAATATGACAGATACCGATGTCCGCGTTCCCAGTGAAGAGGTCGTCGATCCGCCGACCAACTGGAAGATGGTGGGCAGTGGACTCGCGTTTCCGCTGTTCTTCGTCATCATGTTCTGCCTGTGTTACGTCAGCGCGTTCCACTCGCCGATGCCGAACCAGGCACCGATCGTGGTGGTTGGTCCAGCATCTGTGACGGCGTCGTTGATCGAGGGAATCGAAGCCACGTCTGGCGACAAATTCGACCTCGTCGCCACAGAGAACTCGGCTGACGCGATCTCGCGCATCGACAACCGTGACGCTATCGGCGCCGTCGAGATCGGTGACACCGTGACCGCACATATCGCCACCGGTGCGGGCGCCTCGACGGTTTCCGTGGTGAGCAGCTTGGCGCATTCCGTCGCGGAGCAGACGGGGCAGCAGGTCACGGTGATCGACTCGGCGCCCGTCACGGCGCGCGACTCCTCGACCGTCGGGCTCTTCTACTTCCTGATCGTCTGCACCCTCGGTGGCTACTTGACCATCACGGTGCTCAGTCAGGTTGCGCCGAGAATGCGGCTGCGAGAGCAGTATTCGATCCTGGCCGGTGCGGCGATACTCACCCCGCTCATAGCCTTCGGAATCACCAGCATCTTCATGCACGCCTTCGGGGCGTCGGTCGGTCAGATCCTACAACTGCTGGGAATCTCGATGGTCTACACGTTCACCGTCGGTGCGGTGAGCATCCTGCTCAATCGACTGCTCGGCCAAGCCGCGATCTTCGCGGTGCTGACGGTGCTCGTCTTCATCAACAGCGGCCATGGAGCCCATCCGCTCCGTCATCTACTTCGATGGGAACGGCGCCGGACCGCGCCTGCTCGTTCTGGGGATCTGGCTGGTCGCGGCACTCGGCCTGACCGGACTGCTTGCCTCTCGGCAGTCGAAGAAGGCAGCAGCGCACTGAGCGTGGTGGGGCCGGCGATTGCCGACCCCACCCGAACTGTTTACTTCAGCCGTACGGCGTCCGTGCCCGGCCCGTCCAACATCGCCGACCCCAGCAGGATGTCCGGGATGCCGAAGCCGTCGATCAGCGTCTCGACGTGCGGGCGCAGGGTGCGGCACCGCTCGTTGATCCCGCGCGTCACGGCCTTCGAACGCTCCACCGACAGATGCCGGTGCTCCATGAACCAGGCCTTGTCCTCTTCGATCACGGACAGTGCGTAGAGATCGCACACCTCGCCGAAGAGTTCCTTTGCGGTCTCGTCCTCACACGAGTCGATGCCGGCGACGAATGCTTCCAGGATGACGCGCTCGATGTGCGCCTGAGCGGCTTTGAGTACGTGGTCCTGCACGAAGTTGAACGCGTCGAACGGGTTCTCCTCGCGTTTCTGCGCTGCCTGCAATCGCCTTGCCGCAGTGGCGAGTAGGTACTCCTCGCGGTCCTCGAACATCTTCATCTGGGTGCCGCGGTTGAAGAGGCTGCCGTCCTCTTCGTTGTCCTGGCGAGTGTCGACGATCGTCTGCAGGATCTGCTGCGCTGCCGTGCGCTTCTTGACCACGTCGGAGACCGTCGTAGCCGCGAAGCGCATCCAGTCGACCGGGCTCATGCCGCGGACTTCGTCGGCGTACGAGGTGAGGAGTTCTTTTGCGACCAACTGCGTCAGAACGTGGTTGTCACCCTCGAACGTGGTGAAGACGTCGGTGTCAGCCTTGAGCGCGGTGAGGCGGTTCTCGGCGAGATAGCCTGCGCCACCACAGGCTTCGCGTGCTTCCTGGATCGCCCGAGTGGCATGCCACGTGTTGGCGGCCTTGAGTCCGGCGGCACGACCCTCGAGTTCGCGCTGCTCCTGCGGGTCCGGGTCGTCGCTGCTCTGAATGTCGTGCATCGCGGCGACCAGTTCGTTCTGTGCGAACTGCAGAGCGTACGAGCGGGCGATCAACGGCAGCAGACGCTTCTGGTGGACGAGGTAGTCCATGATCAGGACCTCGTCGTCACTCTTCGGAGCACTGAACTGTCTGCGCTGCAGGGCATATCGACCGGCAATGGCCAATCCCACGCGGGCGGCCGCTGCCGCCGAACCACCGACGGTGACACGTCCACGAACCAATGTGCCGACCATCGTGAAGAACCGACGGTTCGGGTTCTCGATCGCCGAAGTGTACGTGCCGTCCTCGGCGACGTCGGCGTAACGGTTGAGCAGGTTCTCACGCGGGATGCGGACCTGGTCGAAGACGATGCGGCCGTTGTCGACTCCGGGCAGTCCACCCTTGAGCCCGCAGTCGGACGTCGTCACTCCGGGGAGGTCGTTGCCGGCGTCGTCACGAATCGGCACGACAAGGCAGTGGACGCCCTGGCTTTCGCCTCCGGTGATCAGCTGTGCGAACACTGCCGCGACAGTGGCGTGCTGGGCAGCGCCGCCGATGTAGTCCTTGCGAGAAGACGGAGTGGGGGAGTTGACGACGAACTCGCCCGTCTCGACGTCGTAGGTTGCCGTGGTTTCGAGTTCCTGGACGTCGCTGCCGTGACCGGTCTCGGTCATCGCAAAGCAACCGAGCAGGTCCAGATCGATCAGCGGCTTGACGTACGCCTGGTGGTGACGCTCGGTGCCGAGGTTTTCGATGGCGCCGCCGAACAGTCCCCACTGCACGCCGGCCTTGACCATCAGTGAGAGGTCGGACATCGCGAGCATCTCGATGCTGGTGACGGCGCCACCCGCGTCGCCCGTTCCGCCGTGAGAGACCGCGAAACCGTTTGCGGCGTAGCCGAGATCGGCGAGGACCCGCATCTGTTCGAGAGCCTTGGAGCGCGCAATGGCGGTGTTGGGTGTGTAGTGCGGAGCAAAACGTTCGTCGTTCAATTCGCCGCGAACGCGCTCACGCACCTCCCGCCAGCGTCCGTCGAGTGTTGTCCTGAGGTGGTCCGCTGTGGTGGCCATGGAACCGACGATAGCGCGTAGCGCACCGCGGGCAACCCGGTTCGATCCCAACCTCACATTCAGCAGGAGCCCGCGGCACCCGCTTCGATTCCTTGGCGGAAGAGTTCCTTCTCGCTCTCGGACATAGCCTGGTACGAAGGGTCGTTCTCGACGATCTTCAGGAAGTCGGCGCCCGCTGTCTGTGTCGACGTGTCGCCGCTCTGAACACGCTGCTGAACGTAGACGGACACTGCCGAACACCCGCCGAGAAACGCCGGGTCGGTGCTCGTTGCCGCGGTGGTTCGAGCCGAGTCTGTGGCGCTCGGCGGCGACGAAACTGTCGCCTTGTCGTCGTTCGAAGCGTCCGAACCACACGATGTGAGAAGAATCGCAGCCGAGACCATCAGCGTCGTCAACAGTCGCTTCATGCTCGGAATCGTCTCACGCGGGGCCCGGTTCGACCGGAAAACTCGCCTCGAGCACCGAAGTCCTACACCCTGTCGTTGTCAGATTCGACAGAACTGGGACACTGGAAGCCGTGACTGTGTCTTCCGGTGATCCCGACGTGCATGCAACGAACTCCGCTCGGCTCTTCGAACGTGCCGGCAACGTGATTCCGGGTGGCGTCAACTCGCCCGTCCGCGCGTTCGGTTCGGTCGGTGGAACACCGCGATTCATTCGCGAAGCATCCGGCTACACCCTCACCGACGTCGACGGGAACAATTACGTCGACCTGGTGTCGTCCTGGGGGCCGATGATTCTCGGGCACGCTCACCCGGCAGTCGTCGAAGCCGTTCGCGAAGCAGCGCTCGGCGGTCTCTCCTTCGGTGCGCCGACCGAAGGCGAAGTTGCCCTCGCCGAGGAAATCGTCGCCCGCGTCGCGCCCGTGGAAAAGGTTCGCCTGGTCAACTCCGGAACCGAAGCCACGATGAGCGCAGTCCGCCTCGCCCGCGGATTCACCGGGCGGACCAAAATCATCAAGTTCTCCGGTTGCTACCACGGCCACGTCGACGCCCTTCTCGCCGACGCCGGATCGGGCCTCGCGACGTTCGGGCTGCCGACCTCGCCCGGCGTGACCGGCGCTCAAGCCGAAGACACCATCGTCGTGCGCTACAACGATCTCGATGCGGTCGCCGCGGCGTTCGCCGCCAACCCCGGCGCCATCGCGTGCGTCATCACCGAAGCTGCCGCCGGAAACATGGGCGCCGTCGCACCGATTCCCGGTTTCAACGAGGGTCTGCGTCGTCTCACCCGTGAGCACGGCGCACTCCTGATCATGGACGAGGTGATGACGGGATTCCGCGTCAGCGCCTCGGGTTGGTACGGCATCGACAACGTCGCAGGCGACCTCTACACCTTCGGCAAGGTCATGAGCGGCGGCCTGCCTGCCGCAGCCTTCGGCGGCCGCGCCGACATCATGGGCCACCTCGCGCCGGACGGTCCCGTCTACCAGGCCGGCACCCTCTCGGGTAACCCCGTGGCCGTCGCCGCCGGACTCGCGAGTCTGCGCGCCGCCGACGCCGAGGTGTACGCCAAGCTCGGCCGGAACGCGACCGCCCTCGGCGACCTCATGACCCAAGCCCTCACCGCCGAAGGCGTCGAACACCGAGTGCAGTACGCCGGAACCTTGGTGAGCGTGTTCTTCACCGAGAACACGGTGACCAACTACGACGAAGCCAAAGCCGCGCAGACCTGGCGATTCCCCGCCTTCTTCCACGCGTTGCTCTCCCGCGGCGTGTACCCGCCGCCGAGCGCATTCGAAGCGTGGTTCGTCTCCGCTGCACTCGACGATCGAGCATTCTCGATCATCGCCGACGCCATGCCGCACGCCGCCAAGGCCGCAGCTGCTGCCGTCAAGCCCTGACACGTTCAAGTCCGAGCAACAACCGCACGCTTCCGACATCCATCTTCTTCAGCGAGGACCCTCGACTGTGACCGACGCCGATCACCCCGACCACACGTCCACCCGCACCATCGTCCACGTCCTTCGCCACGGCGAAGTTCACAACCCGCGCGGGATCCTCTACGGACGGCTCCCGGGTTTCCGGTTGTCGGTGGCGGGCGAAGCCCAGGCTCGTGCGGTCGCGTCGGTGCTCGCCGATCACGACATCACCCACGTGGTCGCGTCGCCGCTGCAGCGCGCACAAGAGACCGCGACGCCGATCGCCGAGGCACACAAGCTCGACATCGTCACCGACGAAAACCTCATCGAGGCAGGCAACGAGTTCGAGGGTCTCAAGGTTGCCGTCGGGGACGGTGCGCTCTCACGTCCGCGTCACTGGTGGAAATTGCGTGACCCGTTCACCCCGTCCTGGGGCGAGCCCTACCTGCAGATCGCTCATCGCATGCTCGCAGCCGTCAACGCCGCACGCGTCGCGGCAGTCGGACACGAAGCCGTCGTAGTCAGCCATCAGCTTCCGGTCTGGACACTGCGTCGATTCCTGCAGGGCGAGCGTCTCTGGCACGATCCCCGTCACCGTCAGTGTGGACTGGCCTCGTTGACCTCACTGGTCTACGAAGGCGACACCCTGGTCGACATCGTCTACTCCGAACCTGCCGGTGCCTCCGACCCGAGAGTGACAGGAGCATGATTTCGCGCCGCATCGCCGCAGCATTCGCAGCCGCTGCGTCGGCGATGCTTCTTCTCTCGTCCTGCGCGACCGGCGACGACGCCGTCGCACAGGGCGGAACTTTCGACTTCGTCTCACCGGGCGGGCAGACCAAGATCTTCTACGATCCACCGTCCGACCGCGGCACCATCGGCAAGCTCTCCGGGCCCGATCTGATGAACGAAGGTCAGAAGGTCGGCGTCGACGACTTCGAGGGCAAGGTCGTCGTCCTCAACGTCTGGGGTCAGTGGTGCGGGCCGTGCCGCGCCGAAGCCGACGACCTGGAACAGGTCTACGAGCAGACCAAGGATTCGGGCGTGCAGTTCCTCGGCATCAACGTCCGCGACGACACCAAGAACAAAGCGCAGGACTTCGTGGTCGACAACAAGGTCTCGTACCCGTCGATCTACGACCCGTCGATGCGTTCGCTGATCGCCCTCGGTGACGGCTACCCCACGTCGGTCATTCCGACGACGATCGTCCTGGACCGCCAGCATCGCGTTGCCGCGGTGTTCCTCCAAGAACTTCTCGCCGAGGATTTGCTGCCCGTCGTCCAGCGAGTAGCTCAGGAAGACGCGCAGTAAAGATGACAACCACGACCACCACGCTGCTGGCAGGCAGCGACACACTGAGTGCCGGTGTGGGCGAAGCGTTTCAGAACGCGGCGTCGTCCGGTCCGCTTCTGCTGGCCCTCGGCGCTTGTGTGCTCGCCGGTCTGGTGTCGTTCGCTTCACCGTGCGTCGTGCCGCTCGTCCCCGGCTACCTGTCCTACCTGGCCGGCGTCGTCGGCGCCGACGCCCCCGCGATCACCGCCGACGAGGCGAGGACCCGGACGATCACCCGGAGCAGCCGCCTGAGGGTCGCCGGTGCGGCCGGATTGTTCGTCGCCGGCTTCACCGTCGTCTTCGTTCTCGCGACCGCGTCGGTGTTCGGCGTGATCTCGACTCTGCTCGTCAACCGCGAGGTCCTGATGCGCGTGGGCGGTGTGGTCACGATCGCGATGGGCCTGGTGTTCATCGGACTCATCCCGGCGCTGCAGAAAGACGTCCGTTTCGAACCGCGTCGTGTGTCGTCGCTGGTGGGGGCGCCGCTGCTCGGGGGAGTGTTCGCGCTGGGGTGGACGCCATGCCTCGGGCCGACGTTGGCAGGCGTGATGTCCGTAGCCGCGGGAACCGACGGGATGACCGCCGCGCGCGGTGTCACCTTGATCGTCGCGTACTGCATCGGACTCGGCCTGCCGTTCATCTTTCTGGCGCTGGGGTCGGCGCGTGCGCTGACCGGCGTCGGCTGGTTGCGTCGTAATGCACGCACCATTCAAATTTTCGGCGGAATCATGTTGGTGGCAGTGGGAATCGCCCTCGTCACAGGCGCGTGGGACCAGTTCGTCGGCTGGGTTCGCGACGCATTTATCTCGGAGGTGACGCTGCCGATATGACAGCTGACGACAATAACGACAACCCGACACCCGTGCTGCCGAAGCAGTCGGTGATCGGTCGAGTCGTTGCACTCGGGCGCAACACCTGGCGCGGGCTCACCTCGATGCGGACCGCGCTGGTTCTGCTGTTCCTCCTCGCACTCGCTGCGATCCCCGGCGCCCTGCTGCCACAGCGAACCCTCAACGAGGGCAAGGTCGCCGACTACATCGCCGCGCGTCCGACGCTCGGTCCGTGGATGGACCGCCTCGAACTGTTCGACGTGTTCAGCAGCTTCTGGTTCACCGCGATCTACGCTTTGCTCTTCATCTCGCTGGTCGGCTGCATCCTGCCGCGTTGCGTGGAGCACGCGAAGGCGCTGCGCACCCGTCCGGTGAATGCGCCGCGCAATCTTGCTCGCCTGCCGCACCACACCAAGAGCGTCGTCGACGGCGAGACTCCCGACGAACTTGCTGCCCGTGTGTCGAAAGAACTACGTGGGTGGCGCGTCGAAACGCGTCGCGGCGATACGAAATCACGACGCGAAGGCGAGATCACCATCTCGGCGGAGAAGGGATACCTCCGCGAATTCGGCAACCTCGTGTTCCACCTGTCCCTGGTCGGATTGTTGATCGCGATTGCCGCGGGCAAGTTGTTCGGCTACGAGGGCAATCGCATCGTCATCGCCAACGACGGCCCCGGATTCTGCACGACTTCGCCGGCAGTGTTCGACTCGTTCGTCGCGGGCCTGAGCCTCGACGGCACCGGCATGACTCCGCTGTGTGTCCGTGTGAAGAATTTCCAGGCCGACTACCTCGAGACCGGTCAGGCCGAGATGTTCACCTCGGACATCTCGTACCAGGCAGGCGACGACCTCGAGTCCGATACCTGGCGGGACACGACCATCCAGGTGAACCACCCGCTGCGGATCGCCGGCGATCGTGTGTACCTGCAGGGACACGGATACGCGCCGACATTCACCGTCACGTTCCCGAACGGTGAGACCCGCACCGAGACGCTCCAGTGGCGTCCGGACGACGCCACGACGTTCCTGAGTAGTGGCGCGATGCGTTTCGACCCGCCGGGCGGCATGTATCCCGATACGGACGAGCGCCGGAAGAACCAGATTGCCATCGAAGGATTGTTCGCGCCCACAGCGCTGTTCCACGGCAACCTGCTGTCGTCGAGTTACCCGGCGATGAACGATCCGGCAGTCGCCATCGACATCTACAAGGGTGATACCGGACTCGATACCGGTAACCCGCAATCGCTGTTCGAGCTCAACACCGAACTGATCAATCAGGGCCGGCTGGTCAAGCAGGACCGAGTCAATCTGTTCCCGGGTGAGAGCGCGACGCTTGCCGACGGAACCCAGGTGCGATTCGATGGTGCCGTCGACTTCGTGAACCTGCAGGTCTCCCACGATCCCGCTCAGGTGTGGGTGTTGGTTTCGGCGTTGACCATGATGGCGGGCCTACTCGTCTCGCTCGTGATCAAGCGTCGCCGCGTCTGGGCACGTATCTATCCAGATGACGAACGACGTACTGTAGTAGAACTTGGTGGGCTTGCCCGCACCGACCACGCAGGATGGGGCGACGAGTTCGACCGCCTCGCCGACCGCTTGCTGAAAAGCAATCCGACCACCGCGGTGAACCAACCGCACGCGCAGGAGAACGCCCGATGACAACCAACGAGACACTCGCGCAGTACAGCGACTGGGCCTTCAAGTCCGCCTTCACCGTGCTTGTGCTGGCGTTTGTGCTGCTCATCGTGCAGTACGCGTCGGCCAGAGCAAAGGCGGTTCAGGACAAGGAACTGGTCACCGCCGGCGGAGTCGACGCGTCCGTGCCTGGCAGGGTCGCGGAGACTCCGACCAAGTCGCTCTCGGAGCGATTCGGCGGAATGGGCCGAGCTGTCTTGGTTGTCGGAACGGTACTGATCTTCGCGTCGATCGTGCTCCGCGGATTTGCGACGGAACGATTCCCACTCGGCAACATGTACGAATTCGTGGCGATGGCGTGTGCGGCGTCGTTGCTGGTCGGGCACGTCCTGCTGATCAAGCCGGCGTACCGTCCGATGTGGGTCTTCCTGCTGGTACCGGTTCTGATCTTGATGTTCCTCGCCGGCACGGTTCTCTACGCCGACGCGGCTCCCGTGGTTCCGGCGCTGCGCTCGTACTGGCTGCCGATTCACGTGACGATCGTCAGCGTCGGCTCCGGCATCTTCATGATCGGCGGTATCGCCAGCCTCCTGTTCCTGTTGCGACTGAAGTTCCCGCCCGGTGACGAAGGCACGAGCATCGGCGGCCGGATCGCAGAGCGACTGCCGGATGCCCAGACGCTCGACCGCTTGGCATACAAGAGCACGATCATCGCGTTTCCGCTGTTCGGCGCAGGTGTGATCCTCGGTGCGATCTGGGCGGAAGCTGCATGGGGACGCTTCTGGGGTTGGGACCCCAAAGAGACGATGTCCTTCATCGCCTGGGTGATCTACGCGGCCTACCTGCACGCGAGGGCAACGTCTGGTTGGCGGGAGACGAAGGCTGCCTGGATCAACATCGCCGGATTCGTTGCGATGCTGTTCAATCTCTTCATCATCAACATGGTCGTGTCCGGCTTGCACTCCTACGCGGGACTCAACTGATCCTCTCGAGGTACCGTGGGTGGCTGCCGACCGGTCTGTAGGTATTACCGGTGGGTAAGTCAGGGGCGGCGCCAGCTACGATGCAGCTTGGTGAATTACTAGCTGTCTGGTAGCTGCGGGATCGACGAGGGGGAACTGCGAGATGGCCGACAAGATCGAAGACGCCGGAGCAGGATTGTGGGAGCCGGTGCGTCCTGCCGAGCCGACGCGGCGCGAGCTACGCACATCCGCGCCCGAGCTGTCATCCGACTCGGTTCCCAGTGATGTTCGCAGTCTCTTCGTGGCCCCGGTCGACTCCGGCCCGCTCCAGCAAGTCGCCGGCCAGGCGCCCAGTGCACCCGCCGCTCCGCCGCCGGCGACGACCCCAGCGGCTCCGGCGGCGCCGGTACCAGGTCCCAAGACTCCGGTCATCCAGTATCCGGCAGCACAGCCCGGCCCGATCAACGGCCAGTTCTCGACCTCGCCCGCGATGCCGATGCAGACCTACGAACCTACGAATCGTGCAGGGTCGGTTCCGGATTCGCGAACTGGCGCTCCGCAGCCTGTCCAGAATTCGCAGCCTGTCCAGAATCCGCTGCCTGTCCAGAATTCGCTGCCTGTCCAGAATTCGCAGCCCAGTCCGACCGCGCATGGATCCGCGAGACCGCTCCAGCACCCGCAGGCGCCTTTTGCGCCCGGCGTGCATCCGCCAAATCCCGTGATTCGGCAGTTCGGGCACCTCGGCGCTGCGCCGGTGCAGAACGGCCACGCCCTCCAGAATGGTCAGGCCATGCCGATGGCCCCGCCGACAGCGCCACCTACTCGCGCTCCGATGCCGCAGAGCGGATTCAACTCGGCTCCGGACAGTCGCTTCGAGTCGGCTCTCCCGATGACTGCGCAAGATCTCTCGGCTGCGCTCCTCGTCAAGCGGCCTGTCCGGCCTGCCCCGGTGGGTGGCTGGCGCAAGGCGCTGTACACGTTGTCCGGCCGATCGGTGAACCTCGGAAACGGTGCAAAGGAGCAGCACCTCGTCGAGTTGACGCGCCAGATCAACCAGCCGCTGCAGGGCTGCTACAAGGTTGCGGTGCTCAGTCTCAAAGGTGGCGTCGGAAAAACCACGACCACTGCGACACTTGGGTCGATGTTCGGCTCGATCCGCGGCGATCGCGTCGTCGCTGTCGATGCAAACCCCGACCGGGGAACGCTGAGCCAGAAGATCCCGCTCGAAACTCCGGCAACAGTGCGAAACCTGTTGCGCGACGAGAACAGTATCGAGAAGTACAGCGACGTCCGCGGCTACACATCGCAGAATCGCCACCGTCTCGAAGTGCTTGCATCCGACAGTGATCCAGCAGTTTCAGAGGCCTTCAGCGGCGGGGACTACACGCGCACGGTCGACATGCTCGAGAAGTTCTACAGCATAGTTCTGACCGACTGCGGCACCGGATTGATGCACTCGGCGATGCAGGCCATTCTCGAAGGTGCAGATTCGTTGATCGTCGTCAGTTCCGGATCTGTCGACGGTGCACGTAGCGCCTCCGCGACACTTGATTGGCTCGACGCTCACGGTTACAGCAGGCTGGTCGCCACGTCCGTAGCCGTCATCAACGCGGTACGGCCTCGCTCGGGCAAGGTTGATCTGCCCCGGGTCGTCGAGCATTTCGAGCAGCGCTGTCGAGCGGTGAGACTGATTCCGTTCGATCCGCATTTGGAAGAGGGCGCCGAAATCGATCTGGACCGGCTGCGTCCAGGTACTCGGGAAGCGGTGCTGGAGTTGGCTGCCGTGGTTGCGCAGGACTTTCCGGCCTCCCCGTTCGCGTTGCCGGGGCGGTAATCGGATAGCCGGGTGAGCCCGGACGCTACGTCGACGTGTCAGTCGGCGGTACGTCCGGCCCTTCCGTGCGCTTGCGTCGTGTTTGCTGGTTCACATTCCACAGGAATTCGGGATCGTCGTCCGGCCCGCGTACGCCGCTCACCGGGGTACGCGTAGACGGATCGGGCCCGAACGCCTTCCACATCAGAACGATCAATGTCACCAAACCCACCAACGCCAACAGATACAACACGGCGCACCTCCTCAGGGAACTGAAGTCGAGCCTACTCAGTCTCCGGCCCGCTTCACCAGAAGTGGTGCGGACAAGCGTTTCGGCTCGGTGCGCTAGTGCTGTATCTGTCGGGTCCTGCAAGATCTGTCGGGTACTACATGTACTTCGACGTGAGCTGAAGTTGCTCAGTTGTTGTCCGCTTCGGTGGTCAGCGAGCGCAGAAGCTGCATGACCTCGGTCTCACGGAATCGACGATGTCCTCCTGGTGTGCGAAGCGAGCCCAGTCGTCCGGCGTGTGCCCAGCGGGTCACGGTCTTGGGATCGACATGAAACAATGCCGCTACCTGTCCGGGCGTCATGAGTGCGTCTGCGGCGGTATTGAAGGTTGGTGCGCTCATTGTGAGGTCCTCCATGTTGATGTCGAACGTTTGACGAACAGTGATTCCGAACCGAGCAGTGATTCCGAACTTTGGTTCCGAACCGTTGTGTCGACCAGTTGCCAAAAACCTGCGTCGAGTTTGTTTCGAAGTCCTTCGCTCACATTCGACCGTTTTCTGAGTGGTAGCGCAATGTTTGCACAGATATAGCCGGGTAGTCGATCTTTCAAGATAAAGTAATGTTTAAGTAAAGGACAAAATGGATATAGCGGGCTCAGTCCCACCCGTATTCGGAATGGGTAACCTGAGAGGGTGAGTCAGTTGTCTGAAAACCCCGAAAATGTTCCTTCTGAGCCGGTCAAGGCCAGTAAACCCTCCGCAAACTCTGGGCAAGCAAAGTCGGCTGCCGGGCCGGTGACCAAGGGTCAACTGGCCCGCGACGTGGTGCTGTACTCGGTCGCTCGGCTGCTGCTTGTCGTCGTGATCGGTGCCGTCATCATCGGTGGCGGAAAGCTCGCCGGCACCGACGTTCCCCTGATCGTCGCGGCACTGTTCGCAGTTCTGATCGCGCTGCCGCTGTCGCTGCTGCTCTTCGCGAAACTGCGCAAGCGTGTCAATGCGGGCATCGCGGCGGTCGACGCCCAGCGTCGGTCCGATCGTGACGATCTTCGCTCCAAGCTGCGCGGAGACGGGCGGTGACCACGGAGTCGCTCGACGTCGACCGTCGGACCTCGCGCCAGTGGGTCGACAACGCGGTGCGGCTGATCGAAGCCGACGCGCAACGCAGCGCGGACACTCACCTACTGCGCTATCCGCTGCCGAGTAACTGGACCGTCCAGCTCTATCTGAAGGACGAGTCGACCCACATCACGGGAAGTCTCAAGCATCGACTCGCACGGTCGCTTTTCCTCTACGCGATCTGCAACGGCTGGGTTACCGAAGAGACCACCGTCATCGAAGCGTCGTCAGGTTCGACGGCTGTCAGCGAGGCGTATTTCGCGAAGTTGCTCGGCCTGGATTTTGTCGCGGTGATGCCCGCGAGCACGAGTCCCGCCAAGATCGCACTGATCGAGGCGCAGGGCGGACGTTGTCATTTCGTGAGCGATCCGTCCTCGATCTACTCGGAATCACATCGGCTCGCGAGTGAGTTGAACGGTCACTACATGGACCAGTTCACCCACGCCGAGCGCGCGACGGACTGGCGTGGAAACAACAACATCGCCGAATCGATCTTCACTCAGCTCGAGCACGAGGAACATCCGATTCCCGACTGGGTGGTCGCCGGAGCCGGGACGGGCGGAACCGGCGCCACGATCGGCCGCTTTCTTCGCTATCGGAAATTCGACACGGGGCTGTGCGTGGTAGATCCGGAGCACTCCGTGTTCTTCGACGCGTGGCGAGCGAGCGATCCGTCGATCGTCGGTACACGGGGTTCCCGGATCGAGGGCATCGGCCGTCCGCGCGTCGAACCGTCGTTTGTCGGTCAGGTGGTCGACCGAATGATCAAGGTGCCGGACGCAGGCTCGATCGCAGCCGCCCGGCACGCCAGCACAGCCCTGGGGCGCAAAGTAGGTGGCTCGACGGGGACGAACCTGTGGGGAGCTTTTGCGTTGATTGCCGAGATGATGGCAGCCGGGCGCAGCGGCAGCGTCGTCACGCTGCTGTGCGACGGCGGAGAGCGTTACTCGGGCACGTACTACAACGACGAATGGGTGGCGTCGGAAGGGATCGACCTGCTCGGTCCGACGGCAGTGTTGGACGAGTTCGTCCGTTCGGGTGCGTGGACGGCCAGTTCCTGAATCGCCGGCGCCGGACCGTGTGACGGGCGGCTCATCGTCACCCGCGGCCAGGCGTCCAGCCCGGACGACTGCTCGTCCGTTCTGATGCGTATCAGGCCGGGAGAGAGCGTGTTCTCGGCCAGACGCACGAACCCGAGTCGCTCGTAGTACGGCGCGTTCCACGGAACGTCGACGAACGTCGTCAGAGTCACGAGATCGTGGTGATGGTCCGCCGCCCATTCGGTGACGGCGTCGATCAGCTGAGCTCCGAGGCCCTTGCGGGCATGATCGGGGTGAACGGAAACCTGTTCGATATGTGCACCGCCGTCCACGATCTCGACGAGCGCGTACGCAACGGGTACGTCGTTTGCGTCGGTCTGAACCCAGATGTGCTCGGCTGCGAGAAAATCGTTCAACTCGTCGAGCGTCGGCGGTGGATCGTCTGCGATGGCGTCCATCCCGATGTCTCGGAACGGTTCGCCCGCGGCGATCTCGATCTGTTGCAGTGCGGGTAGGTCGGTGGATATGGCCGAGCGGATCACAGAAACCGTTTTACCTCGAGAGTGGAGTTTCTCCCAGCGCTACGCCTTCTGTAACGCAAACCTACGCAACCGTAGGTTGTGTATCGTTTGGTCAAGGGGCACTTCTCCAGCGAGGGCGGATCATGGGCAATCCTGAAGTTTCACTCGACAATTACGAGGCTGTGTACGAGTACTACCGCAGTCATCAGCAGAACCGATTTGTGGCGAAGCTCGCTTATGCCGCGTTGGCGCTGAAGTACCGCCCGCGAGTGAGGTACGCGCCGGGTGCGGAAGCGGCGCTGAAGACTCTGCTGGAACGAAAGACGCAGTTGGTCGTGGCAGTCAATCATCTGACCGAGAGCGACCAGTTCACGCTCGCGGCGACCGCGTGGCGTACTCCGTTGCGTCGAGTGATCGGACGGACCCGGGTCCTCGCCAAAGACGAACTCTTCGTTGATCCTTCACAGCGCAAGAAGGTCGACATGATGGGCAGCATCCCGGTTTTTCGCAGCAAGAACTACGGCCTCCGGGCTGTTTCGGATGCCGGCCGAGTGATGATGGACGTCGCGGCCGAGCGGCTGGGCAACGGGGACTGTCTGGCGATTTTCCCGGAAGGGACGTGCAACACCGAAGACCCGACGCGGCTGCAGCACGTCAACAGCGGAATCGGCCACATCGTCGCGCGCGCCGAGAAGTTGGGCTGCTCACCGGCCCTGGTGTCGATCGGCATCAATTACGGTCCGGTGGCCGGCGACGTCAAGGCTGCGAGTGTCTTTGTCGGAATGCCGGTGACCGAACTTCCGGACAAGCCGATGGATATCGCCCGAACTGTGCAGGCCGACTTGCAGGTGGCAGTGAACGGAGCCGTCGCCGGATACTAGGCGTGCCTGTCAATTTTGGTTGACAGATTTCGGTTGTCAACCTAAATTGACATCATGACCGAAGCAACCTCTCTCGCTGCTGCCGCCGGTAGCCCGGATCCCACCGAGGGATTGCGTGCTGTTCGAGCGCTGCGTCGTCTACTCGAAAAACTCGAGGCCATTCAGGTCGCCAACGCGCGCCGTCACGGATGGTCCTGGCAGGCGATCGCGGAAGCTCTCGAGGTCAGCCGTCAAGCCGTCCACAAGAAATACGCGTCCGCGCAGTCGGAATCGATGCTGCGTTCACTGCGCGAGAAGGGCAGGTAATTGCCATGTTCGAAAGGTTCTCCGCACAGGCTCGTGGCGTCGTTGTCGATGCTGTCGCCGGATCCGGTCCGGTCACGCCGATGGAACTTCTGACCGCGCTGCTCACCTCTGATCGGGGCATCGCCACCGAGGTGCTCACCGAGTCCGGTGTCTCCCTCGACGTGATCCGCCACGCCGGCGCTGGATCGAACGAAGGTAGCTCGAACAATTTCGACGACGCCGAGATGCTCAAGTCGATCGGCATCGATCTCGATGCGGTTCGGGAGAGTCTCGAGCAGTCCTTCGGCGAAGGTGTGCTGGACGAGACTCCTGTGCCGGACGGCGTCGACACTTCTCGCAAGAGTCGATTTGGGTTCCCTCGTTCACGATTCGAGAAGGACTCCAAGAAGGTGTTGGAACTCTCGCTTCGTGAAGCGCTCGCGCACAAGGACAATCGAATCGGTGCCGAACACATTCTGCTCGGCATCCTGCGTGTCGCCGACGGGCCTACCCGTCAGGCCCTCGAAACGCAGGTCACGATGTCGGTGATCCGTGAGCGCTTGGAAGCGAAGATGAATCGCGCCGCCTAGATTCGGCACGGCTCCGCATGCACGGGGCGGGATGTGCCAGCATTCAGACATGACATTTCTGGCACGTCTCATCATCAACGGCATAGCCATCTGGCTGGCGTCGGCGTGGGTCACCGGCATCACGATCGCCAACCACGACAACGGCACCTGGGGCACGGTTCTCGTGATCGCGGTGATCGCTTTGATCTTCACGGTGGTCAACGCCTTCATCAAGCCGGTAGTGCAGCTTCTCTCACTACCGCTGCTCATCCTGACCCTCGGACTGTTCACGCTGGTGATCAACGCCCTGATGCTGATGCTGACGGCGTGGATCTCGTCCGGTACGTCCTACGGCTTGACGGTCGACGGCTTCTGGACGGCAGTCTGGGGCGCGCTGATCATCTCGATCGTGAACTTTCTGCTCAGCGCGTTCGTCCCCGACAACCGTTGAGTCCGTCGACGTTCAGGCGAGACTGAGCGCAACTGCGGTCGCGGCACCCCAGACGAGCATGGCGAGTCCGGTGTCGCGCAACGCGGGGATCAGGGCCATACCCTGACCGCCGGAACGCAGTGGGGCGTTGGCTCGGATTGCCAGTGGCAACGCCAGCAATCCGAGCAATGCCCACGGAGTACGCAGGATCAGCAGCAAGGTCGCGACGAACGGGACGGCCAGCAGGATCACGTGCAGCGTGCGGGTCTTCGCGTCGCCGAGCCGGACTGCGAGAGTGATCTTTCCGGACTCGGTGTCGGTCGGGATGTCTCGAAGATTGTTGGCAACGAGCACCGCGCTCGAGAACGAGCCGATGGCGATCGCGCCGGCCAGCCCGGCCAGATCCACCCGTTCGGCCTGTACGAATTGAGTTCCCAGCACTGCGATCAGCCCGAAGAAGATGAACACGGCGATCTCGCCGAACCCGCTGTATCCGTACGGCTTCTTGCCGCCGGTGTAGAACCAGGCACCGATGATGCAGAACACGCCGACCGCAACCAGCCACCAGGCTGTGGTCGCCGCCAGAACGAACCCGGCTACCGCGGCAACGGTGAAGCAGCTGATCGCTGCGGCCTTCACAGCTCCGGGACTGACCAACTTCGATCCGACCAAGCGCAGTGGCCCGACGCGGTCGTCGTCCGTTCCGCGGATTCCGTCGGAGTAGTCGTTCGCGAAATTCACCCCGACGATCAAGGCCAAGGAGACGATCAGTGCCAGGAGCGCCTTCCACCACACTGCGAGGTCCAGGGACGCCGCGGCTCCGGTGCCGACCAGCACGGGCGCAATCGCGTTCGGGAGTGTGCGCGGCCTCGCGCCTTCGATCCATTGAGCAGCTGTTGCCATACAACGATCTTTGCACTGTGCAATACGATCGAACGCGGTGGATCAGCACATGACTCGAGACGTGAGTGAGCGCGCCAGGTACGCGCAGTCGGGCGAAGACCCGGCAGACATTGCCTTGCTCGGACCCATTTCGACCAAAGTGGGCGATCGTCTGGTTCCGTTGCCGGGTCCGCGAGCTCGAACTCTGCTGGTTGCGCTGGCTCGCAATCCGGGTGAGCCCCGTACTGCGCAGAGCCTGATCGACGACGTCTGGGGGCTGGAGCCGCCGCGCTCACCGATGAACGCCCTCCACACTCAGGTCTCGCGCCTGCGATCTGCACTTCCGGACGGGTCGCTCGAAGTCACGGCGGCCGGATACCGGCTCACTCTCGCGCGGGAGCGTGTCGACCTGGCCCGGGCAGCGGACGCCGTCCGTCGTCTGCGCGCCGGCGGCGCTGACGCGTCCGAGGCACTCGCCCTCACGACCGCGGCGCTGCGCCTGTGGCGCGGTACCCCCGGCAGCGACGTGGTCGGCGACGTCGCAGATCGTCTGGCGCTCGACGCGGGCCGCGTGTACGACGAACTGGAGACGGTGCAGATCGACGCTTTGCTCACGTTGGGGGAGTACGCGGCCGCCATTCCACTGGTGCGCGGACGCCATCTGTCGAGCCCGTTCGACGACACAGCGGCCGAAGCGTTGATGCGTGCGCTCGCCGGAGCCGGCCGAGTCAACGAGGCACTCGAAGTATTCGCGGAGTTCCGCAACCACCTCGCCAATCGCCTGGGCGCTGATCCGTCACCCGCACTGGTGGCTCTGAACGCGGAACTTCTCGGGGCACCTGCGGCAACACCGCGAGCTGCGCGGGCGATCGGTCTACGCGCTGCCCCCAACACCTTGCTCGGTCGCGACAGCGACATCGACCAGATCGAATCCTTGCTGGCTCGCTCACGTGTGGTCACCATTCTCGGACCTGGTGGCGCCGGAAAAACCCGTCTCGCACACGAATTGGGCCTGCGCGGATCCGTGAACCAGCCTGGCGTCGCGGTGGTACTCGTGGAGTTGGCGTCGTTGCGCAGCAGTGAAGATGTCATCGCGGCCATCGGCGGCACCCTCGGAATCAGCGAATCCGATCTGGCGCCAGGCAAATTGACCGTCGGCCGGACGCATTCGGCGCGAGAGCGACTCAAAGAGGCGTTGTCCGCCGGTCCGATGTTGCTCATCCTCGACAATTGCGAGCACGTGATCGGCGCGTGTTCGGAGATCGTGGCCGAGATGATCGCGGCCGGTCGTCAGCTGACGGTACTGACCACCAGTCGTTCGCCGCTCATGATCAGTGCCGAGGCGGTGTACCCGTTGCCGCCGTTGGCGATCGACGACGGAACCGGCTCGGCAGTCGAGCTCTTCTCGGCGAGAGCCCGTGCGGTGCGGCCGTCCGTTCATCTGGACGTCGATGCGGTCGTCAAGCTGTGTACGACGCTCGACGGACTCCCGTTGGCGATCGAGCTCGCGGCTGCCCGGGTCCGCACGATGAGCGTCGACGAAATCGGTTCGAGACTTCGAGATCGGTTCGCGTTGTTGCGCTCCGATGATCCGACGTCTCCAGATCGGCATCGAACTCTGCACGCGGTGATCGACTGGAGCTGGAATCTGTTGGGCAGCGGTGATCAGATTGCGCTGCGTCGGTTGTGCCGATTCCCAGCAGGTTTCACGCTTTCCTCGGCGCAGGCCGTTGCCGGGTGGGGAGAGTTGAACGATGTGGCCGGCGCTGTCGAAGCGCTGGTCAATCAGTCACTTCTTTCCGTCAGCGACGGGCAGGGTGAGCTTCGGTACTACATGCTCGAGACGGTCCGTGAATACGGCGAGGAGCAGCTCGCCGCGTCCGGAGAGGGGCCGGAAGTGATCCGGCGCCTGGATGTCTGGGCAATCGCGATCGCCGAGGACGCCGTCGTGCGTGCACGCACGGATCAGCTGCGCCTGATTGCCGACCTCGACGCCGAGCACGACAACCTTCTCGCGGTTCTTCGCTGGGCCGTGGAGCGCGGCGACGCGGTCACCGTAGCCAACGTCTTTCCCGTCCTCGCGATTCTGTGGGCCGTACGAGGATCGAATTCGGAAGTCTCGAACTGGGCGTCGAAGATCGTCGGGGCGACCGCGGACAACGATCTACGCGATGTAAATGCAGAATTGGTGGGCGCGACGTTCATTCTGGTGGCGATGCATCTGTTTTTCGCGGAGACCGATCGAAACCATGCCCGCGCGCGGGTTCGTCTTCGAAAGCTGTTGCGTGAGCGCGATGATCTCGGTCCGTTGTTCGCATTTCTGATCAAGCTGACCACGAGTGGGATCGCCAACCACAGACTTGCGCGTTTGGTTGCGGAAGGCGTTCGCAGTTCCGACCCCGAGACCCGAATGGCTGCGCTGTCCGCGCGTTCGAATATGCGCGAGAACATCGGGGATCTGCGGGGCGCTTTGCTGGACGGGGAAGCGTTGTTCGATTACGCGACCAATGCCGGTGACGAGTGGGGCCTGGCGATGGCGGCCCAGCATGTCGGGTCGGTCCACAGCCAATCCGCGCGATATGGCGAGGCCATCGAGTTCTACGCGATTGCGGCGGCGTCGATGGAACGCCTCGGTGCACGTGACGAGGCGATGCAGCTCATCTGCTTTCAAGCCGGAGCAATGATCGCATCCGGTGACACCGCCGGCGGGCGAACACTTCTCGATCGGGCACGTCCGGCCTTGGCGCACTCGGGTGGGACCGGTGCCATCGAAACCGATCAACGGCGCGCGGCGCTGATGGCGAGCATCGCCGAGGCGGATCTCGCGGACGGCCGAGTCGAAGAAGGGTTGGCCAGGTATCGAGAAGCACTGGAGTTGTTGGGCTCTGCGATCGAGAACATCTTCGGTGATCCCTTCGTCGTTCTGCTCGGTGCTGCGGCCGTGTGTGCTCACGTCGTTCACGGCCGACATGAACTCGTGGCAAGTCGTGTTCTGCAGATGAAGGATTCGAGTGCTCTCAAGTTCGATCCCAAGGGTTATGCGGACCTGCCGCTCGCGGGTTCCTTGGCGTCGGCGATCGGGTCGTTCGATCTTGTCACGGGCAACATCGATCGAGGGGTCGAACTGATGGCTCTGTCGTTGAAAATGCCGGGGAGACAGGACTTCGTCTCGCTCCACCATGCGCGTCTCTCCGACTTCGCTGTCGGTGTGGTGGGAGCCGACAGGTGGTCTGTGGAAACCGAGAAGGTGTCGGGCTACTCACGCAGAGCGGTCCGCGAAGCAGTGTTGGCTGCGCTTCGCGGACCGGTGCTGGATTAGGTCTGGACGATGTTGCGGGACTTATGTCTTGCGCATGTACATCCGGACGGTCAGGGGTGCCATGACGGCAACGATCACCGCGGCGCCGACCAACGACCACACGACGTGGATACCGAAGTGACCGTCGTTGGCCAGCTCGCGAACTGCGGTCACCAAGTGTGAGACCGGATTGACGTTCACGAACTTCTGAAGCCAACTCGGCATGGTGGCAGGATCGACGAACGCATTCGACAGGAACGTCAGCGGGAACAGCACGAGCATCGAAACACCCTGCACCGTGGACGCTTTGTTCATCAGCACGCCCATGAGAGCGAAGATCCAGCTGATGGAGAATGCGCACACCATGACCAGGATCGCGGCAGACAGAATGCCGACCACGCCGCCTGCGGGGCGGTAACCCATCGCGAAACCGACGATGAACGTGATGGTCGTTGCGATGCCGTAGCGCACGACGTCGGCGAGCAATGCGCCGGACAGCGGGGCGATACGAGCGATGGGAAGGGATTTGAAGCGGTCGAACACGCCCTTGTCCATGTCCTCACGAAGCTGAGTGCCCGTGACGATGGAACCGGTGATGACGGTCTGGACGAGGATGCCGGGGATGATCGTCGGCAGATATGCCGTCACGTCACCGGCGATCGCGCCGCCGAAGATGTACGTGAACATCAACGTGAAGATGATCGGCTGGATGACGACGTCGAAAAGTTGCTCGGGGTTGTGCTTGATCTTGAGAATTCCGCGGTACGCCATCGTGAACGTGTTCGCGAAGCTCTGCTGCAGGCTGATGCGGCGGGGTGCGGCATCCGGCTGGGCTATCGGCGACCGGGGTTTTGTGAGGGTGGTTGTCATGCGACGCTCCGATCGGAGTCGTTGTCGGACTGGGCGTCGTTGCGTCCACCGTCTTCGGGCTGGTGCCCGGTAATGGTCAGGAACACTTCGTCCAGGCTGGGTTTCTGTACGTTGATCTCGTCGACGGCAATTCCTTGCTCACGCAGACGGATCAACAGGTCCGCAGTGATCGACGGGTCGCTCAGTGGTGCGGTGATCCGCCCGACTTCGGGGGTGACACCCACCTCGACGCTCAGCGCAGCCGCGATGAGCGAACGAGCTTCCTCGGTTCGGTCACGGTCGACCAACTTGAGTTGGAGGGAGGAGATCCCGACCGAAGCCTTGAGTTCGTCGGCGGTGCCGTTGGCGATCACGCGACCTCGGTCGATCACTGCGATGCGATCGGCCAACTGATCGGCCTCGTCGAGGTACTGCGTGGTGAGCAACACCGTCGAGCCCTCGGCGACGAGTCGCCGGATGGTCACCCACATCTGAGCGCGGGTGCGCGGATCCAGGCCGGTGGTGGGCTCGTCGAGGAACAGGAGCGGCGGGCGAGCGATCAGGCTGGCCGCCAGATCCAGGCGCCGACGCATACCGCCGGAGAAGTTCTTCAGCGGTTTGGTCGCGGCCTCGACCAGGTCGAACTCCTCGAGGAGTTCGAGGGACTTGGTGCGCGCATCGCGGCGGCTCAGGCCGAGCAACCGGGAGAAGATCACGAGGTTCTCGGTCGCGGTCAGATCCTCGTCGACGGAGGCGTACTGCCCGGTGACGCCGATCAGGGAGCGGACCGCGGTGGGTTCACGGCTGACGTCGTGACCGAAGATGCGCGCCTCACCGCCGTCGGGGCGAAGGAGGGTGGCGAGCATGCGGACAGTGGTGGTCTTGCCGGCGCCGTTCGGCCCGAGGACGCCGAACACCGAGCCGGTGGGGACGGTGAGGCTGACGCCGTCGACCGCGCGGTGCTCGCCGAACTTCTTGACGAGTCCGTCGGCCTCGATGGCAAGAGGCGAAGCTGTGTGGTTCATGGGATGAAGCTTGGCAGATCGATCTTGCATGGACCTTGCGTGGAACTTGCGGTTACTTGCACAGCGCGCGAGGTCGGTGCTCCACAACCGGCAAACAATCCCCAGACGGATCTTGCTTGTCGGTGTGCGGGCGCGGCGGCATCACGCTCGCTGCATGGAGATTCTCACGCGGGCACAGGCTCACCGCGACGGCACCAGCGACGCGCAGTTGCAGCGAGCGGTCAGGCGCGGCGAGCTGCACCGAATCGCAGCGGGGATCTACATGCGCGCCGATCACTTCCGCGAACTCGATGCGAGAGCACGCCACCGCTGCGCTGTCATGGTAGCCACCGAAAGCTGTGGACCAGGCGCAATCGTGAGCCACGCTTCGGCAGCGGTCATGCACGGATTGGATTGCGGCGGATTGCGATTGGACACCGTGCATCTGACGCGTAGCCGATGCTCGGGTGGGCGGAAGAGTCAAACCTTGCATCTTCATCCGGCAGTGGTCCCGGCCGAGGAGGTCGCGCTGATCGACGGCGTCGCAACCACGTCGCTTGCGCGAACGTTCGTCGACCTCGCACGGACGACGCCGTTCGAGACCGCCGTGGTGATCGGTGATTGCGCCCTGCGACGTGGGATGAGGCGTGAGGACGTCGACGCTTCGCTCGATCATGCGCGCGGACGGCTGGGGATGAGTCGCGCTCGAGTGGCGGCGACGTTCATCGAACCAGGTGCCGAGAGTCCGGGGGAGTCCATCAGCCGGGTACGCATGCGCGACGACGGTTGGCCGATGCCGACCCTGCAGCACGAGATCCGTCACGGTGGCCGGTTCATCGGGAGAGTCGATTTCTTCTGGAAAGAGCACGGTGTGGTGGGCGAGTTCGACGGGATGGTCAAGTATCGCGGCGACAATCCGGGGAGGGCGGTAGAGCGCGAGAAACTGCGGGAGGACGCGATCCGGGACGCGGGGTTCGAGGTGTTCCGGTGGGTATGGGCGGATCTTCGCGACTTCGAACGTGTCCGCGAAAGGTTCGAGCGGGCTTGCCTCCGCGGAGCCGCGCGCTGATTGTGCAGCCGCGGCGCTGATCAGGCCTGCGGCTGAACAATCGTGCTGCGGCTGCTAGCTGAACCGAGCCACCAGGGCGGCGCGGTCGAGCTTGCCCGGCCCCCGGAGCGGCAGTGCGTCCACGACGAACAGCTCGCGCGGCGCCGCGGTGACGTCGAGTGTCCGCTGAGCATGTGCGCGTAGTTCATCGAGCGTGGGAGCTTCGCCCTCGGGTACGACCACGGCCACCACCCGCTGCCCCAGCCGCTGGTCCTCGATGCCGATCACCGCGCACTCGCGAACGGCCGGGTGATCGGCCAACGCGGCCTCGACCACCTGCGGTACGACGGTCAGCCCGCCGGTGGAGATTGCCTCGTCCAACCGGCCGCTGATGCGCAGGACTCCGTCGACCACCGCTCCGGCGTCGTCGGTCCGGAACCAACCGGGCTCGGCGAAAGCGGGGTGGTCGGGAAGCCCCCGGTACCCGGACGCGAGCATCGGTCCGCCCAGCAGCACTCGCCCGTCGTCGATACGAATCTGCGCTCCGGACAACGGGATTCCGTCGTAGACGCAACCGCCGGAGGTTTCACTCATCCCGTAGGTGCGGACGACGGTGATGCCCGCTTCGGTGGCCTGCGCGAGTACCGGCGCGGGAGTCGCAGCGCCGCCGAGCAGAACCGCGTCGAGTGACGCCAACGCCTCGACCGCGGCGCGATCACCGAGCGCCTTGACCAACTGCGTCGGCACCAAGGAGGTGTAGCGGCGCGGTCCGCTCATCGCGGCCACGGCGCCCGGAAGCGCTGCCGGGTCGAAACCCGCACTGACGTCGACGATCACCGGTTGCGTTCCGGCGAGAACACTGCGCAGCAGAACCTGCATACCGGCGATGTGGTGCGGAGGGAGAACGAGCAACCAGGATCCTGTGCCGCCGAGGCGTTCGTGGGTCGCGTCGCCGCTGGCACGCAGGGCATCAGCACCGAGCATCGCGCCCTTCGGCGTTCCCGTGGTTCCCGACGTGGCGACTACCAGCGAGACGCCGTCGTCGATGGGCTGATCGGGGTGCAGAGCGTCGCTCAGTCGGGCCGTCTCGCGTGCGTCGGCAGCCGGGACGGGGAGCACGGCGTCGTGCTCGCCGCCCAGGATCTGCGCGACGGCAGGCAATACCTCGAAAGCCGCCTCGCCCTGCGGAACCGCGAGTGTGCGAAGAACGTTCACCGGATGTCCGGCCCGGCAAGGGGCCAACCACCGTCAGCCAGATGGCTTCGCACGCGGTCGACATCGGTTTCGAGAGGCATCTCGTTGGTGATCTTCGTGATGAGGACCTGGATGTCGGTCTTCTCGATGGGCAGATCGCCGTCCTCGATCAACGCGTCGGCGACGGCGTCGACCTCGGCTTCGGAAAGTCTGCGAGTGAGGAGTGCGAAGAGCGGGATGTAGTCCTGTTCGGGGACGCCATTGGGATAGCCGGCCCGCAACCAGCCGACTATCGACGTGAGGAAGGGCGGAAGAGCCATGACGTCAGCTCACATCTCGAACTTCGTTGTCGGCGTCCACGTCTTCGATGACCGGCCACCCACCTGCGCGCAGTCTTTCGGTGACACGATCGACGTCGTCCTCGGACGGCTCCTCGTTGAGGATCCCCTCGATGATGGCGCGAATCGTGTCGTAGTCGACGTGGCGGTCCGGTACCTCGTGCGCGGACTCGATGGACATCGAAACGACCTGCTCGATCTCCTCGTCGGTCAGACGTCGACGGAGAACCGCGAGCAGGGCGAAATGATCCTTGTCCGGGATGCCCTCGGGGTACCCGGCGCGTAGCCAGTCGAGCACGCTGCGCAATGAATACTTGCTCAAATCCTCGGCCTCATTTTCGTTTCGGTGGTTTCAGTGGTGTGCCGCGACGACCACTCAGAAGACGTGGATTCCGAACGTGCTGGCCAAGAAGTTCTTCATCAACAACAGAATTCCGGCGAAGATCGTGACGAGCACGATCGCAAAACAGAGGTACGCACCCATTTTACCCAGGGTGGTCGGTCCTTCGGTGCCGTCGGGATTCGGCAGGCTCAGCGACTTGAGGCCGAATGCGAAGATCGCCGGCAGTCCCGCTCCGAAGAGCAGTCCTACTGCCACTACCTGCCAGAGCGAATCGAGGGTATCGGTGAGTAGATGCATTCTCTTGCGCCCCTTTCAGGAGTTGCGGGTGGCTTCGGTGGACGGAGTAGATTCGGCTGCCGGGATCTCGGCAATTGCCGCATCTGAATTCTCGTCCCATTCGGCGGTGACGTTCGCCGCGTCCACGGGTTCCTTACGCGAGCGTATGTACATGAAGATCGCGAAAGCGATGAGCGCGGCGAAGACGACGAGCACGCCGGCGAGTCCGCCGACCAGATGCGCAAGAGCCCAGCAGATAGCTCCGACGACGGCAGCCGACGGCAATGTGATCAGCCAGGCTGCGGCCATCCGGCCGGCGACACCCCAACGGACCTCGGCGCCCTTGCGACCGATACCCGTACCGAGGATCGATCCGGTGGCGACGTGGGTGGTCGAGAGGGGGAGTCCGAGGTGGCTCGACGTGAGGATGATGGCGGCGGACGACGCTTCGGCTGCCAGACCCTGCGGCGCGGCAATCTCGACAAGACCCTTGCCCAGTGTGCGGATGATGCGCCAACCGCCGAGGTAGGTGCCGAGGGCGATCGCGACGGCACAGGTGAACTTCACCCAGAACGGCATCTCGGTCTCGGCGGTGATGGTGCCGTGAGCGACCAGGGCCAAAAAGATGACGCCCATCGTCTTCTGGGCGTCGTTGGTGCCGTGTGCAAGTGAGATCAGGGAGGCGGTGCCGATCTGGCCGAAACGGAAACCGCGCTCGCGCTCGTCTTCCTTGACGGATGCGGTGATGCGGTACACGAGCTTGGTGCCGACGCCCGCGACCAGAGCAGCGACGACCGGCGCGAGGATCGCGGGGACGACGACCTTGGTCAGCACTCCGCCCCACTCGACTCCGCCCATACCGATGGAGGCGATCGCGGCGCCGATCAATCCGCCGAACAGCGCGTGCGAGGAGCTCGACGGCAATCCGAGAAGCCAGGTCGCCAGGTTCCAGATGATTCCGCCGACAAGACCGGCGAACACGATCAGCAGCAGATCCTGCCCACTGACCGCGCCGAGGTTGACGACACCTTTGGCTACCGTCGCGGCGACCTCGACGGACAGGAACGCACCGACCAGGTTCAGGATCGCGGAAAGTGTGACCGCAACTTTGGGCTTGAGTGCACCGGTCGCGATGGAGGTGGCCATTGCGTTACCCGTGTCGTGAAAACCATTCGTGAAATCGAACGCGAGGGCGGTGACAACTACCACCAGGAGGATTACGAGCTCTGCGGTCACAACGTGAATTGTGCGTATCGAACGCGTAAAAGTACAGCGAACGGGATGCGAACAGGGCCTCCGTGGAGTACGTCCCCGCGCGTGGGCTGCGGCGCTGCCGTTCGCGATGTGTTCAGCGCCACGAAATCCGAACCCTGTGTGGGACCTCACTTTTTGGTCTCACTCACCGGGAAGGCACATTCGGACCGTTTTAAACGCTGATTACCTACGGGCACCGAGCGCACCGGAACAGGGGTTTCACCTCTGTATCTCGGTGTCTGTCAGTGAGAAGGAGAGCTCCGACCGTGAAGCCCAACAAGTCCACGAAGCTGATCGTGGCACTCGCAGCGACCGCCGTTCTGGCATCAGCCTGCGCATCGAATCGTGGTGACGATCCCTACGCCGTCGCTGTCGGCGGACCAGGCGTCAGCGCCGATCTTGCGTCGAGCACATCCGACGCGAAGTTCGGCACCCTCGATTCGCCGTGTGGCGAAGGCGATGCCACCGGCGCAACCGATCAAGGCGTCAGCGACACCGAGATCAAGATCGGGTTCGGTGACGACCGCGGGTACGTGAAGTCTCCCGGGCTGAACAAGGAAATGAGCGATGCGGTGAACGCGCTCATCTCGTGGTGCAACGATCAAGGCGGTATCAACGGCCGCAAGGTCGTCGGTACCGACTACGACGCCGCGATGACGCAGGCCAACTCGGTCATGCAGGAAGCGTGCGCGAGTCAGTTCATGATGGTCGGCTACGGCTTCGCGATGGATCAGACCGCCGAGCAGACGCGTGTCGCGTGCAACCTGGTGTCAGTGCCAGGCTTCACCGTCTCGCCGGACGCCGCGAACGGACCCATGACGTTCCAGGGAGTCCCGTTCCCCGTCGACTACGCGAACGGTTCGCAGTGGTTCCAGATGGCCGAGATGCATCCCGATCTGGTGAACGACTTCGACGTCGTCAACAGCACGATGCCCACGATCATCAGCTCCACCACGAAGATTCGTTCGATCGCCGAGGCTGCGGGCTTCAAGCTCAAGGATTGCGGCGTCACACTCAACTACGAGGGCGAATCGAGCTACGTGCCGTTTGCCGAGAAGTACAAGGAGTGCGGTGCGAAGGGAATCTGGACGTCACGATCGGCAAGCCCGTCGGAGCTGAACTTCGTGAAGGCCCTCGACCAGGTCGGGATCGATCCCATCTTCTTCGGTGAAGCCACCTGGTACGGCGCGACCGTCTCCGATTGGAACAAGGACACCGGACTGCTCGACAACCTCAACGCGGGCATGACCTTCCAGATGCTCGAGAACGCGGACAAGGTGCCTGCAGTGAAGAAGTACGTGGATCTGGTTTCCGAGCAGGGTGGCAAGACTGCGCTTCTCGGTATGCAGGCGGCGTCGTCGTTCCTGCTGTGGGCGGCCGCCGCGGACGAGTGCGGCAGCGATCTGACGCGTCAGTGCATGGTCGACGAACTCTCGAACATTCACGAGTGGGACGGCGGCGGATTGCATGCCGCCACCGATCCCGGCAAGAACATGCCGGCCACCTGCGGACTCATGACCTCGCTGAAGGGCAGTACCTACTCGCAGGCGTTCCCGTCCACCGCGGGCGAATTCAAGTGCGACCCCAAGTACCTCGTCGCGACCGACAAGAGCACCTGGGGAACCGAGCTCGGCGCTGACCGCGTCTCGACGAAGTACCAGAACGCCAACGTCATCAAGCCGCAGTCCTGATTCTTCCGACTCGGGCGGCGAGCGCCAACCGCCGCCCGAGTCCCTAACGAGGGTTCAGCCATGAACACTTTTGTCACTTTCACGATCCTGGGCCTGGTCCTGGGATCGGTGTACGCGATCGCCGCCTCCGGGCTGGTACTCACGTACAACACGTCAGGCATCTTCAACTTCGCGCACGGTGCACAGGCAATGCTCGGTGCGTTCATCTACTGGCAGTTGCGCTACGGCTGGGAACTTCCCACTGTCGTTGCCTTGCTGATCTCGTTGGTCCTGGTCGGTCCGCTGATGGGTCTCGGCCTCTACGTCCTGATCATGAAGGGGCTACGCGATACCGCCGAGGTCACCAAAATCGTTGTGACGGTATCGATCCTGCTCGGAATGCTCTCGATTTCTCACTGGTTCTGGCATCCCGAGACCGCCCGAACGATGCAGATGTTCTTCGGTGACCAGTCCAAGATCACGGTGTTCGGCGCGAGCATCCGCTACCACGAGCTGATCTGCATCCTCGTTGCGATCGCTATCGCCGTCGGTCTGCGTATTCTTTTCACGCGCACCCGTGCCGGTGTTGCGATGCGCGGCGTCGTCGACGATCCGGAACTACTGCGCCTCAACGGCCACAATCCGGAGCGTCTCGCGGCACTGTCCTGGGCGATGGGTTCGACGCTCGCAGTCCTGGCCGGCATCCTGATCACCCCGATCAGTGGCGGCACACTCGAGGCGAACATGTTGACGCTCTTGGTGATCGACGCGTTTGCCGCGGCCATGTTCGGTCGGTTGCGCAGCATCCCGCGCACGTTTGTCGGTGCCGTGGTTCTCGGGCTTGCCGGTACGTACGTATTGGCGTACTTCCCGACCAGTTGGAGTTGGACGTCGAATTTCCGTGTCTCCCTACCGATGATCGCGCTGTTCGTCGTACTCATCGTCCTACCTCAGGACCGCCTGCGCGGTGCGGTCACTCGCACCCGTGAGCGGTACCACGTCCCGAGCGTGCGCATGGCCGTCGTCTGGGGCGTGGCACTGATCGTCATCGTGTACCTGATCCGTCTGCTGATGGTGACGTCGGCGGTCACGACACTGACCATCGGAATGACTTTCGCGATCATCGCGCTCTCGCTCACACTCCTCACCGGCTACGCGGGTGAATTGAACTTGGCGCCGGTATCTTTCGGCGCTATCGCTACCATCGTGGCCTTCCACTTCGGGATCTCCGGTTCCGGGTTGGCTGCGCACCTCAACCTGTGGGGCATCGTCGTCGGAGTCCTCGTCACCGCAGTGATCGGTGGCCTCGTCGCCCTGCCGGCGCTGCGACTTCGAGGGCTGTATCTCGCGCTTGCGACCATGGCATTCGGAGTGTTCCTCTCCAACATGGTCCTTCGCGACACCACCGAACACGAGATGTTCGGCATGAAGTATTCGCTGTTCAAAGACGGCAACATCGCTATCCCTCCGCTGAAGATCGGCCCGCTCGATCTGAGCAACGAGACGGTGTTCCTGATGACCGTGACCGCGCTGTTCTCGGTACTCGGCGTCGGCGTCATCGCGTTGCGTAACAGCGGCTACGGGCGCCGTCTCGCTGCGATGAAGGACAGCCCGGCCGGTTCGGCCATGCTCGGCCAGAGCCTGGTTCGGCTCAAGCTGAGCGTCTTCATGATCTCTTCGGGGATCGCCGGTCTCGGCGGCATTCTGATGTCGAGCGCGATGGGTTCGGTCTCGGGCGAGAGCTTTGCCATCATGGTCAGCCTCTCGCTGCTCATGCTGACCGTCGTCGCGGGCATCGGATACGTCACCGGCGCGCTGTTCGGTGGGCTCATGGCCGGAATCGGCTTTGCCGTCATCATGGTCTCGTTCACCAATCTGGCTTCGGCGCAACCGGAGTTGGAGGGAATGTGGCTGCTGCTGGGCAACATCGCGGCCGTCAGCCCGGCCCTGATCGGCATCGGTGTCGGCGCGAACCCCAGTGGCACCGTGCACAGCGTGATCGAGGGATACCGTCGGCTCACCGATGCCAGGCCGGTTCTGATCGGCGGCGCCGCAGTCGTTCTACTGACCTACGTCCTTGCTCTGACCGGCGTACTCGGCAACTGGTGGTTCGCGTCCATCACGATCGCGGTGGTGTTCATGCTGCCCGTGATCGGCGAGATGGTCATGCCCCGTGCGGTTCTCACTCCGGAAGAATTGGCCGCCAAGGCGACAGTCGTTCCCGAAGACGTCGGGATCGACGTCCCGTACAGCCCCGAGATCCGTGACGAGATCGACCGCGAACTGGGGATTCCTCAGTACCAGGGCGGCTCGCCGAAGGAGTTGACCGCCCATGTCTGACACACCTCTTCTCGAAACACGCGGTGTGAGCGTTCGTTTCGGTGGGCACGTCGCGGTCAAGGACGTTTCGCTCACCGTGCAACCCGGAACCGTGACGGGACTGATCGGACCGAATGGTGCGGGCAAGACGACGCTCTTCAACACCATCACCGGGCTGCAGAAACCCACGTCCGGTCAGGTGTTCCTCGGCGGCGTCGACGTGACGAAGCTGCCGCCGCACAAGCGGGCAGGTCGCGGGCTTGCGCGTACCTTCCAGCGGCTCGAACTGTTCGTCTCGCTGTCGGTGCGTGACAACCTGCGTGTCGCGGGAGACATCCACAAGGCGAACGGCCGCAACAAGATCGACGTGGACAGCGAGACGGATCGTCTGCTGGAGCTGACCGGGCTGACGGATGTCGCGGACAAGGACGTCGCGGACATCCCCACCGGACGCGCCCGCGTAGTCGAAGTTGCACGGGCGCTCATGACCGACCCGCGAGTGCTGCTGCTCGACGAACCGGCCTCGGGCCAGACCGAGCAGGAAACCGAGGTCTTTGCCGAGATGCTCACCGAGCTGGCGGCGGGTGGACTCGGAATCTGTCTGGTGGAGCACGACATTCCGCTGGTGATGAAGGTGTGCTCGACCATTCACGTGCTCGACTACGGCGCAGTCCTCGCATCGGGCGATCCGGAGAAGATCCGGACGGATCCGGAAGTGATCGCGGCCTACATCGGGACCGAGGAGGAGGCGGTATGACTTCAGCGAAAATTGGCGATGCGAAAATCGACGAGGGCATACGCAGCCCCGACCGCGCCGAACCGTTGCTCGAACTGTCCGGTGTCCGTGCCGGTTACGGATCCATCGAGGTTCTGCACGGGGTGGATCTGGTACTCGAACCGGGCGCAGTGGTGGCGCTGCTCGGACCCAACGGTGGTGGCAAGACGTCGACGCTCAAGATCTGCTCAGGCGTCCTGCCGGTCACCCGCGGCGAGTTCCGGCTCGCGGGCCAGGTCGTGAACGGCGTCGAGCCTTCGGAGTTGGCGAGGCTGGGCGTCTGCTCCATCCCCGAGGGACGCGGGATCTTCGCAAACCTGACCGTGCGCGAAAATCTGTGGATCGCCACGGGAACGGGCGTCGGGTTGGCCGAACTCGAAGAGGTTGCGTACAGCAGGTTCCCGATCCTGGGGGAGCGGCGCGGGCAGTTGGCCGGATCGATGTCCGGCGGCGAGCAGCAGATGCTGGCGCTGTCACGGGCGCTCGGCACTCACCCGACGGTGCTCCTGCTCGACGAGCTGTCGATGGGTCTCGCACCGCGAATCGTCTCGCAGATGTACGACGTCGTCGGCTCGCTTGCAGCCGAAGGCATTTCCATTCTCGTCGCCGAGCAGTTCGCACGAGCGGTGCTGCCCATCGCGACCTCGGCCGCACTCATGTTGCAGGGACGCGTCGTGAAGACCGGCGATCCCCTCGACATCGAAAACGAACTTTCTACCAGTTATCTAGGAGGATGACGATGACTACTCTCGCCGAAGATCGCCGTGAGGAATTCAAGAAGAACATCGCAGAGTTGCAGCTGGACAAGAAGCAGGCAGGCGGCGACGCGGCGACGCGCATCGCCGGCCTGGTGCTCATGGTCGTCGGAGTCGTCGGCGCCTTCGTCGTCTACATCTCTTCGCTGACGCTCTCGGACCTGCGGGATCTGGTGTCGTACCAGATCCTCACCGTGGTTTTCCTCGCCCTGACAGTGGTCGGTGCCGCACTCTTCCTGGCCGCATCGGTGGCAAAGGTGCTGCGGCTGTGGTTGGTTCGCCAACTGCTCGAGGGTCAGGCCCAGACAGATCAGATCTCTCAGGCGCTGAGCACGCGCAACTGATCTCTGCGAAGAACCGACAGATGCCCGCCACGAAAGTCGTGGCGGGCATCTGTCACTGCTCGGCTACAGCTGTGTCTCGACTACGCGGACGGTGGCCGGGAATCGCGTCGGATCGGATGGTCCTCCGGGATCTGCACCATCACGATCGGTGTCCCGTCGGGGTCGGCGATCCACATCTCGTGCAGACCCCACGGTTCTTGCCTGGCCTCGCGGGCGATCTTGACTCCGGCGAGAACCAGTTCGGTCTGAGCGGCAGTGAGGTCACGGACCTGCAGCCAGATCGCGCCGCGAAAGCCACCTTCGCCGGTGCCGCCGTGCGCTGCGACTTCGATCAGCCCTTGGCCGGCGAAGAAGACTGTGCCGCCGGGATATTCACGAGCGATCGCCAGACCGAGGGTGTCTCGGTAGAAGCTCAGCGTTCGTTCGTACTCGCTCGGGCGCAATATCGTACGGCTACTCAGAATCTCCACGTCCGACCTCCCTCTCGCACCTACTGTCTCAGAAGTACCAGGGATATGGTGACCAATCGGGATCACGCTTTTCGAGGAACGAGTCGCGACCCTCGACGGCCTCGTCGGTCATGTACGCCAAACGTGTTGCCTCACCGGCGAACAGCTGCTGGCCGACCAACCCGTCGTCCTGCAGGTTGAACGCGTACTTGAGCATCCGCTGTGCCTGCGGCGACTTGCCGTTGATCTTGCCTGCCCAGTCGATCGCGACGTTTTCGAGTTCCGCGTGGTCGACAACCTTGTTGACCGCGCCCATCTGATGCATTTCCTCGGCGGTGTACGTCTCACCCAGGAAGAAGATCTCGCGAGCGAACTTCTGGCCCACCATCTTTGCCAGATAGGCGCTGCCGTAGCCGCCGTCGAAGCTTCCGACGTCGGCGTCGGTCTGCTTGAACCGTGCGTGCTCGCGGCTGGCGAGTGTCAGGTCGCACACCACGTGCAGGCTGTGACCGCCGCCCGCAGCCCAACCATTGACCAGGCAGATCACGACCTTCGGCATGAAGCGGATCAGGCGCTGGACCTCGAGGATGTGAAGGCGTCCGGCGCGTGCTTTGTCGACGGTGTCCGCCGTTTCACCTTCGGCGTACTGGTAGCCGCTGCGGCCACGGATGCGCTGGTCTCCGCCCGAGCAGAACGCCCAGCCGCCGTCCTTCTCGCTCGGTCCGTTGCCGGTGAGCAGGACCGCTCCCACGTCGGAGGTCATACGGGCGTGATCGAGCGCGCGGTACAACTCGTCGACGGTGTGCGGGCGGAACGCATTACGTACTTCCGGTCGGTCGAAGGCGACGCGAACGGTGCCTTGACTGACGTGCCGGTGGTACGTGATGTCGGTGAGGTTCTCGAATCCGGGAACAGGGCGCCAGAGCTGCGGGTTGAAGGTCACCTCAGTCACGATAGAGGCACGCCTCGCGTGTCTAACGGATGCCTGAGGTAGAACACGTTCCCGGGCGCGCTAACGTGCAGGTCATGAGCGAACAAACCGCAGACGGCACGGAGATCGTCACAGACGGTGAGAAGCGGGGCGGATTTCCACGGTTCCGGCACACTCCTGCAGGTCCGGACTTCGGCCGCTTCGTCGAAGCGATGCGCAGGTTGCAGGACCTTGCCGTCTCGACCAATGTTCCCGACGACGTACTCGCTGACATCGCTACGCAGGCCGAGGAGCTTGCCGATCGGTTGACTCCGTACGAGGTGCCGGAGGGCAAGTCGCCCGCGGGCTCGAACATCCAACTGCCCGGACGCGGCAGCCTCCTCATGCTCCCGTGGATGGTCGAGAAGTTCGACACCGAAGGAGTCCGCAGTACCGGCGTCTTCCGCCGCTACCACCTGGGCGGCAACGGTGCCGCTCACGGCGGCGTCCTGCCCTTGCTGTTCGACGACGTCTTCGGGATGACGGTCCACGCGGGTGGTCGTCCGATTTCCCGGACCGGCTACCTCCACATCAACTACCGTGCGATCACTCCGCTCAACACGCAACTGGTGATCGAAGGGAAGGTGGATCGGGTCGAGGGTCGCAAGACCTTTGTCAGCGCACGCCTGACCGACCTCGACGGCAAGCTCCTCGCCGACGGTGAGGCGCTCATGATCGAACTGCTTCCAGGACAGCCCTGACATGTTCCCCTCGTTCGACGATCTGATCTCGGACGCCGTGGTGCTCGCGCTGCCGATGCGAGTTCGCTTTCGCGGCATCACGACTCGTGAGGCTCTGCTCGTTCGTGGCCCGGCCGGGTGGGGAGAATTCGCACCCTTCGTCGAGTACGACGACGACGAGGCGTCGCAGTGGCTGCTCGCCGGGATCGAGGCGGCGTGGCTGGGTCCGCCGCCTGCGCTTCGTCACGCCGTTCCCGTCAACGCCACCGTGCCGGCGATCGACGCCTCTGCCGTTCCGCAATTGTTGGAGCGCTTCCCCGGGGCCCGGACCGCCAAGGTCAAGGTCGCCGAGAAGGGGCAGTCGTTGGCGCAGGACGTCGCCCGGGTGAACGAGGTGCGTCGGCACATCCCGAACGTGCGCGTCGACGCCAACGGCGGTTGGAGTGTGGACGAGGCGATCACGGCTTTGCGAGCGATCACCGAAGACGGTGAACTCGAATACGCGGAGCAGCCGTGTGCAAGCGTCGAGGAACTGGTCAGCGTCCGCGCCGCGGGGACCGGTGTGCGGATCGCTGCCGACGAGAGCATTCGCCGTGCGGAGGACCCGTTGCGCGTCGTACGAGCCGGGGGAGCGGACGTAGCCGTCGTGAAGGTGCCGCCGCTGGGCGGAATGCGTGCTGTGGTGGCGCTGTCGGCGCAGCTGGCGGACTACGGGGTGCCGGTGGTGGTCTCGAGTGCGCTGGACACGGCTGTGGGGATGTCCGCGGGACTGGCGGCCGCGGCAGCCTTGCCCACGCTTCCGTTTGCCTGCGGACTCGGCACGGGTGGCCTGTTCGTCCGGGATGTCGCGGTCACCGGAGCAGCCGTCGACGGCGCTTTGTCTGTTGGTGCCGTCGAGCCTGATCCGGTTCTGCTCGAGACGCTGGCCGCGCCCGCGGACCGGCGCGACTGGTGGTTGGAGAGGGCCAGGCGCTGCCATCGGATACTCGGCAGTAGAGACCTGCCGAATTTCGTATAGTCTCGGGCGCGACCTGATGAACATCAGTGAAGAATGAAGGGATCGAAAGTGGTTGCAGCTCTGAACGAAACCCTGCTCGAGGAATCACGGGTTCCCGCGGTCGTCGCGGACGTGCAGACCTTGATCGACGCAGAGGTTTCGGATAAGTCGGGGGCCTCAGGGCTGGCTCTCAAGGGTGGCTACGGCGCGGTCAAGAAGGTGAGCCCGTCCATCGTGCCGGACGCCGTCACCGCGCTTCTGCCGGCTTTCGTGGCAAAGCTCGAGCCGTACTGGCAGGAATTCTCGGCTTCCGGTGAAGGCAGCTTCGCCGATTTCATCAGCGCCCGCGGCGACGCGGTTGCCGATTCCCTCCTCGAGGTGACGGACGAGCGTATCGAAGGTAGCGACAAGGCCGTCGTCAAGTCGATGTACTCGAAGCTGCGCGGTTCGGCCAAGAAGCATGTGACTGCAGCTCTGCCGCGTCTGGGCGATGTGATCCAGAAGCACGCTGCATAAGCAACGTAGACAACGAGCGGCCCGGGAGATTCTCCCGGGCCGCTCGTTTTTTTGCATTCGTTTGTCAGTGAGCCGAATGTCCGTGGCGCCAGAAGCCGGTGAAGGTGATGTCGGTCTTGGCGAACTTTCGGTCGTTCACGAGATGCCGACGCAGCCCGGTGGTGAGTGCCTGTTCGCCGGCGACAAACGTGTACGACGGCCCCTCGGGCAGTTCGGCGGCGCGGACGGTCTCGAGGGTCAGAACACCCGGCGTTGCGTGTTCGTCCTCGCGAACGAGCCAATGCACGTTGACGTTCGCCAACTCCGGAATGTCTTGCTTGTCTTCGATGTTCGGAATCTCGACGAAGACCTCGGCACGCAGGTCTGCCGGCGCGGTTTCCAGAATGCCGATGATCGCCGGAAGTGCGCTTTCGTCGCCGACGAGCAGTTGCCACTTGGCCTCGGGTGTGGGGTTGTAGATGCAGCCTTCGTCGAGGAGGGCGACATTGTCGCCGGTCGACGCGGTGTCCGCCCACGCGGATGCCGGGCCGATGTCACCGTGATAGGCGAAGTCGATGTCGATCTCCGTGGTCTCGCCGAAGAGACCGGTTCCGGCAGCACGGTAGGCGCGAATCGTGTAGTTGCGCACGACCGGTCGCGTGTCCTTGGACATCATCAGGTACTGCGCGTACCAGAGATTGCTTGCCGCGCTCGGCAACCGGAGTTCGCTCTGGCCGACCTGCGGGATGAACATGCGGAACCACTGATCGGCACCCATCGGTGCGATGGTGGACAGCTCTTCGCCGGCAATGGTCACCCGGATGAAGCTCGGGCTGATTCGTTTGTTCGCCACGACCTGCGCCGACACGATGCTGCGTGAGGCCGGTTTCACGAACTTGGCGCGCTTGGCCATGACTGGTTGCTCCCTGATTAGCTGTTACTCGTACCTAATCAGGTAACCCTAACCTGATTTACGGCCGGTGTGGAGTGGTGGGTCTGTCCTTTTCGACGACTTCGGGAGGAAGACCCCACTGCGCTCGGCCAAGTCGGCTCATCGGTGCGATTGCCGCGAAGTCCGGTAACCCGTCGTCGGCGACAGCCTCGGGACGTACTGCGACCGCGACCACATTTCCCATCACGACAAATGAATTACCCACCTCGATGACCTGGTGAAGCGTGCATTCGATGGCGATCGGGGAGTCGGCGACCCGGACAGGGCGAACCCGCTCGCTCGGTTCGCTACGGATGTTCAACTCGAGAAATTCGTCGGCCTCGGCGTCGTAGAAGGCCGAACTCTTGTTCACCACGTCTGCGAGCGTGGCGGTCGCCAGGTTGATCACGAATTCGCCGGTCGCTTCGATGTTGCGCAGACTGTCCTTGCGTCCGACCGACGTGAACTGCACGATCGGCGGCGCCGAACTTGCCACGGTGAAAAAGCTGTACGGAGCCAGATTGCCGACGCCGTCCGCCGACAGGGTGGACACCCAGGCAATCGGCCGGGGGACCACCGAAGCAGTGAGTAACTGATAGAACCGGCGGGGTTCGAGCTCGGCTGGATCGAAGAGTGTGCGCACCCACACATAATGCCGCTGTCCCCGCCCCTGGGCATGCTTGCACCCGAACATCTGACACTCTTGAAGGCGTGAATCCGTCCACTGCACAAGCCACAGCCGTCGTCGACGAACTGGTTCGTGGTGGCGTGCGTGAAGTCGTGCTGTGTCCAGGCTCTCGCAACGCGCCCCTCGCATTTGCCCTCCAGGCCGCCGATCTCGACGGCCGGTTGCGTCTGCACATGCGGATCGACGAGCGGACAGCAGGCTTTCTGGCACTCGGACTGGCAATCGCCGGGAAACGACCGGTCCCCATCGTGATGACCTCCGGGACCGCCGTCGCAAACCTCGGACCTGCTGTCCTCGAGGCCAACTACGCGCGAGTGCCGCTGGTGGTCCTGAGCGCCAACCGGCCTTACGAGATGCTCGGCACCGGCGCCAACCAGACCGTCGAGCAGCTCGGGCTCTTCGGCAGTCAAGTTCGCGCAACCATCAGCCTGGGCTTGGCCGAGGACGATTCGACGCAGAACAGCCAGTGGCGCTCGGCGGTCTGCCGGGTCCTCGCCGCTGCCCGCGGAACCAGATCCGGAAACGCGGGTCCGGTGCATTTCGACATCCCGCTCCGTGAGCCGCTGGTGCCGGACGTGCACGTCCATGGCCCGGTTCCGGAGGGCCGTCCAGGCGGTGCAGCCTGGACCACCACGCAGAACGCGACGCTCGATGTTCCGGTCGATCTGGACCTCACCGCAGATACGGTGGTCATTTCCGGACACGGCAGCGCACTTCGGCCTGAGCTGGCCGGCCTGCCGACGGTGGCCGAGCCGACGGCTCCGATGCACGGGATCGCACTGCATCCACTCGCGCTCTCGCAACTCAAGCCCAAGCAGGCGATCATCACCGGCCGCCCGACGTTGCATCGTCAGGTCTCGAAGGTGTTGGCCGACCCGAGCGTCGACGTCTACGCGCTGACCACCGGGCCGCGCTGGCCCGACGTCTCCGGCAACGTGCTCGCCACGGGAACCAGGGCAGTGGTCACCGGGACGCCCGATCCCGCCTGGATTGCTCGATGCGCCGCGCTGACCGAACACGCCGAAACTGCCGTCCGCAAGCAACTCGACGCCCACCCCAAAGCCACTGGCCTGCACGTGGCAGCTGCCGTGATGGATGCACTCGCGGACGGCGACCAGCTTCTGCTCGGCGCGTCCAACCCCGTTCGCGACGCGGCCCTCGTGAGCTATCCCAAGCCCGCTGTCCGGGTGCTGTCGAATCGCGGCGTCGCAGGTATCGACGGCACCGTCTCGGCGGCGGTCGGTGCCGCATTGGCGTACGAGGGCGGCCGGACCGTCGCTCTCATGGGCGACCTGACCTTCCTGCACGACGCGTCCGGGCTGCTGATCGGGACCGGTGAGCCGAGGCCGAGCGACCTCACCATCGTCGTGGCCAACGACGACGGCGGCGGCATCTTCGAACTCCTCGAACAAGGCGACCCGCAGTACGCCGGCGTCTTCGAGCGAGTGTTCGGAACACCGCACGGCATGGACCTCGCTGCGCTGTGCGCGGCCTACCGCGTGCCGCACGCAGCCGTCACCGTCGACGCCCTGGCAACGACGCTGGCGCAACCCGCAAACGGCATTCGTGTGCTCGAAGTCGCAACAGATCGCAGTGGACTGCGCGAACTCCACGCTTCCGTGCGGGCACAGCTGTGACGCAAACGGTTCTGCGGCGCTTCCGCATCGGCGTACTCGTGGTTGCGGTCGGCATTTCGGTGCTCGCGGTGATCCTGGTTCTCGGTGCCTGGCGCAACGATCGGACCATCGAATCGAACATGGGGACCGCAACCGCCGAGGTGCTCTCGGCAGGCTCGCTACGTTCGGCGATCAGCTTCGTGACACCGGACGGCGCGAATCACAACCCTGAACTCGGCGTGCTCTACCCCACCAATCTGACTGTGGGACAACGCATCGAGGTGGAGTACTCCAAAGCCGACCCTGATTTGGTCCGGGTAGCGGGACGCAACGCGACGGTGGCGCTGATCCCGGCAGGATCGGTGATCGTCGTGACGTGGCTCCTGGCTGGACCGTCGATCTGGTACCTGCGCAAGCGGGAAGCGGGAGCTCCGGGATCGGCGCCGGTCGCCTCGAGTTAGTTCGCGCTTCGCCGGAACTTCACACGAACATGACGTGGACTTTTCCTGGCCCTGTCACCGTTCTCGGTGTGAGAGTAGCCATCGTTGCGGAGTCATTCCTGCCCAACATGAACGGCGTCACCAACTCGGTACTACGCGTACTCGAACACCTCGATCGCACTGGCCACGACGCCATGGTCATTGCGCCGGACACTGTCGGATGCGACACCTCTGCCGCCACCGAACACGAAGGTGTTCAGGTGGTTCGGGTGCCCGCCGTCATGGTGCCCAAAGTCAGTTCACTCCCCGTCGGCCTGCCACAACCGCGTCTGACGACGGCCGTGCGGACCTTCGCGCCCGACGTCGTCCATCTGGCGTCGCCGTTCCTGCTCGGCGCCGGGGGAGTGGCCGTCGCCAAGCGGCTCGCGATACCCACCGTCGCGGTTTACCAGACCGACGTCGCCGGATTTGCCGAAAGCTACGGTCTCGGCGTCACCAGTCGCGCCGCGTGGGCGTGGACCCGTCGAATCCACAAGAGCTGCAACAGGACCCTTGCGCCATCCACGTCGGCAGTCGACGCCCTCGAAGAGCACGGAATTCCGCGCGTGCACCGGTGGGCCCGCGGCGTCGACGCACAACGATTCGCACCTTCGCGTCGTAGCTCGGCGTTGCGGCAGTCCTGGATCGGCGACAGCGACAGGTTGGTGGTCGGCTTCGTCGGTCGCCTCGCGCCCGAAAAACACGTCGAGCGACTGGCCGTGCTGGCGGCCGATCCCAGCGTGCAGATCGTGATCGTCGGAGACGGCCCGGATCGCGAGAACCTACGACGACTGATGCCGGATGCGATCTTCACCGGACAACTCGGCGGTACCGCGCTGGCCGACGCCTATGCGAGCCTGGACGTATTCGTTCACCCCGGCGAGCACGAGACCTTCTGCCAGGCGGTTCAGGAAGCCCTCGCGAGCGGTGTACCTGTCGTCGGACCGGACGCCGGCGGACCACGTGACCTGATCTCGCATTGCCGCAACGGCTACCTCCTGCCGACGGACAGGTTCACCGAACTCCTGCCAAGCGCAGTCGACGCACTTCGTCAGCGTGATCTGCGGGTGCAGTTCGGCTCCGCAGCGAGGCGCTCGGTGCTGCACCGGACCTGGCCGGCAATCTGCGAAGAGTTGCTCCGTCACTACGAGGACGTGCAGGGCCTCGGGCGGCGAACGGGTGCCAGAGCAGCCTGAACGCCTTCGCTGCCCGAGGGTTGGTAGCGTTTCGGGTGTGGCCACTACACACGGAACCCGAGCAACTCTCGAGAAGCAACCGCACGAAGTCGCGTCGATGTTCGACGACGTCGCGGAGCGATACGACCTCACCAACACCGTGCTGTCCTTCGGCCAGGACAAGGGTTGGCGCAAGGCCACCCGCGAAGCCCTCGACCTCAAGCCGGGCGAGAAGGTACTCGACCTCGCCGCCGGAACCGGAGTCTCGACCGTCGAACTGGGGCGCTCCGGTGCCTGGTGCGTCGCCACCGACTTCTCCAAGGGAATGCTCAAGGCCGGAATCTCGCGCAAAGTTCCGATGGTCGCAGGTGACGCGATGTACCTGCCCTATGCCGACAACGTGTTCGATGCCGCGACGATTTCCTTCGGCCTGCGCAACGTCTCCGACTTCGAAGCCGGACTGCGCGAGATCGCCCGCGTCACCAAGCCGGGCGGACGTCTCGTGGTCAGTGAGTTCTCGACGCCCGTCTTCGGGCCCTTCCGCACGGTCTACATGGAGTACCTCATGAAGGCGCTCCCGCAGGTCGCACGCACCGTCAGCAGCAACCCCGACGCCTACGTCTACCTCGCGGAATCGATCCGTGCCTGGCCGACCCAGGAAGAGCTGGCACGGAAGATCGAGGCTGCCGGGTGGAAGAACGTCAAGTGGCGCAACCTCACCGGCGGCATCGTGGCGCTGCATTACGCCACTGCCTGAACTGCTGTGCGCCTTTATTAACCCCCGGCGGTTAATAAAGGCGCACAGCACTTGCTCAACCGAACAACGGCCGGGAGTCGATCTTTCTCGACGCGGCCCCCGACGCACGCCATGCCTTCGCCGTCAGATCGGCGTCGGCGTCGGTGACGAGGTTTCCCATCACCCGAACGGCGACCGTCATCAGTGCCCGTGAGCGCATCGCGATCGGGCCCGAGGCGGGCAGGAATTGCGGAACCGTCAGCAGGCCTGCGAGCCGGCGCGCGACCGAGAACGCCTGCCCGTAATGCTCCCGAAGCACGGTCGGCCACAGCTCCGTGAGGTCGTCGGCGCCGAGCTGTTCGACCACCAGACGTCCGCCTTCGAGGCCGTAGTCGATGCCCTCACCGTTGAGCGGGTTCACACACGCTGCGGCGTCGCCGATCACGGCCCAGTTGCGTCCGGCGATGTTGGAGACGGCGCCGCCCATGGGTAGCAAAGCCGAAGCGACGGAATGAATTTCGCTGCTCCACTGCCACTCGGTTCGGCGCTGGTCGGTGTACAAGTCGAGCAAGGGACGCAGGGCACCCGGCGCCGGGCGCTTGGACGTCGCCAGTGTCCCGACGCCGATGTTCACCTCGCCGGTGCCGAGCGGGAAGATCCAGCCGTACCCCGCCTGCAACGTGCCCTCGGCGTCCCGCAGTTCCAGATGCGAGGTGATCCACGGGTCGGCGCTGCGCGGCGTCGCGACGTAAGCGCGTGCCGCGACGCCGTACGCGGTGTCCCGGTGCCACTGCCGTCCCAGCTTCTTGCCGAGCGTCGAGCGAACGCCGTCGGCGATGATCAGCGTCCGGCAACGAAGAGTGCTGCGTCCCGAGGGGCCGGCGAGTACGACGGCGGCTACTCGATCACCGTCGAGTTCGACGTCGACAGCCTTGGTGCCCTCGACCATGACCGCGCCGGATTCGACGGCGCACCGGCGAATGGCGTCGTCGAGTTCGGTCCGGGGGATCGCACTGCCGATCGGCGGGAACGACGTCCCTGGCCACTCGAGTTCGAGTTCTTGGCCGAAGCCGGACAACCGTAGTCCCTTGTTCGTCGTATGTGACCGAACCCACTCGCCGAGGCCGAGGAGATCCAGTTCGGCCACGGCGCGCGGAGTGAGTCCATCACCACAAGTCTTGTCTCGCGGGAACACGGCAGCGTCCACCAGCACGACGTCTCGGCCACTGCGGGCGGCCCATGCCGCGGCCGAAGAACCCGCGGGACCTGCGCCGATGACCACAATGTCGGTTTCGGCCGGAAGCGAATCGACGACGGAGGACTGCTCTTCTACGGACACACTCACATCTTCCCAGGCTCGCGATCGCCACCGTGGCGAGGCCGTCCCGAGTGCGAACCGCTAGGTTCACTACCGTGGGAACCGAGCCGTCACTGACGACAGGAATGGGTACTGACATCGTGAGCACCGAAAAGACTGCTGCCGACGCAACCGCATCGAGCACCGTCGTTGCAGGCATCGACCTGGGCGACGAACAGCTCGCCGCAGTAGTGCGTGGTGGACTCTCCGATGTCGAGGAGTTGTTGGTCAGCGAGCTGTCCGACGGCGAAGACTTCCTCACCGAGGCCGCGCTGCATCTCGCGCGAGCCGGTGGTAAGCGCTTCCGTCCGTTGTTCACGATCCTGACCGCGCAACTCGGACCGGTGCCGAACGATCCGTCGATCATCACCGCAGCGACTGTCACCGAACTCGTTCACCTGGCGACGCTCTATCACGACGACGTCATGGACGAGGCGTCCATGCGGCGCGGAGCGCCCAGCGCCAACGCCCGCTGGGGAAACAGCGTGGCGATCCTGGCCGGCGACTATCTGTTCGCGCACGCATCACGCCTGGTATCGACGCTCGGACCTGAAGCCGTTCGGATCATCGCCGAAACCTTCGCCGAACTGGTCACCGGCCAGATGCGCGAGACGATCGGCGTCAAGAAGGAACAGGATCCGGTCGAGCATTACCTCAAGGTCGTGTGGGAGAAGACCGGTTCGCTCATCGCTGCATCCGGACGATTCGGCGGCACCTTCTCCGGCGCCGACGCAGCTCACATCGAGCGTCTCGAGCGCCTGGGTGACGCCGTCGGCACCGCGTTCCAGATCTCCGACGACATCATCGACATCTCGTCCGTATCGGCGCAGTCCGGAAAGACTCCGGGCACCGACCTGCGCGAGGGTGTCCACACCCTGCCCGTCCTGTACGCGTTCCGCGAAGAAGGAGCCGACGCAGATCGCCTGCGGGAGCTGCTCGCGGGCCCGGTCACCGAAGACGCACTGGTAGAAGAAGCTCTCGAACTGCTCGAGCGTTCGCCGGGCATGGTCAAGGCGAAGGCAAAGCTGGGCGAGTACGCAGTCTCGGCAAAGGCCCAGTTGGCTGAGCTCCCGCAGGGACCGGCGAACGAAGCGCTCGTGCGCCTCGTGGACTACACGATCGAACGAGTCGGCTGACACACCTGGGGTGAAACCCTGACGACCCTGGGTGGGAACCCTGATGACCCTGTCCTTCGTTGACTGAACAGAACCGGTGCATACGCCGGGAAGTTCGGGTGAGCCTTCGGCTCCAGCGAGGCAAGAGGTGAGCAGTTTGCACGGCTACGCGAACGGTGCGAAGACATTCGGGTTGTTGGTGGGGATGTCGGCGCTGATCGTCTTCATCGGTTCGCTGTTCAACAGCCCGTTCCTTCTGTGGGGATCCGTTCTGTTTGCCGTCGGCATGAATGCCTACGTGTACTTCAACAGCGACAAGCTGGCGCTTCGATCGATGCGCGCCCAGCCCATCACCGAGGTCGAGGCACCGGCGATCTATCGGATCGTGCGCGAACTCGCCACGACGGCGCACCAACCGATGCCCAGGCTGTACGTCAGCCCCACGAACGCCCCGAACGCGTTTGCCACCGGTCGTAGCCCTCGGCACGCCGCGGTGTGCGTGACCAGCGGCATCATGCAGATCCTGAACGAACGCGAACTGCGCGCCGTACTCGGGCACGAACTCTCTCACGTCTACAACCGGGACATTTTGATCTCGTCCGTGGCCGGCGCGATGGCCAGCGTCATCTCGGGCCTGGCCAACTTCGCGATGTACGCGAGCATCTTCGGTGGCCGAGGGAACGGGCAGGGAAGTAATCCGATCGCCTTGCTGCTCGTCTCCCTACTGGGACCGATCGCGGCAACCGTGGTCAAGCTGGCCGTCTCGCGCTCTCGCGAGTATCAGGCTGATCAATCGGGAGCCGAGCTCACCGGTGACCCATTGGCGTTGGCGTCGGCGCTGCGCAAGCTCGAGTCGGGCGTGGCAGCCGCGCCGTTGCCGCCTGAGCCCAAGCTCGCGGCGCAGTCACACCTGATGATTGCCAACCCCTTCAGAGCGGGGGACAAGGTGAGCAAGCTGTTCTCGACGCATCCGCCCATGGCGGATCGTATCGAGCGTTTGGAGAAGATGGCCGGGATGTAGGGCCTTCGGCCCCTGTGCGCGGTTAGGTAGTCCCAGGACTCCTTAACCGCGCACAGGGGCGCAGCCCCTACTACCGGTAGTTCACGAACTGCAGGGCGATCCCGAAGTCCTCACCCTTGAGCAGGGAGATGACGCCCTGGAGGTCGTCGCGCTTCTTGCTGCTCACACGAAGTTCCTCACCCTGGATCTGCGCCTTGACGCCCTTGGGGCCCTCGTCGCGAATCTTCTTGGTGATCTTCTTCGCGTTCTCGCTGCTGATGCCCTGGACCAAGGTTCCGGACAGCTTGTAGATCTTTCCGGACTGCGCCGGCTCGCCGGCATCGAATGCCTTCAGCGAGATGTCACGACGGATCAACTTCTCCTTGAACACGTCGAGGGCGGCCAGCAGTCGCTCCTCGGTGTCGGCGTTCAACGTGATCGTCTCTTCACCAGACCACTCGATCGACGCTCCCGTGTTTCGGAAGTCGAAACGCGTGGTCAACTCCTTGGCAGCCTGATGCAGGGCGTTGTCCACCTCTTGACGGTCAACCTTGCTCACCACGTCGAAGGACGAATCAGCCACTTCACACTCCCGCTTTCCGGTAGTTCACGAACATCGAGTTCTGCCCACCTTCCATACCGGTGGACACCTCGACGTTATCGGGTCGGCACCGCCCGTTACCACCCGGTTTGCAAAATGGGGGTGTGTTCGTTGTATTCTTCTCACCGCACCGAGGAAGCCGTTTTCGGCCGCCGCACGTCGCGATATACTTGCGAATGCGCCGGATCGAAGCCTGGTGCAAGCACGGCAGATTGCCCGAGCGGCCAATGGGAGCGGACTGTAAATCCGTCGGCTTATGCCTACGTAGGTTCGAATCCTACATCTGCCACACCAAGTCAGCCCCGATTCTCTTTACGAGAGTCGGGGCTGACTTTTTTTGTGCTTGTTCCGAGGTCGGGTGCGCGTTGGTGACGCCCTCGTCGGCTGCGGCTCAGGGGTCTCGGGAGTGCTTCTTGGGATGGCTTCGGGGGAGTGCGGGGTCAAGTTGGTTCCCGCAAAGCCCTCGCCAGCGGCCCCGATCGGTGCAACAATGGGCTCCGGCACCATTTTTGCCCCGATGACCAGCGGATTTGGTGCTGGCGCTCGTTCGTGTGTAATCTTTCGGAGGCTTCAAGAGAGCGGCAACGCACTCCTGAGCCACGCCCCCTTAGCTCAGTCGGTAGAGCGTTTCCATGGTAAGGAAAAGGTCAACGGTTCGATTCCGTTAGGGGGCTCGCTGGATTGTGGTGCCGTGCTTTCCGCGCGACACTCGACACCGAGGCGGTGTAGCTCAGTTGGTAGAGCAAACGACTCATAATCGTTGCGTCGCCGGTTCAAGTCCGGTCACCGCTACACAATATGCATGATCCACCCTGATTGCTCGTAATCAGATACACCCGAAAGAAGGCATCCCGTGGCCTCCTCGACCGACGTTCGGCCCAAGATCACCTTGGCCTGCGAGGTATGCAAGCACCGCAACTACATCACCAAGAAGAATCGGCGCAACGACCCCGATCGCCTGGAGCTCAAGAAGTTCTGCCCCAACTGCGGAACCCACCAGTCGCATCGCGAGTCGAAGTAGTAAGTCCTTAACAGGACGACGATTTTCGCGGAAGACCCTCTCGGGGCCTGCGTCTTCGGGTCCTAGCTAGAAGAGAGTCTCACCGCGTGACAGATTTGCAAGAGAACCAGGCAGCGGCCGAGGTCCCTACGGACCCGGCCGCTCATGCCGTCCAGATGGTCGGTCACCACTATCGTGTCGAAGACTTCTACGAGGTCGGACGCGAGAAGGTGCGCGAGTTCGCTCGCGCCGTCCAGGACGCGCATCCTGCGCACTACGACGAATCGGCAGCCAAAGGCCTCGGATACGACGGCCTGATTGCTCCCATTACGTTCGTCGCCATCGTGGGTGCCATTGCTCAGCGACGTCTGTTCGAAGAGATCGTCACAGGCTACGACTTGAGTCAGATTCTTCAGACCGATCAGCGACTGGTGCTGCACAAGCCCATGCAGGTCGGTGACCGACTCTTCTGCGATGTTTTCCTGGATTCGTTCAGGCAGGCCGCAGGTAGCGACATCATCGTGACCAAGAACATCATCACCGATCAGAACGACGAAGCAGTTGTCACCACGTGGACAACGCTTGTTGCTCGAACGGGTGGGGAAGTGGACGAGAACATCGCCCACGCAGTCAAGGACGTGATGATGCATGTCGCTTCGTAAATTTTCCGACGTGAGTGTCGGCGAACTTCTCCCCGAGAAGTCCGTCACCCTGACGCGTGGAAACCTCGCCAACTACGCGGGTGTTTCGGGAGATCCCAATCCGATTCACTTCAGTGACGAGGTCGCACGACTTGCCGGCTTGCCGGACGTCGTCGCGCACGGCATGCTCTCCATGGGCATCGGTGCCGGCTACGTCACCGAATGGCTGGGGGATCCGGGCGCAGTGACCGAGTACAACGTACGGTTCACGAGCCCGGTGATCGTGGCAGCCGACAAGGCTGCCGAGATCGAGTTCACCGCCAAGGTGAAGTCGATCGACGAAGAAAGCAAGACCGCAGTACTGGCAATCGTGGCCAAGTCCGAAGGTAAGAAGATCTTCGGTCGTGCCACCGCCACGGTCCGTCTAGCCTGATCGCAGGGCGGATTGTGTTTGTTCCGGGGCTTTGAAGTACACTGAGATTTCTGGGATTCCTCAGCGCTGCGCGCTGCCCTGAATGTTGCAAGACATTCACCTCGGGTAGCGCGTATGTTGTGTGATCGCAGAACGGTTGATTCAGGCAGGGTCCACCTGTCGATGTCAACCAAAGGGGCGTAGCTCAACTGGCAGAGCAGCGGTCTCCAAAACCGCAGGTTGCAGGTTCAAGTCCTGTCGCCCCTGCCCCCGGATGCCAGCGACTGAGAGGAACGACGTGAGCGAGGAGCGCGCCAAGCGCGACGCCGACACTTCGGATGCGGAGACTTCAACGTCTGCCGATTCGACCGGTGTCGACGACACTGCAGCTGACGCGACTACGCGTTCCGATCTGTCGTTGGACAAGGACGGTGCCGAGAAGGCTCCCTCCGCATCCAGTGGGGTTTCCAACAAGCCGACCGGCAAGCGCGCTGCACGCGGCGCCTCGGTCAGCGCGTCCACCGTGAAGACTCCGGCCCGGACGGCATCCCGGACATCTTCGGCCAAGCCGACTGCAACGAACCCCGGCAAGAAGCCCAAGGCGAAGAAGGACAACATCTTCAAGCGCCTGCGCAAATTCTTCCGCGAGGTCATCGCAGAACTCCGTAAGGTCATCTGGCCGAACCGCAAGCAGATGATCACCTACACCAGCGTCGTGCTGACGTTCGTGGTCTTCATGGTCGCTTTCATCAGCGGCGTCGATATCGCTGTGATCAAGGGTGTCACCTGGCTGTTCGGCTGATCGCCGTAGCAGTCGGGCGTCTTTGCCTGCGAGCGCGACAAGACCCGACCCGGGTCCGAGTAACGAGAGGAAGCGAGTGCCCCAGTGAGCACCCCCGAGAACGACACGAATGAGGCTTTGGCCGAAGAGCGTGTTTCTGCCGAGGCGGCAGCCGAAGTAGACGTCGTGGTTGCCGAAGGCACCGATGCAGACGTTGCCGAAGGCACTGATGCAGACGCTGCAGCGACCGAGGACGTCATCTCCGACGATGCCGAGAACTCCGACGAGGCCGCTCCCGCCGCCGAGCTCGAGGTCGAGGATCCCGTTGCCGAACTCAAGGCTGCGCTGCGTCGCGCCCCGGGTGACTGGTACGTCATCCACTCGTACGCCGGTTACGAGAACAAGGTCAAGACCAACCTCGAGACTCGCGTTCAGAACCTCGACGTCGGTGACTACATCTTCCAGGTGGAAGTTCCCACCGAAGAGGTCACCGAGATCAAGAACGGCCAGCGCAAGCAGGTCAATCGCAAGGTTCTGCCCGGATACATCCTCGTTCGCATGGAGCTCAACGACGAGTCGTGGGGCGCAGTGCGCAACACGCCTGGCGTCACCGGTTTTGTCGGTGCCACGTCGCGTCCCTCGCCGCTGACCCTCAACGAGGTCGTCAAGTTCCTGCTCCCGCAGCAGGAGCAGAAGAAGCAGCAGGCTGCAGCGGCCGCCGTCGCAGCAGGCGAGGCACCGTCCGAGTCCTTCGGCAAGCCCCTCATCGAGGTCGACTTCGAGGTCGGCGAGTCGGTCACCGTCATGGACGGCCCGTTCGCAACCCTTCCGGCCAGCATCAGCGAGGTCAACGGCGAGCAGCAGAAGCTCAAGGTTCTCGTGTCGATCTTCGGTCGTGAAACCCCGGTTGAGCTCAACTTCAACCAGGTCGCGAAGATCTGACCACCCCAAAACTTGCAATTTGTTCGACGCAAGACACACACCCAAGCTAGAAACTAGGAACTAGAGATGCCCCCAAAGAAGAAGAAGCTCGCCGGGCTCATCAAGCTGCAGATCCAGGCAGGTCAGGCTAACCCTGCACCTCCCGTGGGTCCCGCGCTCGGTCAGCACGGCGTGAACATCATGGAGTTCTGCAAGGCCTACAACGCGGCGACTGAGTCCCAGCGCGGCAACGTTGTGCCGGTCGAGATCTCGGTCTACGAAGACCGGACCTTCGATTTCAAGCTGAAGACCCCTCCCGCCGCCAAGCTGCTCCTCAAGGCAGCCGGCGTCGCCAAGGGCTCCGGCGAACCGCACAAGACCAAGGTTGCCTCGGTGACCATGGATCAGGTGCGCGAAATCGCGAAGACCAAGGCTGAAGACCTCAATGCCAATGACATCGAGCAGGCCGCGAAGATCATCGCCGGCACCGCTCGTTCCATGGGCATCACGGTCCAGGGCTAATAGTCCGCTCCACAGCACTACGTGGGAGGGCCGGCCAGGCCCCGACCACAACTGAACCATTCACCACTGCACAGGTAATTCGCTGCAGTGATAAGTAAGGACAGAACAAATGGCAAAGCGCAGCAAGGCGTACCTCGCCGCCGCTGAGAAGATCGACGCAGACAAGCTCTACAGCCCGCTTCAGGCTGCAAAGCTCGCCAAGGAGACGTCGTCCACCAAGATGGATGCAACCGTTGAGGTTGCAGTTCGTCTGGGCGTCGACCCCCGTAAGGCTGACCAGATGGTCCGCGGAACGGTCAACCTGCCCCACGGCACCGGTAAGACCGCTCGCGTCATCGTGTTCGCTGTTGGCGAGAAGGCAGCAGAAGCCGAGGCTGCAGGCGCTGACGTAGTCGGTGCAGAAGACCTGATCGAGCGCATCCAGGGTGGATGGGTCGATTTCGACGCCGCAATCGCGACTCCTGATCAGATGGCCAAGGTCGGCCGCATCGCCCGTGTCCTCGGACCGCGTGGCCTGATGCCGAACCCGAAGACGGGCACCGTCACGGCGGATGTCACCAAGGCTGTCAACGACATCAAGGGCGGAAAGATCAACTTCCGCGTCGACAAGCAGGCCAACCTGCACTTCGTCATCGGCAAGGCATCGTTCGACGATGAGAAGCTGGTGGAGAACTACGGCGCAGCCCTGGACGAGATCCTGCGTGCGAAGCCCTCGTCGGCCAAGGGTCGCTACGTGAAGAAGATCACGGTCTCGACCACCACCGGTCCGGGCATCCCGGTGGATCCGAACCGTACTCGAAACCTCCTCGAGGATGCTGCAGACGCGTAAGCAGTCCGCATACGAACAAGAAGGCCGGCAGGGATCACTCCCTGCCGGCCTTCTTGTCTGTTTCGGGAGAGGGTGATCCCTGCCGGTGGTATCGGTCCAACGGGGGTATCGATCCAACGGTGGTATCGATCTAACGGTGGCATCATCGGGGTATGCACGAAGCGTTCCAGTTCCTCGGAAACTTTTGGTGGCTGATCTTCGTTTTCGGCGGCACCATCGGTGGGGCGCTGAAAGGTGTCGCGGTTGCCAACGAAAGGCGGATCGAGCGCCGGCAAGAGCGCTTCCGGCTCAAACAGCAGACCAAGGTCGCCGTCGCGCAGGCCAACGCACAACATCACGCCGACGAAGAAACGCAGCGCCGAGAGCTGGCCAAGGCCATCGAGCAGCACGATGCGGTCGACGCCCGATGGTTCTCGTACGAGCTCGATCCGGTCACACTGCTCGACACTCCGATGATGACGGACATGCGTGAGCCTTTGACGGCCGATTTTCATCGAGCCAAATATCGTGCCGATCTGCTCCGTCCAGGCAATCCGGAGACGATGATCGGCAACCAGCAGGCGCAAACCGAGTACCGCGAGGCGGTGCACACTTACTCGATCGCCTTCGAGATCGCGGAAGCGGAGGCGAAGCGTCGCCGACGGAGCGGATTCACCCTCGACGAACAAGAGCGCCTGGTAAGGGCGCAACGTCTGCTGCGCCTGGCCATGGACGATGGCGCGACGCCACAGGAACGTCAGAGTGCGTATCGGAAGGCTCACAAGGAACTCGACGGGCTGCTGGTGCTGCCGGACCGAGCTCGGGCAGAGATCGAACACAAGATCGCCAGGGCCATCGGTGCGTGAAGAAACCAGCTGCGTGACGAGGCCGATTTGGTTATGCAGCGAGTAGTCAGGTAGTCTTCGACGCGGAGTTCAGTGCTGGATATGAACTTCACCCCAAAATCATGTTCTACCCAAGACCGTTGGTGATTGCACTCAGTAATGAGTGTGGTTGAAAGTCCGGGAGTGCCCGGCGGCCCACGTAGGTGAACGAGGTAGGGGGATAGCTTGATGTAGTGGTTCTACAGTTTGCCTGGTTATGCACTGCTTTGCGTTGCATCGTTACGCTGATTCGTAAGCCTCTTCTTCATGTTTCCTCTGTACGCCCCGTGCGCTTGCGCCGGGGCGTTTTGCATGTCGCGGACTGTGTCTTCTCGGGTTCACCCGATGAGGTGCAGCGGTTCCTGAGTGGGACAACGACTGTCACGAGAGGAGGCGAAGTATGGCAAAGCCTGAGAAGGTTTCCGCAGTTGCGGAAATCACCGAGCAGTTCAAGGGTTCGACCGCCGCTGTGGTCACGGAATACCGTGGCCTTTCGGTTGGCAACATCACGACACTGCGACGCGCTCTCGGAGAAGGTGCCACCTACTCCGTCGCCAAGAACACCCTGGTCAAGCGTGCCGCCGCAGAGGCTGGCATCGAGGGCCTTGATGACCTGTTCGTTGGTCCGACCGCCATTGCATTCATCAAGGGCGAACCGGTCGACGCTGCGAAGGCTCTGAAGAACTTCGCTAAGGACAACAAGGCGCTCATCATCAAGGGCGGCTACATGGACGGCGCTGCGCTGTCCGTGGAAGAGGTCAACAAGATCGCGGATCTCGAATCCCGCGAAATCCTGTTGGCAAAGCTTGCCGGCGCGATGAAGGGCAACTTGGCAAAGGCCGCAGGCCTGTTCAATGCTCCCGCTTCGCAGATGGCCCGTTTGGCCGCTGCCCTGCAGGAGAAGAAGGCCGCAGAAGGCGGAGCCGCAGAGGCCCCCGCAGAGGCTGCCACCGAGGCTCCGGCCGAGGCCGAAGCCGAAAGCTGATCCGCACCCGCGCATCACTGCTATAACCCCGCCCGGTCGCGGATCAGCGACATGGGACTTACAGGAAGGACCGCCACAATGGCGAAGCTCAGCACCGAAGAGTTGTTGGACCAGTTCAAGGAGCTCACCCTCCTCGAGCTCTCGGAGTTCGTTAAGGCATTCGAGGAGACCTTCGAGGTCACCGCTGCTGCTCCCGTCGCCGTCGCCGCTGCAGGCGCACCGGCTGCCGGCGCAGAAGCTGCTGAAGAGCAGGACGAGTTCGACGTCGTCCTCGAGTCGGCTGGCGACAAGAAGATCCAGGTCATCAAGGTCGTCCGTGAGGTCGTTTCCGGCCTCGGCCTGAAGGAAGCCAAGGACCTCGTCGAGAGCGCTCCGAAGGCCATCCTCGAGAAGGTTGCCAAGGACGCCGCAGAGGCTGCCAAGGAAAAGCTCGAAGCTGCCGGCGCAAAGATCGTCATCAAGTAAGACGGTTTTCCCGCTGCTCTTCGCGAGTAGTAACGAAGAGGGCCACTCCCCACGGGGAGTGGCCCTCTTTTTTTGAACTTTTTTCGCGGGTGATATGTCGGAATCCATGCAGGTGGGAGGGGTGCCCGAACTAGGCTGTGACCTGAATTATGCTTCTTCCCTACTCGTTAGTAGTATTCGCAGTCACGGGTACCACTCCCATGCGATAGAGTGACCCAACCCACACGGGTGCATGCATGCAACGGACGTCGCGGAGGTAATGGTGGGAGTCGAGGTAGCGGTACAAGGACTGACAAAGTCTTTCGGGTCGCAGAGGATTTGGCAGGACGTGTCGTTGACACTTCCCGCGGGTGAGGTCAGCGCACTGCTCGGGCCTTCGGGTACCGGTAAGTCGGTGTTCCTGAAGTCCCTGATCGGACTGCTCCGCCCTGAACAAGGCTCCATTGTCATCGACGGCACGGACATCCTGCAGTGCTCCTCCAAGGAGCTCTACGAGATCCGCAAGCTGTTCGGCGTTCTGTTCCAGGACGGCGCACTGTTCGGCTCGATGAACTTGTACGACAACATCGCATTCCCGCTTCGTGAGCACACCAAGAAGTCGGAATCCGATATCCGCAAGATCGTGATGGAGAAGCTCGATCTCACGGGTCTGGTCGGCGCCGAGGACAAGCTTCCCGGTGAGATCTCCGGCGGTATGCGCAAGCGTGCCGGTCTTGCGCGTGCACTCGTTCTCGATCCCGAGATCATCCTCGTCGACGAGCCTGACTCCGGTCTGGATCCGGTGCGTACGACGTACATCAGCCAGACGCTGATCGACATCAACGCCCAGTCGGACGCGACGATTCTGATCGTCTCGCACAACATCAACCTCGCACGCACGGTGCCGGACAACATCGGCATGCTCTTCCGTCGTCAGTTGGTGATGTTCGGTCCTCGTGAGGTGCTGCTCACCTCTGACGAGCCCGTCGTCAAGCAGTTCCTCAACGGAACGATGATCGGTCCGATCGGTATGTCGGAGGAAAAGGACGAGGCTCAGATGGCGCACGAGCAGGCGCTCGTCGACGCCGGTCACCACGCCGGTGGTGTCGACGACGTCGAGGGCATCGTGCCGCAGATGAAGGCCACCCCCGGAAACCCGGAGCGTCAGGCTGTTCGTCGTCGCCAGGAGCGCGTCCGCCAGATCATGCACACCCTCCCAGCTAACGCTCAGGCGGCAATTCAGGACAGCCTCGACGAGGTTGACGGAACTGGGCAGTACGCTCCCCAGTACGCCGACGCGAGCGGCTATCAGGGGGAGTGGAACGACAACTCGCAAGACACGCAGGTCATTCCTGCATACGAGGGCGATCCCTACGGAAACACGACACACGGGCAAGGGTAGGCATATCGGATGGGGGTTACCCGCAACTCGGTTCTGAGTCCGGTCAACGGAGCATTAACTCAGGCCGGAAACATCGTCGAACTGTTTGTCGACGTCGTCAGGAATACGTTCCGGCGTCCATTTCAGTTCCGTGAGTTCATCGAGCAGGCCTGGTTCATCGCCAGCGTGACAATTTTGCCGACGGCATTGGTAGCCATTCCTTTCGGCGCCGTCGTCTCACTGCAGACCGGTTCGCTGATCAAGCAGTTGGGTGCAGAATCGTTCACCGGCGCTGCCAGCGTCCTGGCGGTGATCCAGCAGGGTAGCCCTCTGGTGACAGCATTGTTGGTCGCCGGTGCGGCCGGATCGGCCGTGACGGCCGACCTCGGTTCTCGAACCATTCGCGAAGAGATCGACGCGATGGAAGTCCTCGGAATCAATCCGATTCAGCGCCTGGTGGTTCCGCGTGTACTCGCGATGGTGCTGATCGCTGTGCTGCTCAACGGACTGGTGTCCGTAGTCGGTATCGCGGGTGGTTACTTCTTCAACGTGATCCTGCAGGGCGGTAACCCCGGTGCCTACATCTCGTCGTTCTCAGCTTTTGCGCAGCTACCGGACATTTGGAGCGGTGAGATCAAAGCCGCGGTGTTCGGTGTCATCGCCGGTGTGATCTCCGCGTACAAGGGACTCCACCCATCCGGTGGCCCGAAGGGCGTCGGTGAGGCGGTGAACCAGGCCGTCGTCATCACGTTCCTGCTGTTGTTCTTCGCCAATCTGATTCTGACGATGGTGTACCTCCAGATCGTGCCGGCGAAGGGATCTTGACCTAAATGACCATCGCACGAGGCCGCGGCGATCAGTTCCTGCTGAAGAGCCGCAAAGTTGCCAGAATTCCAGTGAACGCGTTGGACCGCGCGGGCGAGCAGATGTCGTTCTACGCGCGCGCCATCGCATGGACCCCGCGCACCCTGCATCGGTACCGGAAGGAGACGCTTCGGCTGCTCGCCGAAGTGACCTTCGGTAGCGGTGCGCTCGCAGTCATCGGCGGAACGATCGGCGTCATCGCGATGATGTCGGGATTCACCGGTGTTGTCGTCGGTCTGCAGGGCTTCGCCGCTCTGGAGCAGTTGGGTAGCTCGGTCCTGACCGGCTTCCTGTCCGCATACGTCAACACCCGTGAGATCGCTCCGATCGTTGCGGCTCTTGCGCTCTCGGCCACGGTGGGTTGTGGTTTCACCGCTCAACTCGGTGCCATGCGAATCTCCGAAGAGATCGATGCACTGGAGGTCATGGCAGTTCCGTCAGTGCCGTTCCTGGTCACGACCCGCATGATCGCCGGCTTCGTCGCCGTCATCCCGCTGTACATCGTGGGTCTGCTTGCGGCGTACCTCGCGTCGCGAGTGATCAGTACCGTGTTCAACGGGCAGTCGACGGGCTCGTACGACCACTACTTCAATCTGTTCCTGCCACCGCAGGACGTGCTGTATTCGTTTGCGAAAGTCCTGGTCTTCGCCTTCGTGCTGATTCTGATCCACTGCTATTACGGGTTCCATGCCTCGGGTGGTCCCGCAGGCGTCGGCGTGGCCGTCGGCCGCGCTGTTCGTGCCGCAATCGTCACGATCGCCGTTCTCGACTTCTTCCTCAGCCTCGCAATCTGGGGCACCACGACGACAGTGAGGGTGGCCGGATGATCGAGGCTCCGTCAGTCCTGCGCCGCCGTGTGCTCGGACTCGTGTTCTTCGTGGTGTTGGCATTGTTCCTGGCCTTCACCATCGGAACCTTCAACAAGACGTTCAAGGACGTCGTGAAGATCGACCTCGTCACCGACACCGTCGGAAATGCATTGCCACCCAACGCGGACGTCAAGGTTCGTGGTCTGCTGGTCGGCGAGGTGCGATCCGCGTCGACAAAAGACGGCCAGGTCACCTCGGTCCTCGCGATCGAACCGGACAAGGCTGATCTGATTCCGTCGAACGTGACGGCACGTCTGCTCCCGAAGACGCTTTTCGGTGAGCGCTACGTCTCCCTGATCATTCCGGAGGGAACCACCGCTGCTCCGATTTCCGCGGGAACGGTGATCCAGCAGGACAAGAGCGGAAACGCTGTCGAGGTCGGCGACGTTCTGGACGGACTGCTCCCACTTCTGCAGGCGATTCCGCCGCAGGATCTGGCGAACACTCTCGGTTCTCTCGCGCAGGGTCTGACGGGACGCGGCGCTGAGCTCGGTCTGACGGTCGATCGTCTCGAGGAGATCTTCCGCGGCGTCAACACCGAGCTGCCCGCGGTGCAAGAGGATCTGCGCAAGTTCGCGGACTTCTCCCAGACATACTCGGACGCTGCGCCCGATCTGATCAACGCTCTCGACAATCTGCGGACGACCGGTAACACGGTGGTGCAGAAGCAGGACCAGTTGCGGACTCTGCTGGCGTCGCTCACCGTGACATCGTCGGACACCGCAGCCTTCCTCGAAGCGAACTCGTCCTCGATCATCACGCTCGCTGCGGATTCGAAGGAAGCTCTCCAGCTTCTGGCTCAGTACTCACCGACGTTCGGGTGCACGTTCAAGGGCTTCTCGGACACCGCCCCGGAAGCTGCCAAGATCCTGTCCACCGATGCGCCCAATCCTGGTGTGCGTGCGAGTATTCAGATCGTGAACCCCAAGGGTCGCTACCTGCCCAACCAGGACGAGCCACGGCTAGTCGACAACCGCGGCCCGGTTTGCTACGACAACGTGACCGAGCCAGGTCGTCCGTTCCCGCAGTACCCCGGTGGTTCGTACGGTGACGGTTCCTACCAGGTTCCTTCCCGCAATCCCGGTCCCGCCACCATGGAATTCCTGCCTGCACCCGAGGGCTCAGGACCTCAGTTGTTCTCGACCAACAACAGCGGTCCTGCTCAGCAGGCCGGCTACGCGGGCTCGAAACTCGAAGAGGATACGTTGAAGGTGATCTACGGACAGGCCAACGGTGTTGCGCCGGACGATGTTCCGGCGTGGACCACGATGGTCAGTGCTCCGGCATTTTCCGGTGCGGAGGTGAGCGTCCAATGAGAGGACTCGCAGCTCCACTGACAAAGCTCATCATCTTCGTGGTGGTCACCGTCCTGGCAACAGGATTGCTGGCCGCCAGCATCGCCAACCTCGGCGGCGGCGGAGGCACCAAGTTCAACGCAGTGTTCTCCGACGTCACTTCGCTGAACGAGGGTGACGAGGTGCGCATCGCCGGTGTTCGTGTCGGACAGGTCGAGAAGATCGCGATCGTCAACGACAACCAGGCCGAGGTGCAGTTCTCGGTGTCCGACCGTGATTGGTTGCCTGCCAGTTCCATCGCCACGATCCGGTTCCGCAACCTGGTCGGGCAGCGATACATTTCGCTCTCGCAAGGTGAAGGCAGCCAGGGGCAGAAGATCACCGGCGGCGACACCCTGCCGTTGGCGCAGACTCGCCCGGCAGTAAATCTCACGACGCTGTTCAACGGCTTCAAGCCGCTGTTCACCACCCTGAGCGCTGACGACGTCAACAAGCTGTCCTACCAGATCATCCAGGTCTTCCAGGGGGAGTCCGGCACCATCAGCGAACTCGTCCGCAACACAGCGAGTTTGACCAACACCGTCGCGGACAAGGACGCCGTCATCGGGGCGGTGATCAAGAACCTCAACGACGTTCTCGACACCGTCAATGCGAACGACAAGAACCTCGATTCGCTGATCGTCAATACCCAGCAACTCGTCACCGGGTTGGCCAACGAGCGCGGTGTCGTCGGTTCGGCCGTCACCTCACTCGCCGGGTTGACCGATGCCACGGCAGATCTGCTCGAGCCGACGCGGCCGTCGATTCAGGGCTCGATCACGGCGCTCAACACGCTGGCGACCACACTCAACCGTCGTAGTGACGATGTGAACGCGGTGCTCGAGACCTTGCCGGTCAAGCTCGACAAGCTCGCTCGCGTAGCGAGTTACGGTTCCTGGTTCCAGTTCTACCTGTGCGGAATCGACATCGTTGCCGGTCCAGGACAGTCTGCCTCGCTGAATCTGCCCACCGGCCTGCCGACGGTCAATCAGCCGATTTACACCAACGCGGCCACGCGATGCACTCAAGACGGTATGAGGGAGTTGCAAGGTCGATGAGTAAACGTCGCAGTCCGGCAATGGCCGGAGCCATCGGTATCTTCGTGGTGCTGTTGGCCACTTTGTCCGCGTTCTTCCTCGATTCGCTTCCGTTCGTGGGAGCAGGCTCGTCCTACTCCGCCGAGTTCTCCGAAGCTGCGGGTCTCAAGCCTGGCAACGAGGTTCGTATCGCCGGCGTGAAGGTCGGCAAGGTCACTTCCGTCGACCTCGACGGTGACCGTGTTCTCGTCGACTTCAAGGTCAGTGACGCGTGGGTGGGAGATCAAACCTCTGCGTCCATTCAGATCAAGACGATTCTGGGACAGAAGTACCTCGCACTCGATCCGCGCGGAACCGACAACCTCGATCCCAAGGACCGGATTCCGCTCGAGCGCACCACCTCTCCGTACGACGTCGTTCAGGCCTTCTCGGCAGCGGCGGACACCGTCGGCGACATCGACACCGACCAGTTGGCGAAGAGCATGGAGACGTTGTCCCAGGCATTCTCCGAGACACCTGGCGATGTCCGCGCTTCGCTCGACGGTGTCAGCCGGCTGTCGCAGACGATTGCGAGCCGCGATCAGGACCTGCAGAAGCTCTTCGCCGCCACCGGGAAGACGTCGCAGATTCTTGCGGATCGCAACAAGGAGTTCACCCAGCTGATCCGAGACGGCGGACTTCTGGTGCAGGAGCTCAACAATCGCCAGCAAGCGATTTCGCAGCTGCTCACCGGAACTCAGCGCGTCTCTCAGCAGCTCACCGGTCTCGTTCGCGACAACGAGGCGGCAATCGGGCCGGCGCTGACGCAGCTCAACGGCGTCATCGACATCTTGAAGGCCAACAACGAGAACTTGGACAAGGCACTGAAGCTCTACGAACCCTTCATTCGCTTGTACGCCAACGTGGTCGGCAACGGCCGTTGGTTCGACCAGGTCGTCGTGAACCTCCTTCCGCCGGGTCTGCCGGATATTCCGGGCTACCGTGACCCCGTTCGTACGTTGGGAGGCAACTGATGGCTGATACTGCCGAAGCCGGAAGCGGCTCCAAGAAGCGCTCGGTCGCGATCATCGCCGCTGTTCTGATCGGGTTACTCGTAATCGGTGGCGCGCTGTGGTGGGTGTTCACTCGCGCCGGTACCACCAAGATCACCGCCTACTTCGACAAGTCGGTGGGTATCTACGACGGTTCCGACGTTCGTGTTCTCGGTGTCAAGGTCGGCACCGTCGAATCCGTCGAACCTCAGGGAGATCAGGTCAAGGTCGAGTTGCGCGTCGATCGTGGGATCGACATCCCCGCCGGCGCCAGCGCCGCTCAGATCACGCCTTCGGTGGTTGCCGACCGCTACATCCAGCTGACACCGGTCTTCACCGGTGGCGACAAGATGGCCAGTGGTGCAGTCATTCCGATCGAGAAGACGGCGACGCCCGTCGAGGTCGACCAGTTGTACTCCAGCATCGACGAACTCGCGTCGGCGCTCGGTCCCGAAGGTGCCAACAAGAACGGCGCGCTGTCCGATTTCGTCGAGACAGGTGCGGCCAACCTCGAGGGCAACGGTGAAGCGTTGGGAGACAGCATCACCAACCTCTCGGATGCCGCACGGACGCTCAATGATTCGCGTGACAACATCTCGCTCACCATCAAGAACCTGGATACTTTCGTGGGCGCTCTCGCGGCCAACGATCAGCAGGTGCGCCAGTTCAACACTCAGCTGTCGGACCTGACCGGATTCTTGGCAGGTGAGCGCGACGATCTCGGTGCCGCTCTGAACCAGCTCTCGATTGCTCTCGGCGACGTCGCGAAGTTCGTGGCCGACAACCGCGATCAGTTGGTCCAGACAACCGAGGGTCTCGTCGAACCGACACAGACATTGGCGAACAACAAGGAAGCACTGGCCAACACGCTCACCATGCTTCCGCTGGCGATCTCCAACTTGGTCAACTCGTACGACGCCGAATCAGGTGTGCTGGCTTCACGTCTGGCGTTCCCTGATCTTCAGAACCCGGCCGGCGTGCTCTGCAAGTTGATGGACCTCGGCAAGCTGTTGCCCGGTGATCCGCGGTTCGAGGCATTGGGAAGGCAGATGCAACCGGCTATCGACCAGTGCGCAAACGTCGCGGCGATGACCGACGCAGCCAATCAGGCTGCAGGCCTGAACCTTCCCTTCGGCATCCTTGCCGGTTCCGAACGACAGATGCAGGTAGTTCCGGGCACTGTGCCCGGCGTCGTGTCACCGCGACTGACCAGTGGAAACGGGGAGGGCGAGTGAAGCGTTCATTGATAGTCGGCGCCGGACTGTGCGCCGTCCTGATCTCGGCAACAGCCTGCTCGTCCGAGGGAATCTACGCGGTTCCGCTTCCCGGCGGTCCCGATGTGGGTTCCGATCCGATGCACTTGACCATTCAGTTCGACGATGTCTTGGACCTTGTTCCGCAGTCCGCTGTGAAGGTCGACGGTGTTCCGGTCGGTCGAGTCGACGACGTGTCGGTCGGACCGGACGGATGGACCGCGGACGTCGGAATCATCCTCGACTCGTCGGTTGATCTACCCGCCAACGCAATTGCCGCGGTCGAGCAGACCAACCTGCTCGGCGAGAAGTTCATCCAGTTGTCGGCCCCGCCGTCCGGACCGGACTCTGCGAAGCTGGCCGACGGAGACCTGATTCCGCTCGATCGCACTCGCCACGCCACGGAGATCGAGCAGGTTCTCGGCGCATTGTCGCTGCTGCTCAACGGCGGCGGTGTGGGCCAGTTGCAACCCATCGTCGAAGAACTCGGGGCCGCATTCGACGGTCGCGAGGGCAAGACGAGAAGTCTTCTGGAGCAGGCGAACACACTCATCGGTGGACTCAACGAACAGCGTGACGACATCACCCGCGCGCTCGACGGCCTGGATGTGCTCTCGACCCGCGTCAACGATCAGAACGAGAAGATCGGGAAGATTCTCGAGGAACTCCCCGTTGCGACACAGGTTCTCAACGAGCAGCGCCCGCAGCTGACGCAGATGCTTGCTCAGGTGGATCGACTCGGAACAGTGGGAACCGACGTCCTCACGCAGTCCAAGGACGATCTGATCGCTGATCTTCAGGCTCTGCGTCCAACGCTGCAGGCGCTCGCAGACTCCGGTGACGACTTCGTCGGGGCACTTCCTTTCCTTCCGACGTTCCCGTTCCCGGACGGTGTCGAGAAGATTGCGCAGGGTGGTTCCGTGAACCTCTTCCTGAGCGTCGACTTGCAGATCGGCAACACTCTCTCGGGTCTCGGTGTCGGACAGGGTGAACCGGAATACCGTCAGCCGAAGTTCGGCAATCCCAAGCCGGTGGTAGATCCGTCCAACCCGTACTACAACGGAAACGGACCGCGGCCGGGTTGGCCGACGGTGTCGCTGCTGCCGATCGCTCCGATCCTGCCGCAGATCCCCGTCGTCGCCGGTCTACCCGCCACCACGGCCGGTGACCCGGCAACACCGGCTCCGGCAGCGGACCCACTCAACCCCATCCAGGGAATGCTGGAACAGTTCGGAATCGGTGGTGATGGACAGTGAGATCAGCTCTGGTCAGATGGCAGCTCGTCGGCTTCGTGGTGGTCGCGCTTCTGGGTCTCATCTACGTCGGCGCCAAGTACGTGCGTCTGGACAACCTCATGGGGTTCGGTCAGTACACGGTCAAGACCGAATTGGCCACGTCCGGTGGAATTTTCACCAACGCCGAAGTGACGTATCGCGGTGTGCCGGTCGGTCGAGTGGGCGACATGTCGTTGACCGAGGACGGAATTCAGGTCGACCTGAAGATCGACAACAGTGCTCCGGAGATTCCCGCGTCGGCCCGTGCAGTCGTGGCCAACCGCTCCGCCATCGGTGAGCAGTACGTCGACCTTCAGCCCGATACCGATCAGGGACCGTTCCTCGCGGACGGCTCGGTGATCGCGGTGGGGGACACCACAACTCCGATCCCGATCGAAGATGTGCTGACCAGCGCCAATGGCTTGGTCAAGTCCGTGCCGGTCGACGCGCTCCACACCGTCGCCGTCGAACTCGGTGCCGCATTCAACGGCAAGGGCGAGGACATTCAGGTCCTGGCCGATTCGCTGTCCGGTCTCTCGCAGTCCGGGCTCGACACTCTGCCTCAGACGCTCGCGCTGATTCGGAACAGTGAGACGGTACTGACGACGCAGTCGGATCAGTCCTCCGCGATCAAGCAGTTCAGTACCGATCTCGATGCTGTCACGGCGCAGTTGAGGACCAGCGATCCGGACATCCGTCGCTTGATCGACAACGGCATCCCGGCCAGCGATCAGATCGGTGCCCTCATCAACGAGGCGGGCCCGAGCCTGACGACTGACCTGACCAATCTTGCCGCGACCACCAAGACGCTTGCACCCCGAACGATCGCGCTGCAGCCGTTCCTGATCTTCCTTCCCGGCCTGGCCGCTGCCGCACCGACGGTTGCTCCCGGCGACGGAACGGTCCATCAGGGCTTGGTGCTCGAGACCAACAATCCGCTCTCGTGCACGGTGGGTTACGAAGGCACCATGGCGATCCTGGACGAGATGAAGCGTCAGAATCCCAACTTCGACGACACCCAGCAGGATTTCCCGCTCAACACCGCGGCGTCGTGTGAGACGCCGCTGGGCAGCGAGACGGGCGTCCGCAGTGCCAACCGCGTGGTGTACGCCGATCCCGACACGATCCAGCCTTGGGACTTCAAGCCGAAGGTCGATCCGGACAAGTTGAACCTCAACCCGATCGCGACGCAGTTGGCGCCGTTGCTCGGAGTGACACCGAAGTAGACCGATCCGAATGTGGTCGAGTTTGTGCAGTTCAGGCTACTGAGTTGTGGCAGTTGACGATTCGCGGCCAGAGGCTGGGCAAAACAGGTAAGTAGGGTAGTGAGTGTGATTCAGAGAAACAGTTCCCCGCAGTCCGGCGGGCCCGAGCAAGTCGAATCGGGAGCGCCGACAACCGGTAGACCGAAGGGGCTGACAGCGTCTCTGATTGCGGTCGGTGTCTTGCTTCTGGCGGCAGTGGTTGCGCTCGGTGTGTTCGGCGTCCCGTACGTTCGGGCGCTCACCACCGACCGCACCACAGCCGAGATGCGTGACGACGCGCTGATCGGTGCGCAGCAAGTCGCGATCAACCTCAACAACGCGGATTCGGCGAATCTCGACCAGTCGATCGAGAACATGCGTTCTTCGGTGACCGGTGACGAGATGACGACGTATCTGCAGACCGTTCAGGATTCCATCACCGACGAGTTGCGTAACTCGGGTTCGAAGGCTGACACCGAAGTTGTGCAGTCCGCGCTGACCGAGCTCAATACCGATGACCGGACCGCCACGGCACTGGTCGTCGTTCGAGTCACCACGACCCAGGGCAACCAGTTCGTCAAGAATCAGCTCGGCATGCGCCTGGGCATGGTCGAGGTCGATGGGGTCTGGAAGGCGCAGTCCGCTGATCCGATCGGATCGCGGCTCGATCTCGGCTCGGGCACTCTGCCGGCTGCCGACGGCTCCACGCCTGCTCCTGACGCAACGCCCGCACCCGGTTCGGGGACCGAAGCACCTGCATCCGGTGCTCCTGCACCGACAACCGAGGGTGGTGATTCCGGTGGCCAGTAGTTCGTCGAACCTGCACACCGACATCCCTCGAAGGAGAAGCGCGTAATGCCACCCAAACGTCGTACCGGCGGACCGTCCTCCCCTCAGAACCGTCGGCCGAAGATCGCTGGAAGCGCTCGTTCGCTCAACGTCCCCGCGGGGACGTCCGACTCGGACCCGGTCGAGCCCGCGATCGAACAGCCGGAAGAAGAGACACAGGAGGCTGTGAAGCCAGAGGCTGTGAAGCCGGAGGTTGCGAAGCCGACGCTCACGAAGGCCGAGTCCGGCGACATCGAGCCGCCGAAGACGGAAACCGACGCTCCGGAATCCACGCCAGGCCCCGATCTGACCAAACCGGCGAAAACCGTCGCAGACGAGCCCAAGGCCCCTGCTACCCCGGAGACGGGCGCGGGGGAGTCGGCGACAACACCTACACAATCCAAGGCCGGTTGGCGCCTGGTCGCGATCCTGGGGGCCGCAGCGGTCATCGTCGCGATCCTCGCCGGCATCGCCTTCTTCAAAGTCGGCGCGAAGACGGACGACATCGCCTGGGTGGACGAAGGCGCCACGGCTGAGGTTCTTCGTGTGACGCCGTCGGCGTTGGCTGCAGTCTTCACGTTCTCGCCCGACACGTTCGACGCCGATTTCGACAAAGGTGTACAGGGCCTGAACCAGTCGATGCGCGATCAGCTGACGCAGTACAAGGACACGCAGAAGGCCGGCGTCGAACAAACTCAGACGGCAACGACCGCTGATGTCCCGCTGATCGGGATCACACGACTCGAGAAGGACCGGGCGCAGTTGCTCGCCCAACTGAACGTCAGCTCGACGCAGAACGGCGTGGCGGCAGACTCTCGCTCCGGAATGGTCATCGTGAGTCTGGAGAAGCAGGACGGAAACTGGCTGATCTCGGAGATTCGCGACCAGTAGCTCGGAGATTCGCGACCACTACCAGCGCGAAGATCTGGACTGACTCACGATGTCGGTCCAGATTTTTCGTATGTGACGCCGTTGCTGGCTACACTTCCGGTGGCGGTGTTCGAATGCGCGTCACGAATGTTCGAATGCTGCGACACGCGCTCTCGCCCTTGACGGAGCGGTCCGCAAGGTCCACTCTGATCGGTGAACATGCACGGACGAGTGATCGGCAGTCTCACGTCAGTATCTGAATTCGACCCTCAGTTACACCCGACTCGACATTTCCAGAGTAAGGGTGTACTTTTGGACGTTGCGCTGGCTGCCTCCTGTCCACCCCTCGTCTCAACCGCTGCGAAGTCAAGTACTTCTTGCTTTCTGCGACGGGTTTCGTTCGGGTTGTAACCAGCGAAATTCGAAGCAGATACAGCGGCGGTCGCAACAGCACGGAGCGGCCCGCGTGAGGTGCTGGAAGGACGCATCTTGGCAGTCTCTAGCCAGACCAAGGCAGTTTCCGGAATCCCCGGAGCCCCGAAGAGGGTTTCGTTCGCGAAAGTTCGCGAACCCCTCGAAGTTCCCGGGCTTCTTGACGTACAGACAGATTCTTTCGAGTGGCTGATCGGCGCGCAGAGTTGGCGTGAACGAGCAGCGGCACTCGGCGACAATGCAGTGTCCGGTGGTCTCGAGGACATCCTCGCGGAGCTTTCTCCGATCGAGGATTTCAACGGCACTATGTCGCTGTCCTTCTCCGACCCTCGATTCGACGAGGTCAAAGCCTCGACGGACGAGTGCAAAGACAAGGACATGACCTACGCGGCGCCGTTGTTCGTCACCGCGGAGTTCATCAACAACAACACTGGTGAGATCAAGAGCCAGACGGTCTTCATGGGAGATTTCCCGATGATGACCGACAAGGGCACCTTCATCATCAACGGCACCGAGCGTGTGGTCGTCTCGCAGCTCGTGCGTTCCCCCGGTGTGTACTTCGACATGAGCGTCGACAAGAGCACCGAGAAGGATCTGCACAGCGTCAAGGTGATCCCGGGTCGCGGCGCATGGCTCGAGTTCGACGTCGACAAGCGCGACACCGTTGGTGTCCGTATCGACCGCAAGCGTCGTCAGCCTGTCACCGTCCTGCTCAAGGCACTCGGCTGGACCACCGAGCAGATCACGGAGCGCTTCGGCTTCTCCGAGATCCTCATGGCCACGCTGGAGAAGGACAACACCGCCGGCACCGATGAGGCGTTGCTCGACATCTACCGCAAGCTGCGTCCGGGCGAGCCCCCCACCAAGGAGAGCGCGCAGACCCTGCTGGAGAACCTGTTCTTCAAGGACAAGCGCTACGACCTCGCTCGCGTGGGTCGTTACAAGATCAACAAGAAGCTCGGCCTGAACGCGGGTCAGCCGATCGTTGCATCCACGCTCACCGAAGAAGACATCGTCGCCACCGTCGAGTACCTCGTGCGTCTGCACGCAGGTGACACCTCGATGACGGCTCCGGGCGGCGTCGAGGTTCCCGTCGAGGTCGACGACATCGACCACTTCGGCAACCGTCGTCTGCGTACCGTCGGCGAGCTCATCCAGAACCAGATCCGCGTGGGCCTGTCCCGCATGGAGCGTGTGGTTCGTGAGCGCATGACCACACAGGACGTCGAGGCAATCACGCCTCAGACGCTGATCAACATCCGGCCCGTCGTCGCTGCGATCAGGGAGTTCTTCGGAACCTCCCAGCTGTCGCAGTTCATGGACCAGAACAACCCGCTGTCGGGGCTGACGCACAAGCGTCGTCTGTCCGCCCTCGGCCCGGGTGGTCTGTCCCGTGAGCGCGCCGGCCTCGAGGTTCGCGACGTTCACCCGTCGCACTACGGCCGCATGTGCCCGATCGAGACCCCGGAAGGCCCGAACATCGGCCTGATCGGTTCGCTGTCGGTCTACGCCCGCGTCAACCCGTTCGGTTTCATCGAGACCCCGTACCGTCGCGTCGTCGACGGACAGGTGACCGACGAGGTCGACTACCTGACCGCTGACGAAGAAGACCGCCACGTAGTCGCGCAGGCCAACTCGGCCATCGACCGCGAGGGTCGCTTCACCGACTCGAAGATTCTCGTCCGCCGTAAGGGTGGAGAGGTCGAGTTCGTCGCGTCCTCCGACATCGACTACATGGACGTTTCGCCGCGTCAGATGGTGTCCGTCGCAACCGCGATGATTCCGTTCCTCGAGCACGACGATGCCAACCGTGCCCTGATGGGCGCGAACATGCAGCGTCAGGCTGTCCCGCTGGTTCGCAGCGAGGCACCTCTCGTCGGAACCGGCATGGAGCTGCGTGCAGCTGTGGATGCCGGCGACGTCATCATCACCGAGAAGACCGGTGTCGTGGAGGAGATCTCCGCGGACTACGTCACGGTGATGGCTGACGACGGAAGCCGCAAGACGTACCGGATGCGCAAGTTCGCGCGTTCCAACCAGGGCACGTGCGCCAACCAGCGTCCGATCGTGGACGAGGGACAGCGTGTCGAGGCCGGCCAGGTTCTGGCCGACGGCCCTTGCACCGAGAACGGTGAGATGGCGCTGGGCAAGAACTTGCTCGTCGCGATCATGCCGTGGGAAGGCCACAACTACGAGGACGCGATCATTCTGTCGCAGCGTCTCGTGGAAGAGGACGTCCTGACCTCGATTCACATCGAGGAGCACGAGATCGATGCCCGCGACACCAAGCTCGGTGCCGAGGAAATCACTCGCGACATCCCGAACGTCTCCGACGAGGTCCTCGCCGACCTCGACGAGCGCGGCATCATCCGTATCGGTGCCGAGGTTCGTGACGGCGACGTGCTGGTCGGAAAGGTCACGCCGAAGGGCGAGACCGAGCTGACCCCCGAAGAGCGCCTCCTTCGCGCCATCTTCGGTGAGAAGGCTCGCGAGGTTCGTGACACGTCCCTCAAGGTTCCTCACGGTGAGACCGGCAAGGTCATCGGAATCCGCGTGTTCTCACGTGACGAAGACGACGATCTGCCTCCTGGTGTCAACGAGTTGGTCCGCGTCTACGTGGCACAGAAGCGCAAGATCCAGGACGGCGACAAGCTCGCCGGCCGCCACGGTAACAAGGGCGTCATCGGCAAGATCCTGCCGCAGGAAGACATGCCGTTCCTCTCGGACGGCACGCCTGTCGACATCATCTTGAACACGCACGGTGTCCCGCGTCGTATGAACATCGGTCAGGTCTTGGAGACCCACCTCGGGTGGATCGGCAAGACCGGCTGGAACATTCAGATCGCGTCCGACGGCACTCGTCCCGACTGGGCTGCGACCCTGCCGGAAGAGATGCTGTCCGCTCCGGCCGACTCGAACATCGCCACCCCGGTGTTCGACGGTGCGAAGGAAGACGAGCTCACCGGTCTCCTCGGCGCGACGCTGCCGAACCGTGACGGCGAGCAGATGGTCGGACCCGACGGAAAGGCCACCTTGTTCGACGGCCGCTCCGGCGAGCCGTTCCCGTACCCGGTCTCGGTCGGTTACATGTACATCATCAAGCTGCACCACTTGGTCGACGACAAGATCCACGCTCGTTCGACCGGTCCGTACTCGATGATCACGCAGCAGCCTCTCGGTGGTAAGGCCCAGTTCGGTGGCCAGCGCTTCGGTGAGATGGAGTGCTGGGCGATGCAGGCCTACGGCGCGGCTTACACGCTGCAGGAACTGCTGACCATCAAGTCGGACGACGTGGTCGGTCGAGTCAAGGTGTACGAAGCCATCGTCAAGGGCGAGAACATCCCCGAACCCGGCATCCCCGAGTCGTTCAAGGTGCTCCTCAAGGAGCTCCAGTCGCTCTGCCTCAACGTGGAGGTGCTGTCCTCGGACGGCGCGGCCATCACGATGGCGGACGGCGACGACGAGGACTTGGAGCGGGCCGCAGCGAACCTGGGCATCAACCTGTCCAGGAACGAAGCTGCGACGGTCGACGACCTCGCGAACTAGGTTTCGGTCCCCGGGTTGCTCTTGAAAGAGCGGCCCGGGGGCGTAGTTCACATTTGAATTGGCAGTCAGGTTGCCGGGTGACCGGCAACCGTAACCCCAACGGGGAAAGGAAGTTACGTGCTCGACGTCAACTTCTTCGATGAACTCCGCATTGGCTTGGCCAGTGCAGAGGACATCCGCAATTGGTCCTACGGCGAGGTCAAGAAGCCGGAGACCATCAACTACCGCACGCTCAAGCCCGAGAAGGACGGCCTCTTCTGCGAGAAGATCTTCGGCCCCACCCGGGACTGGGAGTGCTACTGCGGTAAGTACAAGCGTGTCCGCTTCAAGGGCATCATCTGTGAGCGCTGTGGCGTCGAGGTCACTCGCGCCAAGGTTCGTCGTGAGCGTATGGGTCACATCGAACTGGCCGCACCGGTCACGCACATCTGGTACTTCAAGGGTGTTCCGAGCCGTCTCGGTTACCTGCTCGACCTGGCTCCGAAGGATCTCGAAAAGATCATCTACTTCGCTGCCTACGTCATCGTCGGCGTCGACGAGGAGCTCCGTCACAACGAGCTGTCCACCCTCGAAGCCGAGATGCAGGTCGAGAAGAAGACCGTCGCAGATCAGCGCGACGCCGATCTCGAGGCACGTGCGCAGAAGCTCGAAGCCGACATCGCCGAGCTCGAGGCAGAGGGCGCGAAGTCCGATGTCCGCCGCAAGGTCAAGGACGGCGGCGAGCGCGAAATGCGTCAGCTCCGTGACCGCGCGCAGCGCGAGCTGGATCGTCTCGACGAGATCTGGACCACCTTCACCAAGCTGAGCGTCAAGCAGCTCATCATCGACGAGCTCCTGTACCGCGAGCTGGTCGACCGTTACGGCGAGTACTTCACGGGTGCGATGGGCGCAGAGTCCATCCAGATCCTGATGCAGAACTTCGATCTCGACGCCGAGGCAGAGTCTCTCCGCGAGACCATCCGCAGCGGCAAGGGCCAGAAGAAGCTGCGTGCACTCAAGCGCCTCAAGGTGGTTGCGGCATTCCAGACCAACGGCAACTCGCCGATGGGCATGGTCCTCAACGCTGTTCCGGTGATCCCGCCGGAGCTTCGCCCGATGGTTCAGCTCGACGGTGGACGTTTCGCGACGTCCGACCTCAACGACCTGTACCGCCGCGTCATCAACCGCAACAACCGCCTCAAGCGACTGATCGACCTCGGTGCTCCCGAGATCATCGTCAACAACGAGAAGCGGATGCTGCAGGAGTCGGTCGACGCCCTGTTCGACAACGGTCGTCGTGGACGTCCGGTCACCGGACCGGGTAACCGCCCGCTGAAGTCCCTGAGCGATCTGCTCAAGGGCAAGCAGGGTCGTTTCCGTCAGAACCTGCTCGGTAAGCGCGTCGACTACTCGGGTCGTTCCGTGATCGTCGTCGGTCCTCAGCTCAAGCTGCACCAGTGTGGTCTGCCCAAGCTGATGGCTCTCGAGCTGTTCAAGCCGTTCGTGATGAAGCGTCTGGTCGATCTCAACCACGCGCAGAACATCAAGTCGGCCAAGCGCATGGTCGAGCGCAAGCGCGTCCAGGTGTGGGACGTCCTCGAAGAGGTCATCGCCGAGCACCCCGTGCTGCTCAACCGTGCACCTACGCTGCACCGTCTGGGTATCCAGGCATTCGAGCCGCAGCTCGTCGAGGGCAAGGCCATTCAGCTCCACCCGCTGGTGTGTGAGGCCTTCAACGCCGACTTCGACGGTGACCAGATGGCTGTTCACCTCCCGCTGTCGGCAGAGGCTCAGGCCGAGGCACGCATCCTGATGCTGTCCTCGAACAACATCCTCTCGCCTGCTTCAGGTCGCCCGCTCGCCATGCCGCGTCTGGACATGGTCACGGGTCTGTTCCACCTGACCCGTCTCGACGAGGGTGTCACCGGTGAGCTCGTTGCTCCGACCAACGACGAGGCAGAGCAGGGCGTGTACTCCTCGCCCGCCGAGGCTCAGATGGCAGTCGACCGCGGCGCGCTCTCGGTTCAGGCTCAGATCAAGGTGCGTCTGACGCAGCAGCGTCCGCCGCGCGACCTCGAGAACGAACTGTTCCCCGAGGGCTGGAAATACGGTGACGGCTGGACCGCCACCACGACACTCGGCCGTGTGCTCTTCAACGAGCTGCTTCCGGCGGACTACCCGTTCGTCAACGAGCAGATGCCGAAGAAGCGCCAGGCGACGATCATCAACGATCTCGCCGAGCGGTACCCGATGATCGTGGTTGCTCAGACCGTCGACAAGCTCAAGGACGTCGGGTTCTACTGGGCCACCCGTTCGGGTGTCACGGTCTCGATTTCCGACGTGCTCGTGCCGCCGGAGAAGCCTGCCATCATCGAGGACTTCGAGGCTCAGGCCGACAAGATCGAGAAGCAGTACCAGCGTGGTGCTCTGGACAAGAAGGAGCGCAACAGCGCTCTGGTCACCATTTGGCAGGAAGCGACCGACAAGGTCGGCAAGGCCATGGAGGCTCACTTCCCCGACAGCAACCCGATCCCGATGATCGTGAAGTCCGGCGCAGCCGGCAACATGACTCAGGTTCGCTCGCTCGCCGGTATGAAGGGTCTGGTGACAAACCCGAAGGGTGAGTTCATCCCGCGTCCGATCAAGTCTTCCTTCAAGGAAGGCCTGACCGTTCTCGAGTACTTCATCAACACGCACGGTGCTCGTAAGGGTCTGGCCGATACCGCACTCCGCACCGCCGACTCGGGTTACCTGACCCGTCGTCTGGTGGACGTTTCGCAGGACGTCATCGTCCGCGAGGTCGACTGTGGAACAGAGCGCGGCATCGTCACCACGATCGCCGAGAAGCAGGCCGACGGCACGATGATCCGCGATGCTCACGTGGAGACCAGCACGTACGCCCGTACCTTGGCGGCCGATGCAGTCGACGCGAACGGCACCGTCATCGTCGAGCGTGGCCACGATCTCGGTGACCCCGCGATCGATGCTCTGCTCGAAGCCGGCATCACGACGGTCAAGGTCCGCTCGGTCCTGACCTGCACCACCGGCACCGGCGTTTGCGCCACTTGCTACGGCCGTTCGATGGCCACCGGCAAGCTGGTCGACATCGGTGAGGCTGTCGGTATCGTCGCCGCACAGTCGATCGGTGAGCCCGGTACCCAGCTGACCATGCGTACCTTCCACCAGGGTGGTGTCGCAGGAGATGACATCACCGGCGGTCTGCCGCGTGTCCAGGAGCTGTTCGAGGCACGTGTGCCCAAGGGCAAGGCTCCTATCGCGGACGTCACCGGTCGGGTACAGCTCGAAGACGGCGATCGTTTCTACAAGATCACCATCGTTCCGGACGACGGCGGCGAAGAGGTTGTCTACGACAAGCTCAGCAAGCGTCAGCGTCTGCGCGTCTTCAAGCATGCCGATGGTCGCGAAAGCCTCTTGGCTGACGGTGACCACGTCGAGGTCGGACAGCAGCTCATGGAAGGTGCTGCCGATCCCCACGAGGTCCTGCGAGTCATGGGTCCGCGTCAGGTTCAGATCCACTTGGTCAACGAGGTCCAGGAGGTGTACCGGAGCCAGGGTGTGTCGATCCACGACAAGCACATCGAGGTCATCGTGCGCCAGATGCTTCGTCGCGTGACGATCATCGATTCCGGTGCCACCGAGTTCCTGCCCGGTTCGCTCACCGAGCGCGCCGAGTTCGAGTCGGCAAACCGCCGCGTTGTCGCCGAGGGTGGCGAGCCCGCAGCCGGCCGTCCGGTGCTCATGGGTATCACGAAGGCGTCGCTCGCGACGGATTCGTGGCTGTCCGCGGCATCGTTCCAGGAGACCACTCGTGTCTTGACCGACGCGGCTATCAACTGCCGCTCGGACAAGCTGATCGGTCTGAAGGAAAATGTCATCATCGGTAAGCTGATCCCTGCCGGTACCGGTATCAACCGTTACCGCAACATCCAGGTTCAGCCGACCGAAGAGGCACGCGCCGCTGCTTACGCAGTGCCGTCGTACGACGACCAGTACTACAGCCCGGACGGCTTCGGCCAGAACACCGGTGCTGCAGTTCCGCTGGACGACTACGGCTTCAGCAACGACTACCGCTAGTCGGGTAGTCGCATGTGACGACTACCGCTAAGCGTTAGTTCGTAGAAAATCCCCCCACCTCGAAAGAGGTGGGGGGATTTTTCATGTCGCTCGTTTCAGGAGTTGCTGCCGCTGAGGTCCGGGATGACGATCTCCTGGACTGCCCACTTGTTGCCGTCGGGGTCGGCGAAGTAGATGAATCTGCCCCAAGCCTGGTCGTCGATCGGGCTGATGTCGATGCCGCGGCTCTTGAACTCGCGCTCGGCCTCTTCGATGTCCTTGACCACTACCTGCATGCCGACGACGGAACCGGGCTCGGCGTCGGTGATTCCCTTGCCGATGCAGATCGAGCAGGCCGAACCGGGTGGGGTCAGCTGGACGAAGCGCAGGTCCTCGCTGACCGTGTGATCGTGGTCGGCGTTGAAGCCGAGGCGGACGTAGAAGTCCTTGGCGCGGTCGATGTCGGTGACGGGAATGGCGACCAGTTCGAGCTTGATGTCCATGACGTGCCCTTCATGTGATGGTGGATTCCGGCGACAGGTCCAGTGTTGCGGGTATTGCGGTCAGAAACGGTCCTCATTAGGCGTCCGGATGAAACTTTCCGAATTCCTTGTTGCTCCGAGAGTGCTTCTCTCACTGCTCGACCGATCCCGAACCAGGAGCGGATACCCCGACTCCGCAGCTCTGACGCATTCCGTCGAACGCGCCGCGCACGCCGACGCTCTCGGCTACCACCGGTTCTGGGTGGCCGAGCATCACGCGGTGCCCGGGATCGGGAGCGGGTCGCCGGCAGTACTGCTTGCCGCGATCGGCGCGCATACGCGCGATATCAGACTCGGGAGCGGTGGGGTCATGCTGCCGAATCACCAACCGCTGATCGTCGCCGAGCAGTTCTTGATGCTGGAGGCTCTGTACCCGGGGCGAATCGATCTCGGCCTCGGCCGATCGCTGGGATTCACGGAGCCTGTTCGTCAGGCACTACGACGCAGCAAGGATGCTCCGGACACGTTTGCGTCAGATCTCGAAGAGGTGAGGCGCTACCTGGACGGATCCGCGGCAGTGACGGCACGGCCGGCGTCGGAGACCGGGGTGCCGATCTTCGTACTCGCGACGCGTACAGGTTTGAAAGTGGCAGCGCAACTGGGGCTTCCGGTGGTCGTGGGTGGGCCGATACTCGGAACCGGGAGCACCGACCGGGTGGATGCATTGGACGAGTACCGCCGAGCTTTCCGGGCCACCGACGCTCATCCCGAACCCTATGTGGTGGTTTCTCTCGAAGTGGCGGTTGCCGATACCACCGACGCGGCGCGTGAGTTGCTGATCCCGGAGGCATACGCGCTCGCAGAATCGTCACGGACGGGGGAGTTTCCGCCGCTCGCGTCGCCGGACGGGATCAGGCGCGCCCCGCGCAGTGATCGAAATGCCAGGCGTATCGAGTCGTTCATGGCGTCGGCGCTGCACGGCACACCTGTCGAGGTGAAACAACAGCTTCACGATCTCGCCGAGCGGACCGGTGCCGACGAAGTGCTGGCGTCGACGTCGACGTACGACCGTGACGCGCTTGCACTTTCGGACCGCCTGCTACGTGAGGTGCTTTAGCGGTGTGGTTGATCTAACGGGGCACGTGAAACTCGAGCAGAGTGGCGACGGAGTCGTCGAGTTCGGTCCACGGCACCGGTACGGAGAGGACGGCGATCGCCGAAGTCGGGAACTTGTCGCGGATACGTTGGGCTGCTTCGGAGTTTTCGTTCGATGCGAGATCGAGTGCAGTCCAGGGAATTCCGGGTTCGTGTCCGACGATCAGGAGCGTCTTGACGTGGTCGGACGTGGTTCGCGCAGCTGCAATGACGTCTGCGGGTGAGCCGCCGTAGATGGACTTCTCGAATCCGGCGGGAGCTTCGATTCCCGTCGAGGCAAGGGTTTCGACGGTGCGCCGGGAGGTGGAGCACAGAACGGCGTCTACGGGCGGGACGTTTTCGCGGATCCATTCGCCGCCGACGCGGGCCTCGCGCAGGCCCCGTTCGGCGAGCGGACGCTCGTGATCACGGATGCCCTCGGGGTAGCTGGACTTGCCGTGTCGCATGAGGACGAGGGTGCGGTGGTCGGCCATGCGTTCACGGTATCCGCTTTGTGCCCGTCAGTCCGGTTACTCTGGATGGTCAGGACCTTGAAGGAGGTTTTCGATGGCCGGTAAGAAGCTCGATCGAACTAATGCCCGAACTGCACTCGAGGTGGTACGCGAAAGCCCCACCATCGCTTTCATCACCGTTGCCCCGGCAGTGGTCGTGTTCGGCGTGGTGTGGTGGCTCTTCGGTTTCTGGGCCGCGATTCTTCTTGCGTTGGTGTTCGGTGTCGCGGCTGTCGCGACCCAGAAACTGCGTTAGAGGGCGCTCACCTGCGCAACTGCGCGGAGCGCTTCGCCGACCAGGAACCAGACCGTGACGGTCTTGTCGTCGACGCGGCTGCGCAGGACGACGTCGTCACTGGAGACGATGGGGGAGAGGTACTCGATCAGTGCTCGATGCGGAACTGTACGCAGTTCGGTGCGCGCGCTGAGGACCTCTTCGACTGCCTGCCAGTAGACGGCGTTGTTCACGTGGTCGAACGGGTCGATATCCGTGGCGCGCAGAGCGAACGGCGTGTCCAGAACACCCGCGTCGTCTGCCTCCGGTGCGTTCTCGGCGAGGACACGCTTCCACTTCAGGCGATGCTCGTCGGTGGATTCTTCCAACGGCCGCATGAAGTCGTCGCTCATCCTGGTGGGCATGCCTGACTCGGCGCTGATGTTGATCCAGAAGCCTTCGGTTTCCATCAGCGCGCCGTTGCTGCCGTCGAAGCGCACGCGCATGTTCGCCCATCTCGTGGAGAAGCCGGAGCACCAGCGAGTCATCGTCAACTCTTCCGGCCAGATCGCCGGGCGTACGACATCGACGACCGTACGACGCACTATCCAGAGCGGATGAGTGTCGATGGCGCCGGCGGCTTCGATGTTGTCGTTGCCGATGTCCTGCAGATAACGGGCGACGGCGTCGAGCCTGACCTGCTTGGCGACGTCGATGTCGCCGGTACGGACCGGGCGGGACTTGACGAAGATCGGTCCTCTGTCTGGCTGCGGCGCGAGCGTGAGATCTGGGTTCACGTGAGATTCCTGTTCGCTGGAGTGAGCCGATTCTGTCAGGCTTTTCAGCGAGTGGCGATTATCTGCTTTCCGCAGCCGGAACCGTCGACCATTCGTGCCACGGCGACGGCGGTGTCGGCAAGGGGATGAACGGAGTCGATCACCGGGGTGATGACACCTGCGTCGATCATTGCCGTCAGCACCTCCAGATCCTCGGCGTTCTCCGAAGCCATCAAAGACCCGAGCTTCTGAGATACGAACGGAGACAAGCACAGTGCGCGGATTTGGCGATCGATTCCGCCGAGCCACCGTCCGCCGTTCTCGCCGCCCACGATCACGAGCCTTCCGGTGCGTGTGAGCGCCCGTCGAAGATCTCGCAGTCGGCGGTTGCCGCCGGTGTCGATGATGACGTCGTACCGATGCGATCCGTCGGTGGCGTCGTCGACGCGGTAGTCGAGAACCTCGTCGGCACCGAGGGAGCGGACGGTATCGGTTTTCGAGGTGCTGCATACGCCGGTGACGAGCGCGCCCATGGCTTTTGCCACCTGCACCGCGTAGATCCCGACGCCACCGGATGCACCGAGAACGAGGACGGATTGCCCCGCCTGCACACGGCCGTGGTCGCGCACGGCTTGCAGCGCTGTGAGGGCGGAGACCGGCACCGCTGCTGCTTGTGCGAACGACAACCGGGCAGGTTTTGCGGCAATCTTCGTCTCGAGTGCGCACGCGTACTCCGCGAACGAACCGACCGCGATCCCGTATACCTCCTGGCCGACTGCCACGCGGGTCACCGAACTGCCGACGGCCTCGACTCGGCCGGACACGTCCAGTCCGCGGACCCGGTTCTCAGGTCTGCGCAGTCCAAATCCCGCGAGGCGCAACGGATATGGCAGTCCGGCCATGAGATGCCATGCCCCGCGGTCGACGGACGCGGCCTCGACGCGAATCAGCACTTCGTTGTCGGCGACAGTGGGGCGCGGAATGTGGTCGAGGTAGAGAACGTCGGCTTCGCCGTAGCGATCCTGTACGACGGCGGTCATCAGTTCCTGCGGCATGCGAGTCTCCGTTCGTCGAATGCTTACACCGTAAGTATTGCACTTACGGTGTAAGTTCTGTCAATGTGGAGAAGCGCACAAGATTGACCCGAGATCACGTTGTACGCGCTGCCGTGGCGCTTGCAGATTCCGTCGGAATCGATTCGATGACCATGCGGAAGCTGGGGACCGAACTGGGCGTCGAGGCGATGTCTCTGTACAACCATGTTTCGGACAAGGGGGATCTGCTCGACGGAATGGTCGACGCGGTCTTTGCGGAGATCGATCTTCCGACGCCGGGACTGCCGTGGCGAACGGAAGTTCACGCGCGAGCGGTATCGACTCGGGAGGTGCTGGGGAGGCACCCGTGGGCAACTCCGTTGATGGAGTCCCGAACGACGCCTGGTCCCGCGACCCTGCGCCACCACGACGCCGTCATCGGAACACTACGCGCTGCCGACTTTCCGGTCGCCCTTGCTGCGCATGCCTTTTCGATCATGGATGCGTACATCTACGGCTTCGTGCTGCAAGAGGTGAGCTTGCCGTTCGAAACAGCGCAGGAAACGACGGAATTGGCGAAGGCGATCATGGGCTCGTTCGAGAGCGGTCAGTATCCGCACCTGGCCGAGCTGACCACCGAGCACGTCCTAGCTCCGGGATACAGCTACGCCGCCGAATTCGCTTTCGGTCTTGATCTGATTCTCGACGGACTCGAACGTCTGCACATCGGGAGCGAACGATGATCTGACGTGAGTACCGGGTTAAAGTCGAGAAAACCGGGTTACCGGTCCAGACTTCAGATGTCCCGAAGAGGAGCTTTCTGTGCGCGCCATGGTGGTTACGGAACTGTCCGGTCCCGAAGGAATTGTCGCGCAGGAGGTTCCCGAGCCCGCAGCCGAAGGTCTTGTTCTCATCGATGTGAAGGCCAGTGGCGTCTGCTTTCCGGACCTACTCATCACCTACGGCAAGTATCAGATCCGCCCGGAACCGCCGTTCATTCCCGGCGCGGAGATCTCGGGCGTCGTGGTCTCCGCGCCGGAAGGGTCGGGTTTCGCTCCGGGCGATCGTGTTCTCGCGGCCGCGTATCTGGGCGGCTATGCAGAGCGGATTGCCGTCAACCCGGCGCAGGTACTCCGAATTCCGGACGGACTCGCCTTCGACGAGGCGGCCTCTCTGATCATCAACTATCAGACGATGGAGTTCGCGCTGGCTCGTCGCGCGAAGATCGTCGCGGGGGAGACGGTCGTCGTGCTCGGCGCTGCGGGCGGAGTCGGAACGGCAACCATCCAGCTGGCCAAGGCGCACGGCGCTCGGGTGATCGCCGTGGTACGACGCGAAGGCGTCGAGGACTTCTTGCGTGAGCTCGGTGCCGACGAGGTTGTCGCGCTGGCTCCGGGATGGGGAGAGCGGATTCGGGAACTGACCGACGGCGTCGGCGCTCAGATCGTGGTAGATCCGGTAGGCGGGGATGCGTTCGACGACGCGGTCCGGGTTCTGGCGCCGGAGGGGCGTCTTGTGGTTATCGGTTTTGCCGGCGGCGGCATTCCTCAGGTCAAGGTGAACCGGGTGCTGTTCCGCAATATCAGCATTGTCGGCGCGGCGTGGGGCGAGTTCACGCGCACCAATCCCGAAGCGGTAGCCGAGGTGCATGCATCGCTGGTAGAACACGTCCGGAACGGCTTGCGTCCGCTGGTCAAGGCACGGTATCCGCTTGCCGACGCAGCAGTTGCCCTGGCTGATCTCGAAAGCGGCAAAGTTCTCGGAAAGGCCATCTTGCTGCAGGAATGATTCTTCGCAACGTGATGGTGCTCACCAAATAATAAGTTGCAACATGTTTTCATTTGGGCAATAGTTGCAACCGCACTACCATTTGCCAGGTGATCGCTTCCGATTCTGATGACCTGTATGGAGCACTCGACGAGTTGTTCACTCGCCTGATGAGCGCCGGTGATTCGGAGTCGATCGATGCGTTGATCGAACTGGATCTCTCGTTCTCTCAGGTGCGTGTGCTGTTCGTACTTGCACAACGTGATGCGGCGATCCCGATCAACGAGGTTGCCGACGAGCTTCGGCTCTCGGTGGCAGCTACGGGGCGGAACATCGATCAGCTCGTGAACATGGGTCTGGTCGATCGCCGTGAAGACGAGCGGGACCGACGCGTCAAGCGGGTTTCCTTGTCGGAGGCCGGTCGTAAGGTGACGACCAACCACATCGAGTGCAAGCGCGGCCAGCTTCGCGAATTCGCGTCGCGTGTTCCTGAGCCAGAGCGGATTCGTTTGTTCGAGGCTCTCAAGCCCATTCTCGCGGGTGACTATCTGCGAGCACTTAACCAGGAGACTTCGCGATGACATCGCCGAACGCGCCGGCACCGGCGTCCGACAAACTTGACGGGGCGGTCCTCAAGATCGCTTCCGTGGTGGTGCTCGGCGCCATCATGTCGATTCTCGACGTAACCGTGGTGAGCGTCGCGCTCACCACTTTTGCCGAGGACTTCGAAACTTCGTACGCCACCGTCGCGTGGACGATGACGGCCTACACGCTCGCCTTGGCGACGGTCATTCCGGTTACCGGTTGGGCTGCCGACCGTTTCGGCACCAAGCGCCTGTACATGACGGCCCTGGTGCTGTTCGTGCTCGGTTCGGTCGCTTGTGCGATGGCGTGGGACATCACCTCGCTCATCGGCTTCCGCGTGCTCCAGGGTCTCGGCGGCGGCATGTTGATGCCGCTCGGTATGACGATCATGACCCGGGCCGCCGGTCCGGACCGTGTCGGTCGTGTCATGGCAGTTCTCGGTATCCCGATGCTGCTCGGTCCTATCGGCGGGCCGATTCTCGGTGGTTGGCTGATCGAGGCCGCGAGCTGGCACTGGATCTTCCTGATCAACTTGCCGATCGGCATCATCGCTCTGGCTGCTGCGTTCATCATTCTGCCGTCCGACAAGGCGAAGCCTTCGGAGTCCTTCGACTTCCTCGGCATGATCCTGCTGTCGCCTGGCCTGGCGCTGTTCCTGTTCGGTGTGTCGTCCATCCCTGAGGTGGGAACCGTCGCGTCCGCTCGGGTTCTGGTGTCGGCCGGTATCGGTCTGGCACTGATCATTGCCTTCGTGTTCCACGCGCTCAACAAGGATCACCCGCTGATCGACCTGCACCTGTTCAAGAACCGTCAGTTGACCACCGCCGTCATCACGACGTCGCTGTTCATCGTCGCGTTCATGGGCGCCGGGTTGCTGTTCCCGAGCTACTTCATTCAGGTCGGCGGGCACACCACGCTCGCGGCCGGATTGTTGATGGCTCCACAGGGTCTGGGCGCTATGGTCACCATGCCGATCGCTGGTCGACTGGTCGACAAGATCGGCCCGGGCAAGATCGTCCTGACCGGTTTGCCGCTGATTCTCATCGGTTTGGGTGTGTTCACGCAGGTCGCTTCCGACTCGCCGACGTGGCTGTTGATGGGCGCGCTGTTCGTCATGGGCCTCGGTATGGGTTGCACCATGATGCCGCTGATGACCGCAGCTATCGTGACGCTCTCCAACGAGCAGATCGCTCGCGGTTCCACTCTGATGAACATCGTTCAGCAGACCGCAGGTTCGATCGGTACCGCCGTGATGTCGGTGGTCTTGACCAACCAGCTTCTCGATCGTGGCCTCGATACGACGATGGTCGGTGCGGCGTCGCACATTCCGACCGAACCGGGAAGTCCGCAGGAGTCTGCTGCGAATTCGATTCTCAGTGCGGCGTCGGATGCCTTCGGCAACACCTTCCTCGTTGCCACTGTGCTGATCGTCCTGACCCTCATCCCGGCGTTCTTCCTGCCGCGGAGCAAGACCACCAGGCCGGTGGCCGAGGGCGAGACGGCAACGCCGATCGTTATGCACTGACCGCTTTTCGGTAGATCGTTTGTCCAGATGAGGGCGGCACACATCTTGTGTGCCGCCCTCATCTTTTTGCCGTGGAATACAGCTGGATGGTTGAATGTTTGATCAGTTACATGCAAACGCATGGATCTAGTTCGCGGAGGAGCAACCATGCAGTTCGGAATCTTCACGGTCGGTGACGTCACCACTGATCCCACGACGGGTAAGACCCCGACAGAGCACGAGCGCATCAAGGCCATGACGACCATCGCCAAGCACGCCGAGGAAGTCGGTCTCGACGTCTTCGCGACCGGCGAGCACCACAACAAGCCGTTCGTGCCGTCGTCTCCGACCACGATGCTCGGATACATCGCGGCCCAGACCGAGAAGATCACGCTCTCCACGTCCACGACGCTGATCACCACCAACGACCCGGTGAAGATCGCCGAGGACTACGCGATGCTTCAACACCTCGCTGAGGGGCGTGTCGATCTGATGATGGGACGCGGAAACACCGCGCCGGTGTACCCGTGGTTCGGCAAGGACATTCGCGCCGGTATCCCGTTGGCGCTCGAGAACTATCAACTTCTTCGCCGGCTCTGGGACGAGGAGGTCGTGAACTGGCAAGGGGAGTACCGCACTCCACTCCAGGGATTCACGTCCACCCCGCGCCCGCTGGACGGCGTCGCGCCGTTCGTGTGGCACGGTTCGATCCGCAGCCCCGAGATCGCGGAGATTGCGGCCTATCACGGCGACGGATTCTTCGCGAACAACATCTTCTGGCCGAAAGAGCACTACATCGAGCTGATCAATCTCTACCGCCAGCGTTACGAGCATTACGGCCACGGCTCCGCGGATCAGGCGATTGTCGGTCTCGGTGGTCAGGTCTTCATGCGCAAGAACAGTCAGGACGCGGTCAAGGAATTCCGTCCGTATTTCGACAATGCTCCGGTGTACGGCCACGGGCCCTCACTCGAAGAGTTCACCGAACAGACGCCGCTGACCGTCGGTTCCCCTGAGCAGGTCATCGAGAAGACGTTGGCGTTTGCCGATTTCTTCGGTGACTACCAGCGCCAGCTGTTCCTGATGGATCACGCCGGGCTGCCGCTCAAGACGGTGCTCGAGCAGCTCGATCTGCTCGGTGAGGAAGTTGTTCCGGTTCTGCGCCGTGAGTTCGCGGCCAGGCGGCCCGCACATGTGCCGGACAACCCGCCCACTCACGCGTCGATGAAGGCGGCTCGTGAGGCAAGCAGTGTCACTGCCTGACGAGCAACCGCCTGAGGTTCCGGTCAGTACCACCGAACTCGCCACCGACGCCTGGGAAGCCTTGTTTCGCGCCCAGGTGTCGGTGCTGCGGCGGCTCTCTGCCGACGACGTCTGGGATCAGGTGTCGATGCGCGAGTACGACGTGCTGTTCACATTGAGCCTCACACCGAGTAGTTCACTTCGCCTGCATGACCTGAATCGCGAGATCCTGTTGAGCCAGCCGTCACTCAGCCGCCTGGTAGAACGGTTGGAGGGTGAAGGTCTGGTATCGAGAAGTGTTGATCCACAGGATCGCCGCGGGACGATCGTGCAACTCACCGAAGCGGGTGCAGCGCTGCAGAAATCAGTGGGTCGCCGTCATGCGGCGAGCATTCGTCGCCACGTCGGACCGGCCCTGGACGCGGATGAACTTCGACTGTTGGCCGAATTGTGCACGCGTCTGCGTCTCGCGCAGTCATGACTAGAGGCAGGATGGACGATATGAGCAACCTCGAAGCGCAGCCCGTCGAGCAGGAATGCGAAGGCCATCCGGCGGAGAGCGAGATTCAGATTCTCACCCCGCGCGACGTACCGCTCGGTGGCCCGCGGGCGATGCGAGTGCGTCGCACCCTTCCGCAACGCGAGCGTTCGCTGATCGGGGCATGGTGTTTTGCCGATCATTACGGTCCGGATGACGTCGGCTCAGGACCGGGCATGCATGTGCCGCCGCATCCGCATACCGGATTGCAAACGGTGAGTTGGCTGTTCACCGGAGAGATCGAGCACCGTGACAGCATCGGTTCCCATGCGATGGTGCGGCCGGGTGAACTGAATTTGATGACGGCCGGGAGTGGGATCGCGCACTCCGAGGTGTCGACGCCGAATACGAAGGTTCTGCACGGGATGCAGTTGTGGGTGGCGCTGCCGGATGCGGCACGCGATACCGCACCCGCGTTCGTTCACTATCGACCGGAGCCGGTGACCACCGATGGTGCCACGCTCAGTGTGTTCCTCGGCTCGCTCGCCGGTGACACGTCTCCGGTGTCTACCTTCACCGAATTGCTCGGTGCCGAGGTGATTCTCGATCCTGGGGCCGAGATCGCCCTCGATGTCGATCGTTCACATGAGCACGGCGTGATCGTCGATCAAGGATCGGTTGTTCTGCGTGGTACCACCGTCGGCTGGGCCGAGTTGGGTTATCAAGCACCGGGTTTCGGAAAACTGACTTTGCGCAATCCGGGATCCGAACCGGCTCGACTGCTACTTCTCGGCGGGAAACCGTTGGGCGAGCAGGTCATCATGTGGTGGAACTTCATGGGTCGTACCCACGAAGAGATCGTCGAGTATCGACGCAAGTGGCAGGCCGAGCTGGCCTCCGGATTCGACGGCAGCGTCCCGGACCAGCGTTTCGGCGTCGTGCCGGGATACGACGGTCCGGCGCTCCCGGCACCCGAGTTGCCGAACAGTACGTTGCGGCCCCGAGGCTAGTCGCTGCTGTTGCTGTTGCTGTTGCTGTTGCTGTTGCCAGCCGCGAGCAGCGTCTCGATCAGGCCTGTTCGATGTCCTGGTGAGCCTTCGCGAGCATGATGTAGCCGGCGCCGTTGGCGGTGATACCGGCCTTTTCGCCTTCGGAGAGTTCACGTTTGACCTTGGCGGGCACGCCGGCGACCAGTGATCCAGGCGGGATTTGCATCCCCTGAGACACGACCGCACCGGCTGCAATCAGTGATCCCGAACCGATGTGTGCGCCGTTGAGCACCACGGCACCCATACCGACGAGAACGTCGTCTTCGACGGTGCACCCGTGCAGCACTGCGTTGTGGCCGACCGAGATTCGCTCGCCCAGCACTGCGGGGAACGTCGGGTCGGCGTGCACGGTGCAGTTGTCCTGAATGTTGGTGTCAGCGCCGATGGAGATCGATTCGGCGTCGCCGCGGATAACCGCGCCGTACCAGATGCTGGCTCCCGCAGCGATGGTCACAGCGCCGACAACGGTGGCGTTGGGTGCGATGAATGCACTTTCGTCGATCTGCGGGGTGTTACCGAGAACGGTGGCGATGATCGGGTTGGTCATGGTTCTCCTGTGCGTTGGAATGACGTGCTCTGACGGTACCTGGACTATTTCGGTGTGGACTTTCGATTCATGACTACCGTCCCGACACCCGCGGTCACCACCAGTCCGATGGCGACGAGTGTGAAAGCGTCGAGCGTTTGCCCGATCACGAGGACTCCGGCCAGTGCGGCCGCTGCCGGTTCGAGGGCGATGAGGACCGCGAAGACCTTCTTGGCCAAGGAGCGCAGCGCCCACATTTCCAAGCTGTACGGGATGACGGACGAGAGGATGGCGACGGCGGCGCCTGCGGCGAGCATCTTCGGATCCAGCAGTTCGCTTCCGCCCGAGACAACGCCGAAGGGGAGCGTCAATACGGCTGCGACGATGCTTGCGCCTGCCAACCCGTCGGCGCTCGGGAGCGTCGCGGCCAGGTGGGAACCGGCCACGATGTAGCCGGCCCACGCAGTCGCGGCGATCAACGCGAACATCACCCCGATCGGGTCCAATCCGGATTCGCCGTGATCGCCTAACCCGAGCAGCAACACTCCGCCGAAGGCGAGCAGTACCCACGCTCCGTCGGCCCACCGACGAGACAGAACTGCGGCCAGGGTGAGCGGTCCGAGGAACTCGATGGTGACGGCGGTGCCGATGGGCACCGTGTCGAGGGCGAGGTAGAAGGCGCCGTTCATCACGGCGAGGGCGATGCCCAGCGCGAAGATGCCTTTGCGTTGCCGGTTCGACCACCTGCTCCATCGCGGACGGACGATGACGCCGAGGATGATCGCAGCGATCGTCAGCCGAAGCGTCGTGGCTCCGGCGGGCCCGATCTGCGAGAACAATGTCGTCGCGAATGCCGCTCCGAACTGGAGCGACAGTATCGAGGTGAGGACCGCGCCGACCGGCAGTAGCTGACTGCCCGCCTTCATTCTCCGGTGAACTCGGGACTTCGACGCTCGAGCATCGCGGCGACGGCTTCGTGGTGATCTCGGGTGTGGTGGGCGATCGACTGCATGGCGGCCGAGAGTTCGAGCAGGCTCTCGAGGCTCTGGTGCTGGCCTTCGCGGAGGAGTTTCTTGGTCATGCGGAGTACCTGCGGGGGATTGGCGGCTACTCGAGCTGCCAAAGCGTGCGCTGCGGAAAGCAATTCCTCGGGTTCGGTGATCTGCGAGACCAGACCCCAGTCGAGTGCCTTCGCAGCATCGATGGGTTCGCCGGTGAACGCCATCTCGGCGGCGCGGGCGTTGCCGATCGCGCGGGGGAGCAGCCAGGCTCCGCCGTCGCCGGGGATGAGTCCCACCTTGACGAAGCTCTCGGCGAAGACTGCGGCGGTCGAGGCGATGCGGAGGTCGCACATGAGGGAGAGGTCGCAGCCCGCTCCGATGGCCGGGCCGTTGACCGCGGCGATGGTCGGCACCTCACATGTGTACAGCGCGAGCGGAATGCGCTGGATGCCGTGCCGGTAGCCCTGGCGGATCTCGCCGGGAGCACCACCGAACATGCCTTCCTTGTCTCGCATGTGTTTGACGTTGCCGCCGGAGGAGAAAGCCGACCCGGCCCCCGTGAGGATGACCGCTCGCACACTCTGATCTCGGTTGACTGCGGTGACCGCGTCTTCGAGGGCCTCGATCATGTCGATCTCGGAGATCGCGTTGCGGGTGTCCGGGCGATTGAGGGTCCACGTGACCACATCGCCGGTTCGCGAGATCAGTACGGCGTCGCTCATGGGTGCTCCTGGTAGTCGATGGCAGTTGAGCTCAGTCTCTCACCACAAGATTTCTCAATAACAATCATTCGTGCTTGATTTTTATGGACCCGGGTGTGATGCTGGTCGCATGGCCGAACTTCAGACGTTCATCGATGACTTGCGGGCCGAAGGCGAGAGCCTCGACGCCCTGGTTGCGGATCTGCCCGAGGAGAAGTGGGCGACAATGACGCCGGCGGAAGGGTGGAGCGTCGCGCATCAGATCGGGCACCTGCACTGGACGGACAGTGCTGCGATCCTGGCGATCACCGACCCGGACGGGTTTGCGGAGCAGTTGAAGGCGGCGTTCGTGAATCCGGCGGGATTTGTCGACGACGGTGCTGCCGAGCAGGCGGCCCGCCCGCCGGCGGAGTTGCTCGCCGATTGGCGAGCGGGGCGCACCGCTCTCGTCGAGGCTCTCACCGCCGCCCCGTCCGGTACCAAGTTTCCTTGGTACGGCCCGCCCATGGGCGGAGTGTCCATGGCAACTGCGCGATTGATGGAGACGTGGGCGCACGGGCAGGACGTTGCCGACGCGCTCGGCGTCGAGCGAGCCTCGACGGCGCGCATCAAGAACATCGCTCATCTGGGTGTCCGCACGCGGAACTTTGCGTACTCGGTCAACGAGAAGACGCCGCCCGCCGACGATTTCCGGGTTGAGTTGACGGCGCCGGACGGTTCGCTCTGGACCTGGGGGCCGGAAGATGCACCGCAGAAGGTGACCGGGCAGGCGTTGGACTTCTGCCTGCTGGTCACCCAGCGCGCCAATCGCGCCGATCTCGATCTGGTCGCCGTTGGCGCCGACGCAGACGAGTGGTTGGGGTTTGCGCAGGCATTTGCCGGACCCAGCGGCGAGGGACGAGCCGCACGAGAAGCGAAGGTGGATAAATGAGTTCGGTACGGATCGGTAACTGCTCCGGTTTCTACGGCGACCGCGTCTCGGCGATGCGCGAGATGCTCGAGGGCGGCGAACTCGACTACCTGACCGGCGACTACCTTGCCGAACTGACGATGTTGATCCTCGGACGGGACCGGATGAAGGACCCGTCGCTCGGCTACGCGAAGACGTTCCTGCGACAGGTGGAAGACACCCTCGGACTTGCGCTCGACAAGGGCGTGAAGATCGTCGCGAATGCCGGCGGTCTCAACCCGGCTGGACTGGCCGACGCGCTGCGCGAGGTCAACACCAGGCTGGGGTTGAACGCGAAGATCGCCCACGTCGAGGGCGACGATCTGGTCTCTCGGGCAGACGAACTCGGACTCGGCTCCCCGCTGACGGCCAACGCGTACCTCGGCGCCTGGGGCATCGTCGAAGCATTGTCGGCCGACGCCGATGTCGTGGTCACCGGACGTGTCACCGACGCTTCGGTGATCGTCGGTCCCGCCGCTCACCATTTCGGTTGGAAGCGAGATGATTTCGATCAGCTGGCCGGTGCTGTCGCGGCGGGCCACGTCATCGAGTGCGGAACCCAGGCCACCGGCGGCAACTACGCGTTCTTCACCGAGATTCCGAATCTGGGCCGTCCTGGCTTCCCGATCGCCGAGATCAACGCGGACGGATCTTCGGTCATCACCAAGCATGCCGGTACGGACGGCGAGGTGAGCGTCGGCACCGTGACGGCGCAGCTGCTGTACGAGATCACGGGTGGACGCTACGCAGGCCCGGACGTGACCACCCGCATCGACAACGCGGTGCTCACCCAGGAAGGCCCGGATCGGGTGCTGATCAGCGGAGTCACGGGCGAGGCTCCGCCGCCGCAGTACAAGGTCTCACTCAACACGCTGGCCGGGTTCCGCAACGAGGCCACGTTCATCCTCACGGGTCTCGACATCGAGGCCAAAGCGGATCTGGCGAAGACTCAACTCGAATCCTGGCTGACGAAGAAGCCCGCCGAACTGGTCTGGACTCTCGCTCGCACGGATCACCCGGATTCCGACACCGAGGAAACCGCGAGTGCGTTGCTGCGCTGCGTGGTTCGCGATTCCGATCCCAAGGTGATCGGTCGTCCCTTCTCTGCGGTTGCGGTGGAAATGGCACTCGCCAGTTACCCAGGCTTCTCGCTGACCGCGCCGCCGAGCAACGGACAACCGTACGGAGTGTTCACCCCCGGCTACGTCGACGCGGGATCGGTGCCTCACGTGGCCGTACTGCCAGACGGCACTCGCGTGGACATCGCTCCGTCGACGCTGACGCAGGACCTCGAAGCCGTCGACGAACCTGAGCGTCCGGAGCCGTTGCCGCCACAGTCTTCGCTTTCGGTGCCGCTCGGCACGATCGCCGGTGCCCGTAGTGGCGACAAGGGTGGAAATGCCAACGTCGGCGTCTGGGTTCGCACGGACGATCAGTGGAAGTGGTTGGCGCACAATCTGACCGTCGAAATGCTCAAGGAACTGCTACCGGAAGCAGCAGACCTGAACGTCACTCGCTACCAGCTTCCGCACCTTCGTGCCGTCAACTTCGTGATCGAGGGAATTCTCGGTCAGGGTGTTGCCTCGCAGGCGCGGTTCGATCCGCAGGCCAAGGGAATTGGTGAATGGCTGCGTTCACGCCACATCGACATCCCGATTTCGCTACTCCCCGTAACTGACGAGAAAGAGGATTCACGGTGACCGTGTGGACCACACCGGAAAGGCTTGCGCTTCGCGAGACCGTACGCGGATTCGTGAACCAGGAGATTCTGCCGCATCTGACGCAGTGGGAGCGCGACGGCGAGATTCCGCGCGAATTGCACCGCAAGGCAGGCGCTCTCGGGCTGCTCGGCGCCAGTGCTCCCGAATCGGCGGGCGGTGAGGGCGGCGACGCCGTCGACTCCATCGTGATCTGTGAGGAGATGCATCAGGCAGGTGCGTCGGGCGGGCTGTTCGCATCGCTCTTCACCTGCGGCATCGCGGTGCCGCACCTGATTGCAGCGGACGACGAGGCGCAGATCGAGAAGTGGGTCAAGCCGACCCTGCGCGGCGACAAGATCGGCTCGCTCGCCATCACCGAGCCCGGCGGAGGCAGCGACGTCGGGCACCTGACAACCGCAGCCAAGCGCGACGGCGATCATTACGTCGTGAACGGCGCCAAGACGTTCATCACCTCCGGCGTTCGAGCCGACTTCGTCGTTACCGCAGTGCGCACCGGTGGCCCCGGCGCGGGTGGTGTCTCACTGCTCGTGATCGAGAAGGGCACACCGGGATTCACCGTCTCACGCAAACTCGAGAAGATGGGCTGGCGTGCATCCGATACCGCGGAACTGTCCTTTGTCGATGCCCGGGTTCCGGTGGAGAATCTGGTCGGCGCAGAGAACAGCGGCTTCGCGCAGATCGCCCAGGCATTTGTTTCCGAACGTGTCGCGCTCGCCGCGCAGGCGTATGCCAGTGCAGAACGTTGCCTGGAGCTGACCCTCGAATGGTGCCGCGCCCGCGAAACTTTCGGTCGGCCCCTCATCAGTCGGCAGGCCGTGCAGAACACCGTCACCGAGATGGCCCGCAAGATCGACGTCGCCAAGGTGTACACCCACTCGGTGATCGAGCGGTACATGGCCGGTGACGGCGACCTGATCGCCGAGGTGTGCTTCGCGAAGAACACGGCAGTCGAGACGGGCGAATGGGTTGCGAACCAAGCCGTTCAGCTGTTCGGCGGCCTCGGATACATGCAGGAAAGTGAAGTGGAGAGGCAGTACCGGGACATGCGAATTCTGGGAATCGGTGGCGGAACCACCGAAATCCTCACCGGCCTCGCGGCCAAGCGATTGGGGTATCAGTCATGAGTGTCATCCGGTCAACGCTGGACACCAATTCCGAGGTGTATCAGACCGCAACATCGACCATGAACACCAAGCTCGCCGAGATCGAGGTCGAGCACGCCAAAGCGCTTGCCGGTGGCGGCGAGAAGTACACCGAGCGGCACCACAAACGGGGAAAGCTTCTGGCGCGCGAGCGGATCGAACTCCTGCTCGATCAGGATTCACCGTTTCTCGAGCTGTGTCCCCTCGCTGCGTGGGGGAGTGACTTCCCGGTCGGCGCCAGCACCGTGGTCGGTATCGGCGTTGTCGAAGGTGTCGAATGCCTGATCGTCGCCAACGATCCCACTGTGCGCGGCGGCACCAGCAATCCTTGGACGCTGCGTAAGGGATTCCGCGCCAACGACATCGCCATGCAAAATCGTCTCCCGGTGATCTCGCTGGTCGAGTCCGGCGGTGCAGACCTGCCGACGCAGAAGGAGGTGTTCATCCCGGGCGGGCGTATGTTCCGTGACCTCACACAGCTTTCCGCAGCCGGTATCCCCACCATTGCACTGGTCTTCGGTAACTCGACTGCCGGCGGCGCGTACATCCCGGGCATGTCCGACCACGTCGTGATGATCAAGGAACGCTCCAAGGTGTTCCTCGCAGGCCCGCCGCTGGTCAAGATGGCCACCGGTGAGGAATCAGATGACGAGGCACTCGGCGGCGCCGAAATGCACGCTCGCAAGTCCGGGTTGGCTGACTACTTCGCAGCCGACGAGCAGGACGCGATCCGCATCGGTCGCTCGATCGTCAAGCGACTCAACTGGACCAAGAAGGGGCCGGCGCCTCGCGCGGAGATCATCGAACCGCTCGAGGATCCGGAAGAGTTGCTCGGCATCGTTCCGGCCGATCTGAAGATTCCGTTCGATCCGCGTGAGGTCATCGCCCGTATCGTCGACGGTTCCGACTTCGACGAGTTCAAGCCGCTCTACGGTTCCTCCCTCGTGACCGGCTGGGCCGAACTCAACGGTTACCCGATCGGCATCCTGGCCAACGCACGTGGAGTTCTCTTCAGCGAAGAGTCCCAGAAGGCAACGCAGTTCATCCAGCTTGCCAACCGCTCCAACACGCCGTTGCTGTTCCTGCACAACACCACCGGCTACATGGTGGGTAAGGAGTACGAGGAGGGCGGCATGATCAAGCACGGATCGATGATGATCAATGCGGTTGCCAACTCCAAGGTTCCGCACATCTCGATCCTGCTCGGAGCGTCGTACGGCGCCGGTCACTACGGCATGTGCGGACGGGCATTCGATCCGAGATTCCTCTTTGCCTGGCCCAGTTCCAAGTCCGCCGTCATGGGCGGTGCGCAGCTTGCCGGCGTCATCTCCATCGTGGGACGCGCTGCTGCCGAGGCCCGCGGCCAGGTTTTCGACGAGCAGGGTGATGCCGGCATGCGCGCGATGATCGAGAACCAGATCGAGGCCGAGTCACTTCCGATGTTCCTGTCCGGGCGTCTGTACGACGACGGCGTCATCGATCCCCGAGACACCCGCACCGTGGTGGGAATGTGCCTGTCGGCCATTGCCACCGCCCCGATCGAAGGCACCGAGAACTTCGGCGTCTTCCGTATGTGAGGCACGCCGTGACAATCACTTCAGTACTGGTCGCCAATCGTGGCGAAATCGCCCGCCGTGTCTTCGCAACCTGTCGGAAGAACGGAATCGGCACGGTTGCGGTATTTTCCGACGCGGATGCCGACAGCCCTCACGTCGCCGAAGCCGATGCTTCGGTTCGCCTGCCGGGTAACACGCCTGCCGAGACCTACCTGCGGGGCGAGTTGATCATCGCCGCCGCGCAGGCTTCGGGCGCCGACGCGATTCACCCCGGATACGGATTCCTCTCCGAGAACGCGGAGTTCGCGCGCAGCGTCATCGACGCGGGGCTGACGTGGATCGGCCCACCCGTCGAATCCATCGAGCTCATGGGGTCGAAGGTCGAGTCCAAGAAGATCATGGACGCCGCCGGAGTTCCGGTGCTGTCCGAACTCGATCCCGCTGCGGTGACCGAAGCTCATCTGCCAGTGCTGATCAAGGCGTCGGCGGGCGGCGGCGGACGCGGCATGCGTGTCGTTCGTGAATTGTCGGCGCTGGACGGCGAACTGGAAGCGGCGCGGCGTGAGGCGCAGTCCGCCTTCGGCGACCCGACGGTCTTCTGCGAGCGCTACCTCGAGACCGGTCGGCACATCGAGGTTCAGGTCATGGCCGATCGCCACGGTGGGGTGTGGGCGGTGGGGGAGCGCGAGTGCTCGATCCAGCGTCGGCATCAGAAGGTGGTCGAAGAGGCGCCGTCGCCGCTCGTGCAGCGCATCCCCGCCATGCGCGAGAAGCTGTTCGACGCCTCGCGGCTCGCAGCCAACGCCATCGGTTACGAAGGAGCAGGAACCGTTGAATTCCTGGCTGACGAAAAAGGCGACTTCTTCTTCCTGGAAATGAACACTCGTTTGCAGGTAGAGCATCCGGTCACCGAGTGCACCACCGGACTCGATCTGGTGGAACTGCAATTGCAGGTCGCTTCAGGTGAAGCACTTCCGGACGACCAACCGGAGATCCGGGGGCATTCGATCGAGGTGCGACTGTACGCCGAGGACCCCGCCAAGAACTGGCAGCCTCAGAGTGGAACCGTTCACCACATCGAGTTGCCCGGTGACCCGCAAGAATTCAGTGTTCTGCGTGAGCAGGGCGTTCGCCTCGACTCCGGCGTCGTCGACGGCAGTGTTGTCGGCGTCCACTACGACCCGATGTTGGCCAAGGTCATCTCGTACGCGCCGACGCGGACCGCAGCTGCGCGGCTGCTCGCGTCGACGCTGGCGCGCACCAGGATTCACGGTCTGCGGACCAACCGCGACCTGCTCGTCAATGTCCTGGCTCACCCTGCCTTCATTGCCGGGGACACCGATACGGCGTTCTTCGAAACCCATGATCTGGAGAAGTTGTCAACGCCTCTGGCCGACACCGACGCCGAAAGGCTTTCGGCGCTGGCGGCGGCACTTGCCGATGCCGCGCACAACCGGGCGTCGGCGCGCGTCATCGGCCGCTTGCCCAGCGGGTGGCGCAACCTCCCGTCGCAGCCGCAGAGCAAGAGCTATTCCACTGCGTCGGGCGACTACGACGTCCGCTACTCCCTGAGCCGAAGCGGCGTGTTGAACGCAGAAGGCTTCGACGACGTGAGCCTGGTATCGGCAACTGCTGCACGGGTCGTGCTCGAGCAGAGCGGAGTACGGCGTTCGTTCGACGTGGCGGCATACGGGAGTGAGATTTTTGTCGACTCCTCGCTGGGCCCAGTCGCGTTGACGGCAGCACCGCGCTTCGTGGATCCGTCGGCGGAAGTCGCCGCCGGTTCGTTGCTCGCTCCGATGCCGGGATCGGTTATCCGCCTCGGCGCCGCACTCGGTGACACCGTCACTGCCGGCCAGCCGATTCTGTGGCTAGAGGCCATGAAGATGGAACACACCGTCACCGCGCCGACTGCCGGTGTCCTGGTAGAACTTCCGGTCGCCGTCGGCCAGCAGGTCGAAGTCGGATCGGTACTCGCACGTGTGGAAGAACCCGCTACAGAAGAGGAAGCATGATGAGTTTCATCGAAACCGAAGAGCAGAAGGAACTGCGGGCATCCGTTTCCAAACTGGGTGAGCGCTTCAACTACGTCGACTACGTGCTGCCCAAGGCGCGCAAGGGTGAGCCGCTCACCGAATTGTGGAACGAGGCGGGCAAACTCGGATTCCTGGGCGTCAACCTGCCGGAGGAATACGGCGGCGGCGGTGCCGGTATCTACGAACTCGCGCTGGTGCAGGAGGAATTGGCGGCACAGGGTGCCGGTCTGCTCCTGGTTGTCGTATCCCCGGCCATCTGCGGCACCATCATCGGCAAGTACGGCACGGCGGAGCAGAAGCAGCAGTGGCTACCCAGCCTCGCCGACGGCTCCAAGATCATGGCGTTCGGAATCACCGAGGCCGACGCCGGTTCCAACTCTCATCAGATCACCACGACGGCACGCAGGGATGGCGACGACTGGATCCTGAGCGGCAACAAGATCTACATCTCGGGTGTCGATCAGGCTGACGCGGTCCTCATCGTCGCGCGCACCGAGGACTCCAAGACCGGCAAGCTCAAGCCCGCTCTGTTCATCGTCCCCACGGATTCTCCCGGATTCGTGAAGACGCAGATGGAGATGGACATCATCGAGCCGGACCACCAGTTCATCTTGTTCCTCGACGATGTACGGCTGCCGGCCGACGCTCTGGTCGGCGAAGCCGATGCCGCCTTGATGCAGTTGTTCGCCGGCCTCAACCCCGAGCGCATCCTGGGTGCGTCGATGGCCATCGGCATGGGCCGTTACGCCCTGAACGCTGCGGTGAAGTTCGCCAACGAGCGCACGGTGTGGAAGACGCCGATCGGTGCGCACCAAGGTATTTCGCATCCCCTCGCGCAGGTGAAGATCGAACTCGAGCTCGCCAAGCTGATGATGCAGAAGGCCGCGGTGCTCTACGACAGCGGCGACGATTTCGGTGCTGCCGAAGCCGCGAACATGGCAAAGTACGCCGCCGCCGAAGCCAGCATCAAGGCGCTCGATCAGGCGATCCAGACGCACGGCGGCGCAGGCCTGACGAAGGAATACGGGTTGGCCGCCATGCTCGGCGCGGCCCGTATCGCCCGCGTCGCGCCGGTGAGCCGCGAGATGATCCTCAACTTCGTCTCGCAGCACTCTCTCGGTCTGCCGCGGTCGTACTAAACGGTCCTACTGAAGAGGAGACTCATGACGGATCAGGACAAGCCATACGTACGGTACGAAGTGTCGGGCGGTGCTGCCACGATCACTCTCGACTCACCCCACAACCGCAACGCGATTTCGACGCGGTTGGTCACGGAATTACAGGCGGGGTTGACGTCGGCGGCCGCCGATCCGGCAGTTCGAGCGGTGGTGCTCACCCACACCGGTGGAACATTCTGTGCGGGAGCCGATCTCAGCGAGGCTTCCGGATCGTCCGCGTCACCGGAAGAGGCCGTCAAAGAACGAGGGCGGGGAATGCTGACGCTCTTGCGCAGCATTCTCGAGCTTCCCAAGCCGGTGATCGGGCGCATCGACGGTCACGTCCGAGCCGGGGGTATGGGTCTTGTCGGGGCGTGCGACATCGTCGTCGCCGGACCGGCGAGCACCTTCGCGGTGACGGAATCACGGTTGGGTTTGGCAGCGTCCATCATTTCGCTCACGGTCCTACCGAGGCTCGACCAGCGATCTGCGAGCCGATACCTGCTCACCGGAGAGAAGTTCGGCCAGCACGAGGCCGAATCCATCGGACTCGTCACCGCCGCGTCGCAGGACACGGGGGAGTCGATCACCGAACTGCTCGGCACCTTGCGCCAATGTTCACCGCAGGGACTTGCCGAATCGAAGTGGATCACGACGCGTTCGGTCCTGGCCGGATTCGACCGTGACGGCGAGGAGATGATCGCGCAGTCGGCCCGGCTGTTTTCCTCTGACGAGGCTCGTGAGGGCATGATGTCTTTCTTGCAGAAGCGTCCAGCAGCCTGGGCGCAGTAGAACTGCGCACTGGAACACAGCGGTAGAAAGGATGGCGGCGCGATGACTCGAGAACCCAAGCAGGACCGAAGTCGAGTCACGCGCTCCCACCTGCTCGAAGTGACTGTGGAGTGTCTCGCCGAACTCGGATGGAGCGCAACGACGATGAGCGTCGTCGCCCAGCGTGCCGGGGTGTCCCGCGGTGCGATGCAGCATCACTTCCCGACCCGCGAGGACCTCATCACCGCGGCGCTCGAGGTGATGTTCGACGCCAGGATGGATCAGGCACGAAAGGAATCGACCGACCTTCCGGTGGGTGCCGGACGAACCGAGGCGGTCATTTCGCGGTTGGTCGAGTACTACACCGGGACTCTGTTCAAAGCAGCACTGCAGGTGTGGACGGCCGCTGCCTCCGACCCCGACCTGCGGGCCCGCGTGTTGCCCCTCGAGGAACGGTTCGGGCGCATCGCGCACCGCATGGCCGTCGAGAGTCTGGGTGTCGACGACTCCGATCCGGTGACGCACCGTTTGGTACAGGCGACCCTGGACCTGGCCCGCGGGCTGGGGCTGGCAGACGTCTTGACCGACGACTCGCGTCGACGCACCGAGGTGGTCAAACAATGGGCGGCGCAATTGGATTCCACGCTGGTTCGGGTACCGGTCGCAACTCCCTGAATCGGTAGCGGCGTGGCGGCGACCGATGAGCGAGGTGCGCACGTGGCGTGTGTCGGGGGCCACCGAGAAGTACAGTCGGCTCCATGGCCGCACGCACCCTCACTTCGATCGGGACTTCGGTATTGGTCTCGGCTGCCGTGCTTTCGGCGGTGGTCGGCTGCAGCTCCGACGACGGGGCCGTCGATCAGCCGGGCGACGGCGCGGGTTCGCAGGCACTCGCACCCACCGATCCCGGTCCGATGTTCGCCGAATGCGGCTCGGTGACCGACGAAGAAGTTGTCAACGCCTTCAACCTCGGCACTTTTGCGACGACGACGCGCAACGGCGTCGGTTGCCAGTGGGAGGTCGCTGGTTCGAGCGGTCCGAGCGTCAGTTTCTCCTGGTACCGCGGTAGCCCGATCGGCCGCGAACGGGCAGGGTCCGACCTGCTCGGACGTCCTGCCGACGACATCACGATCGGCGGTCATCAAGGCTTCATCGCGTCCACGGCAGGTTCGTTGTGCGAGTTGGGTATCGCGTTCGGCGGAGACTTCGTGCACTGGTCGATCACCTACGGCTTGCTGCCACCGACCGCGGATCCATGCACGGTGGCGCGGGATCTGATGGAAAAAACAGTTTCGAGGGCACAGTGAAGTTCGAGGGCGCCGTGAAGCGCGTAAGGATCGGGCTCGCCCTGGCTGGGTCGCTGGTTCTACTCACGGGGTGCGGCTCCGTGGTCACCGGGACTCCCCGTGCGGAGGGCAGCTACGGCGGTAGTGACAGCCAGGAATTCGCGAACGTCCTCCAAGAATGCGAAGCCGTCACCGACGAGCAGATCGCCGGTGCCGTGGGTGCCGACGCCGTCGGGCGTGGGTTCTTCGGCGCCATCTGCCGTTGGGACGGCATCGGGGCCGCGGGTCCGATCAAGATCACCTTCAACTGGTTCGAGACGGGCACCCTCGATCACGAGCGCGCTGCTTTCGAACATCTGGGATACGTGGTGGCGAAAATCGACATCAACGGCAGTGGCGGTTACGAGGTTCGCCAGCTGGCCGATCCGCAGAGTTGCGGCGTGAGCGCGAGCGCACCGGCCGGGGGAGTGTTCGGTTGGTGGGTCACCGAGCCGCAGGGCGGCGCGGATCCGTGCGAGGCTGCGGCAAAGCTCGGCGCGTTGACGTTGAACCGCAGCATCTGATCGTGACCGGTCCGGCTGCGTGGTCTGAGTTTGCAGCCAGAGTGTCTGGTCAGAGCGTGAGGTCACTATCACCGTGGCCTCGCTTTGACCTCGTGGCGCGCCGACAGGTATCGTTATGGGTCGTGTCCGGCATGCCCGGGCCGATCTGTGTGCCTAGCTAGGTATTGCCGTGCGCGCGTTCGAGCAGAAACTGCTGATGAACGAGCATCCGGCTGCCTGTGTGGGGGTATGCGACACGCCCGACCTCGGGGGCAGTGCGCGGCATGAAAGTGCTGAGTACAGACTCTGAGGTGGGTGAGGAGCAGCAGCTCTCTTGCTCCAACTGCTAGATCCCTAATTTCAGAACAGCCACGTTTTCGAACGGCCCGAGTTCGCTCGAGCAGTCTGTTCGTCACAAGAAAGCCGGTAAATGCCAACCATCAACCAGCTGGTCCGCAAGGGTCGCCGCGACAAGACCGCCAAGGTCAAGACGGCAGCCCTCAAGGGCAGCCCGCAGCGTCGTGGCGTGTGCACTCGCGTGTACACCACCACCCCCAAGAAGCCGAACTCCGCGCTCCGTAAGGTCGCACGTGTTCGCCTCACGACTTCGGTCGAGGTCACCGCGTACATCCCCGGTGAAGGTCACAACCTTCAGGAGCACTCCATGGTGCTCGTCCGTGGCGGTCGTGTGAAGGACCTCCCGGGTGTCCGTTACAAGATCATCCGCGGCTCCCTGGACACCCAGGGTGTCAAGGGTCGCAAGCAGGCACGCAGCCGCTACGGCGCCAAGAAGGAGAAGAGCTAATGCCACGTAAGGGCCCCGCTCCGAAGCGCCCGCTCATCAACGACCCGGTTTACGGTTCCCCGTTGGTGACGCAGCTCGTCAACAAGATCCTGCTGGACGGCAAGAAGTCCACCGCAGAGCGAATCGTGTACCAGGCTCTCGAGCAGGCACGCGAGAAGACCGGCACCGATCCGGTCGTCACTCTCAAGCGCGCCCTGGACAACGTCAAGCCTGCACTCGAGGTTCGTAGCCGCCGCGTCGGTGGCGCTACCTACCAGGTGCCGGTCGAGGTTCGTCCCGGTCGTTCCACCACGCTGGCACTGCGCTGGCTGGTCACCTTCTCGCGTGCACGTCGTGAGAAGACCATGGTCGAGCGTCTCGCCAACGAGCTCCTCGATGCCAGCAATGGCCTCGGTGCAGCTGTGAAGCGTCGCGAAGACACTCACAAGATGGCCGAAGCCAACAAGGCATTCGCCCACTACCGCTGGTGATGTAAAGCGTCGGAGCAACTGCCATCGGGTGGGGCTCCGACGCTTGTCGCCGTTGGCGACCTGATCATCTCGCCGGTTTCCGGACGCAGGTGGCCAGGTTCGCCTCGGCAGAGACATAATTGAAAGACCATGGCCTTGACGGTGGAACACACCGGATACGGCCGACACCCGAAAACCAAGCAACGAGCGGGGAAGAAACCTGTGGCACAGGAAGTGCTGACTGACCTGAACAAGGTCCGCAACATCGGCATCATGGCGCACATCGATGCCGGCAAGACCACCACCACCGAGCGCATCCTGTTCTACACCGGTGTCAATTACAAGATCGGTGAGACGCACGACGGTGCGTCGACGACGGACTGGATGGAGCAGGAGAAGGAACGCGGCATCACGATCACGTCTGCCGCCGTGACTTGCTTCTGGAACAACAACCAGATCAACATCATCGACACCCCCGGCCACGTCGACTTCACGGTCGAGGTGGAGCGGTCGCTGCGCGTGCTCGACGGCGCAGTTGCTGTCTTCGACGGTAAGGAAGGTGTCGAGCCGCAGTCCGAGCAGGTTTGGCGTCAGGCTGCCAAGTACGACGTTCCGCGCATCTGCTTCGTCAACAAGATGGACAAGATGGGCGCGGACTTCTACTTCACAGTCCAGACCATCATCGACCGTCTCGGCGCGAAGCCGCTCGTTCTCCAGCTGCCCATCGGCGCTGAGGACGACTTCGACGGCGTCGTCGACCTGGTCGAGATGCGTGCCATCACCTGGCGCGGCGTAGTTCCGACCGGTGCACTGCCGACCATCGAAGAGATCCCCGCGGACCTCGTCGAGAAGGCTGCAGAGTACCGCGAGAAGCTGCTCGAAACCGTTGCCGAGTCCGACGAAGCTCTCATGGAGAAGTACTTCGGCGGCGAAGAGCTCACGGTCGAGGAAATCAAGGGCGCCATCCGCAAGATGACGGTCGCTTCCGAGCTGTACCCGGTCATCTGTGGCTCCGCGTTCAAGAACAAGGGCGTTCAGCCCATGCTCGACGCAGTCATCGATTACCTGCCGAACCCGCTGGACATCGGCGAGGTCGTCGGCCACAAGCTCGGTGACGAAGAAGTAGAGATCACTCGCAAGCCGAGCAAGGAAGAGCCGTTCTCGGCTCTCGCCTTCAAGATCGCTGCTCACCCGTTCTTCGGCAAGCTGACCTTCGTCCGCGTGTACTCGGGTCGTATCGATCCGGGCGCTCAGGTGCTCAACGCAACCAAGGGCAAGAAGGAGCGCATCGGAAAGCTCTTCCAGATGCACGCCAACAAGGAGAACCCGGTAGACGAGGCCGTAGCCGGCCACATCTACGCAATGATCGGCCTCAAGGACACCACCACCGGTGACACCTTGTGCGATCAGGCGAGCCCCATCGTCCTCGAGTCGATGTCGTTCCCCGCGCCGGTCATCCAGGTCTCCATCGAGCCCAAGACCAAGTCCGACCAGGAAAAGCTGGGCGTCGCGATCCAGAAGCTGGCCGAAGAGGATCCGACCTTCTCGGTCGAACTCGACGAAGAGACCGGTCAGACCGTCATCGGCGGTATGGGCGAGCTCCACCTCGACATCCTCGTCGACCGCATGCGTCGCGAGTTCAAGGTCGAGGCGAACGTCGGTAAGCCGCAGGTTGCGTACCGCGAGACCATCACCAAGAAGGTCGAGAAGCACGACTACACCCACAAGAAGCAGACGGGTGGCTCGGGCCAGTTCGCAAAGGTCATCATCGCTCTGGAGCCTTTCGTGGGCGAAGACGGTGCTACCTACGAGTTCGAGAACAAGGTCTCCGGCGGACGTATCCCGCGCGAGTACATTCCCTCCGTGGATGCCGGCGCGCAGGACGCGATGCAGTACGGTGTTCTCGCCGGCTACCCGCTCGTGAACCTGAAGCTGTCGCTGCTCGATGGTGCTTACCACGACGTCGACTCCTCGGAAATGGCGTTCAAGGTTGCCGGTTCGCAGGCACTGAAGGAAGCCGCCCGCAAGGCCGGCCCCGTCATTCTCGAGCCGCTCATGGCTGTCGAGGTCACAACGCCCGAGGAGTACATGGGCGACGTGATCGGCGACCTCAACTCCCGCCGTGGCCAGATCCAGGCCATGGAGGAACGCAGTGGTGCCCGTGTCGTGAAGGCGCTGGTTCCGCTCTCGGAGATGTTCGGTTACATCGGTGACCTGCGGTCGAAGACCCAGGGCCGTGCGAACTTCTCCATGGTGTTCGATTCCTACGCAGAGGTTCCCGCGAACGTCTCGAAGGAAATCATCGCCAAGGCGACGGGCGAGTAAGCACAGCGAGCTCCCCAGCCCGCGCCGGCAAGTGACCTCGGTTGCTTCCGGCACGAAGCACGACCAAGTAACAACCAACCGCACTGCTGCATACGGCAAGCAACAACAGTCCAGGAGGACACAAAGTGGCGAAGGCGAAGTTCGAGCGGACGAAGCCGCACGTGAACATCGGCACCATTGGTCACGTCGACCACGGCAAGACCACGACGACGGCGGCCATCACCAAGGTTCTCGCGGATGCATTCCCCGACCTGAACGAGGCTTCGGCCTTCGATCAGATCGACAAGGCTCCCGAGGAAAAGGCTCGTGGCATCACGATCAACATCTCGCATGTTGAGTACCAGACGGAAAAGCGCCACTACGCGCACGTCGATGCACCGGGTCACGCCGACTACATCAAGAACATGATCACCGGCGCAGCTCAGATGGACGGCGCTATCCTCGTCGTCGCAGCTACCGACGGCCCGATGCCCCAGACGCGCGAGCATGTCCTGCTCGCTCGCCAGGTTGGCGTTCCTTACATCCTCGTCGCCCTGAACAAGGCCGACATGGTTGACGATGACGAGATCCTCGAGCTCGTCGAGATGGAGGTCCGCGAACTGCTGGCCGCTCAGGAATTCGACGAGGAAGCCCCCGTCATTCCGATCTCGGCACTCAAGGCACTCGAGGGTGACCCGAAGTGGACGCAGTCCATCCTCGACCTGATGGCTGCAGTCGACGAGTCCATTCCGGACCCGGTCCGCGAGACGGACAAGCCCTTCCTCATGCCCGTCGAGGATGTCTTCACGATCACCGGCCGTGGCACGGTTGTCACCGGTCGTATCGAGCGTGGCTCGGTCAACGTGAACGAGGAGGTGGAGATCGTCGGCATCAAGGAGACCTCCACCAAGACCACCGTCACGGGTATCGAGATGTTCCGCAAGCTGCTCGACTCGGGCCAGGCCGGCGACAACGTCGGACTGCTCGTTCGTGGCATCAAGCGCGAAGATGTCGAGCGTGGACAGGTTGTCGTCAAGCCGGGCACCACGACTCCCCACACGGAGTTCGAGGGCCAGGCATACATCCTGTCGAAGGACGAGGGCGGCCGCCACACCCCGTTCTTCAACAACTACCGCCCGCAGTTCTACTTCCGTACCACGGACGTTACGGGCGTCGTGACGCTGCCTGAGGGCACCGAGATGGTCATGCCCGGTGACAACACCGAGATGTCCGTCAAGCTCATCCAGCCTGTCGCCATGGACGAGGGCCTGCGCTTCGCAATTCGCGAAGGCGGCCGTACGGTCGGCGCCGGCAAGGTTGCCAAGATCATCAAGTGAGACTCTTGTCTCGCTAGCTGATTCACAGCACTAGGAAAGGCGCTCATTCCCTTCGGGGAGTGAGCGCCTTTTCTGTGTCTATGGCCAGGTGGTCTGCGATCGGTTGTTCGGGGTGCTTCTACTTGGAGGCTTCTACCCGGTCGAGATGCAACAGAACCTGTACCGCGACAGGTGAGCCGTCGAGGCTTCGCCTGGTTGCACGGGCGATGTGTTCGGCCGAAGTGGTGAAGCCGACGACATCGATCGCCGGGTCTGCGGTGACGACAATCGACAGCGTTGGCAGTCCGCGATCGATCGTCGCTTTGCTTCTGGTGCTGCGCACGCCGCTCAGCTGGGCGAGTTCTGCCGCTACGCCGTCGGCGACCGGTCCCAGATCCACACTGACGTCGGTACCGGACTCGTTGTGCCGCAATGTGACTGCGCTCGTTCGGCGTCGACGAAGGTTCAGGTACAACAGCCCGAAACCGGCGAAGACGCAGAGGATGAAGGTGCCCGACAGCACCCAGTGCCACCAAGGCTCCTCCGGAAGACCGAAGAGGACCTCACGATCGAGTCGTGACACCCAGGTCCTGATCAGTGAGGCACCCGCGTCCCACGCGATGGCGTATGCGCCCGCCGCGAGGAGTGCGATTCCGACGATGAGGACGATGGTCCGATCGACCGCGGAGATCCAGCGGTTCACGAGGCGTCCTTTCGTCGTACTGGCGTTTCTCTCACGACTACCGAAAGCTGCAGTGGCTGCTGGAGTATCGCGAGATGAGGCCGAACTGCCGCGTCGACGGCCGCGGCCAGTTCGGTTCGATCGCCGCCGGTGGATTCGATGTGGACCTTGATGTGTTTGCGGTCGACGCTGGTGTGGGCCGAGTCGACGCCGGGAACGACCGCTGCGTGGCTACTGCACAGACGTGCAATGTCCGTCGGCCGCATCCATACCGTCGACGCGCTCGGGTTACCCAACGGCACATGGGTTTTCGCCCGGCGTTTGAGGGCGGACATGATCAGGACAACACCCGCGACAACGGCAGCGATCGCCACCGGAAGCAGCCACGGTTGCCAGTGCAGACGCGACGTCCACTCCACGGAGTTCCGGATCCAGGGCGCCGAATCGAAGGTTCCGCGATTGATGAACCATTCGCGCGAGACCACGAAAGCGAGTGCGAGTAGACCGCACGCGATGACGACGGCTGACACCGCGGCGGCGGGGTTCGCGGAGGGAACTCGGGGTGGAATCGGATCCGAGAGTGCCTCCTGTGCGGGGCCTTCCGCGATTTCGACGCCGGAAACACAGGATTCGTCAGAACCCTCGGTTGCCGCGATCATGACGTTCATGTCGTGGAGGGGCAGGCCGGTCAGCGACTCGACGCTGCGTCCGACTTCTGCCCGCACGCGACCGGTCAGTTCGGTGACCGAACATGGCCAGGACACAGCGAGGAACAGATTGATGGCCACGGCGTCGCTGCCCATCGAGATGTCGGCTCGCGGAAGGTCGCGCCCGGTCAGGCGGGTCAAGCCACCGGACTGGCGGACCACCCCCGGGACGTTCACCGCTGCGGCAGTGGCTATCTTGGCCATCGCCCGGTCCTTGATGACCAGTGAACCTCGTAGGCCGGGATCGTCTGCCGCGTTCGGAGTGGTCGGCTCAGCCACGGCCACGGCTTCGGAGGATCGCGCCGAGATCGAGATGTCCGTCGCGGTGTGCTCCGATCGCCATACCGGCGGCGCCGAGCAGGACGGCGAAGACGAATCCGCTGAATCCGCCCATGATTCCGGCGAGCGCGAGGAGCAGACCGACCAGCAGTCCGACGGTAGTGCTGTTCATGTCAGTTCCCTTCTCGAATGTTCGGTGCGATCTCGGTGACGGTGGAAAGCTCGGTGACGGCATCTTCGGAATTTTCGGGTGGATATCCCGCTGTCGACAAGTCTCCGACGGTCACGTTCACCGGTACGTCGACCAACCGTGCCACCACCGCTCGGACGCGTTCGGCGACGCCGCGAACATCGGCCGGATAGTGAACGGAAATGTGTACCGCACAAGAGGTTTCGTCGACGACGACGCCGGTGACTCGGCGTCCGGGGAGGTAGGTTCCCACCTCACCGAATTGCCCGCCGTGCAGATCTGCCACTTCCGGAATCGCAAGAACTGCGTCGGCGACGACCTCGGCCGCGTCGATCTCGCGGCCGGCGTCGGCGGTACTCACTGAACCCTCGGCTTGGCTTCCGGATCGGTACTGCCGCCGCTCTCTGCATCCTCGAAGAGCATGACGTCGAAGACGGTGATGTTGACCTCGGTGACCTCGAGACCCGTCATGCTTTCGACTGCGGCAATGACGTTTCGGCGGATACCTACCGCCAATTCGTGGAGTGCGACGCCGTATTCGGCGACAATGCCGATGTCGATGGCGGCTTGTTTCTCGCCCACTTCCACCGCCACGCCCTGGGCGTGGTTGACGCGGGCGCCCGGAATGCGGTCGCGAAGTGCCCCCACCGCGCGCGCGGTGCCCCCACCGACGTCGTACACGCCGTTGATCTCGCGGGTCGCGATACCGGCGATCTTGGCGACCACGGCGTCGGCGATGATCGTCTTGCCCTGGGTGCTGACTAGTTCCGCGCCACCGTCGGCGCCGAATCGGACGCTGTTCTTTTCACTGGAATCGCTGGTCATGGGGGCTCCCTGCTCATGTGTCAGTGCGTGCGTCTGAAGTACCTCCAACTGTAGTGACTGGTAGGTGGCCATGCGGGATGCACCACACCTACTCCGGCATTTGGTATGGCAGAGTCGGGGGCAAATAGTGACGGCGTTCATAGTGAGCGCTGCTAGTGACGTGGGTCGGACAGGGTGGTACGTGGTGGCACGGATAGTGATCGTGGGTGCGGGGTTGTCGGGGCTGCGGACCGTCGAGGAACTGCGACGAGCAGGCTTCGAGGGTGAATTGACGCTCGCCGGTGGGGAAACACATCTGCCCTACGACCGGCCGCCGCTGTCGAAGGAAGTGATCCGCGGCGACAAGGACGAGACGACGCTGCGTCCGGCAGAGTTCTACGTCGAGAACAAGGTGGATCTCAAGCTCGGTTCGCCCGCGACCTCGGTGGACACTGCCGCAAAGTCGGTGGCGTTCGCGGACGGATCCACCCTCGACTACGACGAGTTGGTCATCGCGACCGGACTGACTCCGCGTCGCATTGCCGGCCTTCCGGAGCTGTCCGGAGTGCACGTTCTGCGCTCCATCGAGGAGGCGCTGGCCCTTCGCGCCGAGCTGGCTCCCGGCAAGCGTGCGCTGATCGTCGGGGCCGGCTTCATCGGCTGCGAACTGGCCGCCAGCATGAAGTCTCAGGGCGTCGACGTCGTGTTGCTCGAACCCCAGCCGACACCGCTGGCGTCGGTGCTCGGCCCCACCGTTGGCGCCCTCGTCGAACGTCTGCATCGGAACGAGGGCGTCGATGTCCGCGTCGGCACCGGCTTGACCTCGTTGTCCGGCGACGGAGCGGTTGCCACTGCGACCTTGAGCGACGGTTCGGAGATCCCGGTCGACGTGGTGGCGATCGGAGTCGGTTCGGTGCCGGTCACGGGATGGCTCGACGGTTCGGGAATCGAACTCGACAACGGAGTGCTCTGCGACGGCGTCGGCCGCACCAGTACCGAACACGTCTGGGCCGTCGGCGACGTCGCGTCCTGGCAGATCGGTGATCGACGCAAGCGCGTCGAACACTGGACCAATGCGGGCGACCAGGCCAAGATCCTGGCGGGAGCGCTCACCGGAACGGGTGATCCCGATGCGCCGGCGCAGGTTCCCTACTTCTGGAGCGATCAGTACGACGTCAAGATCCAGGCGTTGGGGACCGTCGCACCCACGGACACCGTTCACATCGTCAAGGACGACGGCCGAAAGTTCGTCGCCTACTACGAGCGCGACGGTGTGCTGGCAGCTGTCGTCGGCGGAGGCAGCGCGGGAGCGGTGATGAAGATGCGCGCCAAGATCGCAGCCGGCACGCCCATCTCTGACGTGTTGGAGTCCACACCGGCCTGAACGGATGAGGCAGGACCGGTTCCGAGGCGATAGATTTGTGCGGTGATCGTTGCACTCATCGACTCGGGACTGGGCCTGCTCCCTACCTCTGCGTGGCTCAGACGCCTGCGCCCGGATCTCGATCTGGTGCTCTCCCTGGATCCGGACGGCGCCCCCTGGGGCCCCAAGCCTGAGCCGTGGGTCGTCGACCGGGTACTCGGTGCGGTGCGGCGGAGCCTCGATCGTGGGGCTCAGGTCATCGTTCTTCCATGCAATACCGCCAGCGTCACCGCGCTGCCACACGTGCGAGAACTGGTCGGGCCGGAAGTACCGGTCATCGGAACGGTGCCCGCGATCAAACCCGCCGCTGCCGCGTGCGATTCAGTGGCGATCTGGGCTACAGCCGCGACGACGGCCAGCCGGTACCAAGCCGATCTGATCGAGCAGTTCGGCAACGGCGCCAAGGTCGTCGGAGTGCCGTGCCACGGCCTGGCCGATTCGATAGATCTCGGTGATCGCGCAGCCGCACTTGCTGCCATCGATTCCGCGGTTGCCCGGACGCCGGACGACGTCAGCGGCGTTGTCCTCGGGTGCACCCACTACCCACTGCTCGCCGACGAGATCGCAGCACGGTTACCCGCCGGCGTCACACTCTTCGACAGCGCCGAAGCCGTTGCACGACAGACTCTGCGGCGGATCGACGGGCTCGGTGCCGTGGGCGAAGGATCGGGAACCGTCGAGGTGTTCGTGAGCGGTCGTCCGGGCGCACTACCGCCCAGCGCCGAAGCCTTCGACGCCGGGCGGTTGTTGGGCGCGATCAAAGCCTGATCAAGCCGCTCTGTCAATGGGCGGCTACGCCGCCGTGACCCCCGTGATGCATCCGCGCACTCATCACCGGCATCGCACTCACCGCGACCACAACGGTCAGAACCCCGACAACCCAGGCCGTCCACGACGCACCGCGCAGAGCGTCGAAGTTCATCACCCAGGGTGAAATGAACATCAAGACGCCGAAAACACCCATCGCGTAATCCGCCATGGTCATGTCCGGACGTGCCATGTGCGCCAGACCCGACAGTGCAACCAGGACACCCAGGACGACGAGTGACCACATTGCCCGATCGGTGGTGTCGAGCCACATCGGCGAGAGAGCCGCAAAGACGCCGAGAACCACCGCGACGGCATCTTGCATTCGATTCCACGACTTCATGACGAGACCTCCAAAGATGAGAGTGTGTCCACCTGTAGTACACGCCCGCGGAAGATCGAGATCAACTCTCCGCCAATTGCATTCGCGTTGCAGTTAGAGGCGATGTGGGGGCTCGAATATCAAGATTTGTGACCATTCGTCCGGATGGCCACGAGCCCGCGCGGCGCGCTTGCCGCGATATGTCCCGAGAGTGCCATGAGGGTGAGAGTGGTGAATGCGATAGCGGCGGTGATCATGGGTGGTCCTTTCACTGACTGTCCTCGAGTGTCGTCTGCCGACCTGTGGCCGAGCAGGGCACACGGTGTGAGGACGCTGAGAGAATCGAAGAGTCCGCACAGACGACCCGTGAGAAGGTTCTGGGGTGACGCAATCGAGTGCCCCGGACGTGATCGAGCAGTTGGCCGACCTCGCGGATCCCGCAGATGCCGTCCACTTGCAGCGGTTCTTCAAGACAGCGCCGGGGGAGTACGGCGAGGGTGACGTATTCATCGGCGTGCGAGTACCGAAGACGCGATCGGTAGTGAAGAAGCACGTCGGACTCGCGTTGCCTCAGATACGTCTCCTTCTCGACAGTGACGTTCACGAGCACCGATTGGCCGGGCTGCTGATCCTGGTCGCTCAATTCGAAAAAGTCAGTCGCCCAAAATTTTTCGACGGCGAGGGCCGCGCTCGCATCGCAGGCTTCTATCTGACCGCTGTCGAGGACGGGCGGGTCAACAATTGGGATCTGGTGGATTCGTCCGCCGGACAGATCCTCGGCGGCTGGCTGTACGACCGAGATCGCCGGCTGATCTTCGAGCTTTCCGATTCGGGTGACCTGTGGCGACGACGGGTGGCGCTGCTGACGACGTACGGATTCATCACTCGCGGCGACGCGTCGACCACGCTCGAGCTTGCCGCGCAGGTGCTGGGTGATCGACGAGACCTGACCCAGAAAGCGATGGGCTGGATGCTCCGCGAGGTGGGCAAGCGGGTGGATCGGGATTTGTTGACCGGCTTCCTTACTGAGAATGCAGCAGACATGGGACGCACGGCGCTGAGCTACGCGTGCGAACACCTGACCGCAGACGAGCGAGCGCACTTCCGGGCGGCCCGCTAGCGAAGTACCGCTCGGTAGGTTGTGGGACGATTCTCGGTATGCCCGCCACCCGTGTCGAGGCGTCTCGAATTGTGACGATCGGTTCACTGATCGCTGCCGGCGTCGCAGCTCTGTGTTATCTCGTGTACTCCGTTCGGGCCGTCGAACCCGTTGATTTTCTCGTCTACCGCTACGCTGCCCAGGCATTTGCCGCAGGCTCGAACATCTACGAGAGCAACCTTGTCGGCCCGTTGATCGTCGACGAGGGCATGCCGTTCACCTACACCCCGTTCGCGGTGATCTTCCTCTGGCCGACTGTTCTCTTCGACTGGTGGACGGCCTATCTGCTGTGGTCGGCGTTGTGCATCGCGGCGGTGGTGTGGACAGTCGCCAAGTTCACTCCCGCTCGCGTCCCCAAGCGGCCGCTCGTCATGGCGGCATTGGTCCTGGCCGTGTCGGTGACACCCATCGTCAGCGCGCACATCTCCTTCGGCCAGGTGAACCTGGTGCTGATGGTGCTCGTACTGCTCGACGTGACCCGCAGAGGCGATTCGAGATTCGGCCGGTGGTTTCCACGAGGACTTTTGATCGGCGTCGCAGCCGCGATCAAGCTGACGCCGGCGCTGTTCATCGTCTACTTCGTCGTCACGAAGCAGTGGCGACTCGCGATCTGGAGTTCGATCGGATTTGCCGCGGCGACCGCCGTCGCAGCAATGGTGGACCCGGCCGTCAGCTGGACCTTCTGGTCGGACGTCGTCTGGAACCTCAGTGACCGGGTGGACTTGAGCGGGCAGGCGATCGCGAGTGCCGGTAACAGTTCACTGCAGGGCGGACTTGCGGCACTGGGCACATGGACGGAGTCTCTGGCGATGCCGTTGACCGTGCTGTGCGCGGCGGTAGCGCTCTGGGTCGCCCGAGATGTACATCGCGTCGGTCGTGGGGTCGATGCGGCGTTGGTGATCGGTTTGAGTGCGCCGATTCTTTCGCCGATCAGCTGGATTCATCACTGGGTGTATCTCGTGCCTGCTGCCGTCACGGTTCTCTTTCGGCTTCGATCGCCGCTGCAGTTCGGTGCGGCCGCTGTGGGGTTGGCCGTCGTCTATTGCGGGCCGAGCATGGGGCAGCAGTTCATCGAGACGTCGCCGCTCCTGCTGCCGCTGGGGTTGGTCCTTCGTGAGGGCTTCCTGATCGTGACCCTGGTGCTGATTCTTGCGTTGTGGCGGTTGCCCACAACGGCGCCGGAGTGGGTTACGGGGCGGGACTCGGAAGATGGCGCGGAGGATGGCTCCGAAGATGACAAAGCCCCCGATTCCGCAGGGAATCAGGGGCCGTCATGCATCGAAGCAGGGTTCAGAACTCGATCTTCAGGCGATCGGTGATCGGCTTCGCCTGGCAACCGAGGATGTAGCCGTTCGCCACGTCCTCGGCGTCGAGGATCTCGGAGTTGTCCATCTGAACTTCGCCTTCGGTGACGGTGCAGGCACACGACCCGCACTCACCTTCCTGGCAGGAGTACGGAACGTCGAGACCCTTGGCGAGCATGATGTCGACGAGCGTCTGCTTGCGCGGCCAGACGAGGGTGTGGGTTTCACCGTCCAGTTCGACCTCGACGGTTGCGGCGTCGGCAGCTTCCTCGTCGGAGACCTCGGCTACCTCGACGTCACGGAACGGGTCGCCGGCGAGTGAATTGAAGACCTCGGCGTGAACCTGCGTGCGGGGCATGCCCGCTTCTGCCAGTGCCTTGTGGACGGCGTCCATGAAGGGGCCTGGACCGCACATGAAGGCCTCGTACGCGACAAATGGCTTGGCGAGCGTCGCCAGTTGCGAGACAGCGGGGAGTCCCTGCACGGTTTCGATCCAGTGGACCACGGTGAGGCGGCCGGGGTGTTGCGCTGCCAGCTCGCGCAGTTCGGCGCCGAAGATGACGGACTTCTCGTCGCGATTCGCGTAGATCAGCACGACGTTGCCGCTGCCCTGCGTGAGGGCGGACTTGAGAATCGAGATCACCGGAGTGATTCCGCTGCCTGCACCGAAGAGCAGGAAGTCGTGATCGAGCGACTTGGGCGTGAAGACACCTGACGGCGGCAGCACTTCGATGGTGTCGCCGACCTGGAGCTTGTCGCACAGCCAGTTGGAGCCGTAGCCGTCGACAGTTCGCTTGACGGTCACCTTGGGGGCGTCGTCGGTGAAGGGTGAACTGGCCAGGGAGTAGCAGCGTGCGACCGAGCCGGTCTGATCACTCGGGATGCGCAGGGTCAGGAATTGACCTGGCTTGTAGTCGAACTTGTCCTTCAGTTCTGCGGGAATTTCGAACACCAGCGACCGGGCGTCGGAAGTCTCTTCGATGACTCCGGACACGGTGAGTACCGCCGATCGCGAGCTGTGCGGTACCTCGACTGTCGTCATCGCGAAGCTAGTCCTCTCGTGAAGCTGGGTAAAGCGCAGGTCAGTGAAGTGCAACATCTAGAACGTGTTCTAGTTCAATGTTAGCAGTGATGAAAAGCTACTGGGGATCGTAGTCGCCGAGCAACACGTTCCCGATCAGCGGGAACCACGGCAGTCTGATCCGGCCTTCCTGGCGGTCCGGGGTGGCGACGACCTGCCCGAACGGGCGGTTCGCGGGCGGCGTCCGGGCGGTTGAGCTGCCGAAGTCTGTGCACGGGGTGTTTGTCGGTACACAGTGGGAACCAGGTGAGACGCCGGTCACAAAGAATCGGCTCGAATCCCTCCCGCAGTCACATTCGTGCACATCCATGAGGAGATACCGATGGCTATCGAGCTCAACCAGATCTGGGACTTTCCGATCAAGGAGTTCCACCCCTTCCCGCGCGCCCTGATGGGTGTGGGCGCTCACGACATCATCGGTGTGGAGGCCAAGAATCTCGGCTTCAAGCGCACCCTTCTGATGACGACCGGTCTGCGCGGTTCGGGCATCATCGAGGAACTCGTCGGCAAGATCGAGTACCAGGGTGTCGAGGTCGTGCTCTACGACAAGGTCGAGTCGAATCCCAAGGACTACAACGTCATGGAGGCCGCGGCTCTCTATCAGAAGGAGAAGTGCGACTCGATCATCTCGATCGGCGGTGGTTCGAGCCACGACGCCGCCAAGGGTGCTCGCGTCGTGATCGCACACGACGGTCGCAACATCAACGAGTTCGAGGGCTTCGCCAAGTCCACCAACAAGGAGAACCCGCCGCACATCGCCGTATCCACCACGGCTGGAACGGGATCCGAGACGTCGTGGGCATACGTCATCACTGACACCTCGGACATGAACAACCCGCACAAGTGGGTGGGCTTCGACGAGGCGACCATCGTCACGTTGGCGATCGACGATCCGCTGCTCTACTACACCTGCCCTCAGCATTTCACCGCGTATTGCGGCTTCGACGTACTCGCGCACGGCAGTGAGCCTTTCGTGTCTCGTCTCGATTTCGCGCCTTCGCTCGGTAACGCGATCTACTCGGTCGAGTTGGTCGCGAAGAACCTGCGCGAGGCCGTCTTCGAGCCGCGCAACCTCAAGGCCCGCGAGGGAATGATGAACGCGCAGTACATTGCCGGACAGGCCTTCAACTCCGGTGGCCTCGGCATCGTTCACTCGATCTCGCACGCGGTCAGTGCATTTTTCGACAGCCACCACGGTTTGAACAACGCCATCGCGTTGCCGCGTGTGTGGGAGTACAACCTGCCTTCGCGCTACGAGCGCTACGCCCAGTTGGCCGGCGCACTCGGTGTCGACACTCGCAACCTCACCACGGTTCAGGCCGCGGACGCTGCCGTCGAGGCTGCCATCCGTCTGGCCAAGGACGTCGGTATCCCCGACAACTTCGGTCAGGTTCGCACAGACTCGTACGCGAAGAACCAGATGAACACCAAGAAGTACGAGGGTCGTGGTGATGTCATCAAGGGTGACGAGAAGACTGTGCGCGCCATCTCCGAGCACATTCAGGACGACTGGTGCACCCCGGGTAACCCTCGTGAGGTCACTGTGGAGTCGATGATCCCGGTTGTCGATCACGCGATCAACAAGTCGTACTTCTAGCAGGGCCTTCGGCCCCGTGCGCGCTTAAGGAGTCCAGAGACTCCTCGAGCGCGCACAGGGGCTGTGCCCCTATCGAAAGGTATTCCATGTCCGGTCGCAGTTTCTCCAGCGGAATCGAAGTGAAAGATGCTCTGCGAGAGCAGGACTACATTGCCGATGACGAGTTCGCGGTAGTCGTTCATCTGGCGACGGCGCTGGGGCGTCCGCTCCTGCTCGAAGGGCCGGCCGGTGTCGGCAAGACGGAACTGGCGAAGTCTCTGGCTGCGATCGGGGGCCGCAAACTGGTGCGATTGCAGTGCCACGAAGGGCTCGACGACAATCGGGCCCTGTACGAATGGGACTACGCGAAGCAACTCCTGCACGTGCAGATGCTTCGCGACCGGATCAGTGATCAGGTTTCCGAATTCGACAGCGTCGCCGAAGCGTCCAAGTTTCTGGCCGATCAGGATTTCGGGTTGTACTCCGAGAACTTCCTGTCCGTGCGGCCGCTGCTCGAAGCTATCCTCTCACCCGATCCGGTAGTGCTTCTGGTCGACGAGGTGGACCGCACCGAGGAATCGATGGAAGCACTGCTCCTCGAGATTCTCGCCGAACAGCAGATCACCATTCCCGAGGTCGGTACGTTCGTTGCCCGCTCGCAGCCCTGGGTCATCCTGACGTCCAACGACACCCGCGAGCTCTCACCCGCGCTCAAGCGTCGTTGTCTGCATTACCATCTCGGCTATCCGACGTCGGAGCGTGAACGCGAGATCGTCACCGCCCGAGCGCCGGAGGTGGATGAGGCTACGGCCACCGAGGTTGTCGAATTGGCTCGCATCTTGCGTGATCTCCCGCTGCGCAAGAGCCCGTCCATCTCGGAGGTCATCGACGCGGCCAGAGCGGCAACAGTGCTCGCCGCCAGCGGATTCGACACCGCTTCCGACGCCAAGGTGCGCGACATCCTGCTCACGGCGTTGCTCAAGTACTCGTCGGATGTGACGCTGGCCAAGGAACGATTCGACGGAAAGCTTCTCGAATCGCCGTCGCGTGACGGTGGTGAGCCGATCGAGCGATCCACGGTGGCAAGCAAACCCGCCAACACGACGACGGCCGTGTTCCGGGGGACCGGTGGACGTGACCCCCATCAACAGGGAATCCGCGGCGGCAGCGGAATCCGTTCGACGCGATGACGACGCTCGGTGGCCTCGCCGTGTGGCAACCGTCGTTTGTTCTCGACGTGGTGTCCGCGAGTTTCGGCCGATTGCTGAGGGCAGCCGGGGTTTCCACGTCACCGGCCGAGGTCATCGAGGTTCGGCGTGTACTCGCGATGGTCGGAGCTTCGGATCGTGAGACGTTGCGCGCATGTCTTCGGGCAGTGTGCGCCAAGTATTCTCACGAACAGGCCGGTTTCGATCGGGCGTTCGACGCGCTGTTCCGGCCTGCCGCAGGCAAAGCGCACGCCGAGCGGGTGGCTTCGCGCGCCGAGGTGGCGGACGGTCTGCCCACCGCGCTGGGGATCGACGAGGATCAAGAAGTAGGCCGGTATGCCGAGTACAACGAGCGCGCGGCCGAGGTCGGCGACTACTTCGACACTCCGGAAGCGGAGAAGGGGTTCAACCCGCACAAGGACGACGACGATGTGTCGATGACGTCCAGCGATGCGGAACTGTCGGTGGATACCGGTTCGGAGACCGGTCGACGCGGAGTCAGTTACACGGTCGACGTGGACCGTGCCGCATCGGCAGTGGTCGGTGACTTGAGCACCAGTGTTGCTGCAGCAGTCGTCGGTTCGTTGTCCTGGGACGATCCGACGTCGATCCTCGCCTGGCTGGATGCATACGACCCGAGCAAAGCGTATGCGGACGTCTCCGACGACGGGCCGCTGACGCAGGCGCAACTGAACCGGCTCGTCGAGGCGGTCGAAGCGTTCGTGCAAGCACTCTCGGCCGCTGCACTCGCCGAAAGCGCTCCCGATGCGCCCGACAGCGAATCTGCTGCGGGCGCAACGCACAACGACATCGAACTCGCGTGCCACGAGGTGCTTCGGCGGATGAGAGGACCGTCCAGACCACGGCCCCGGGAGCGCTCTCGTGGGCATCTCGACATGCGACGCACGGTGCGTTCGAGTCTGCGCACCGACGGAATTCCCTTCCACCTGGTCGTGAAAGCTCCTCGCCCCGATCGTGTTCGACTACTTCTCATCGCAGACGTGTCGCTGTCCGTGCGCCCGATCACCGCGTTCACTCTGCGGTTGGCTCAGGCAATGCATCGCCGGGCAGATCGTTGTGAAGTCCTCGCATTCGTCGATCGTCCGGTCGACGTGACCGACACCCTTCTCGCCAGTAGCGGTGACGGCGCACTGGCTGCGGTACTTGCGCACCCGGGTCTGGATCTGGAAGCCAGCAGCGATTACGGTCGAGTGCTCACAGAATTGTTGGACGAGCACGGAAACAGCTTGAACTCACGGACGTCCGTCATCATCGTGGGCGACGGTCGGTGCAACGGGTTGCCCCCACAGGTGGACAAGCTCGAGGAACTCCGCCGAAAGGTTCACCGTCTGGCCTGGATCACGCCTGAACCTCAGCGTTACTGGAACCAGGCATCGTGCGCGATGCCGGAGTATTCGGAGATCTGCGACGAGGTTGTTGTTGCCCGAGATGCCGCGCAACTGATGGCAAAGGCCGCTGAACTGGGGCACGCACTTCGCTGATGTCACTGCACTTCACCGATGTCACTGCGCGATCCGTCGTGAACTAGTTTGATCTCATGTCCGAAATCAGGGGATCGATCTGGCGACCGATCGCGGCGCTGACAGTGCTCGGCGCCGTGTGTGGGCTGGTGGCGCTCGGCGTGTTTCAGTGGTGGTGGAACTCGTTGGCATCACCTCACATTCTCACCGGCGGATCCTATCGGGAGCCGTTTGCCGAGCCGACATACACCGGACCCATATTCATGGACCTCTTTCCGGCAGAACCTGCCCCGTGGCTGTATTCGGGACTGGTCCTCGGACCGACGGCGGTCGGCTTGCTTGCCGGGATCGTGTTCGTGGTGTTCGTCCGGCGTAATCGCGCGCAGGACCGCGCGATTACGCCGGACGATCGATCAGAGCGCTAGCAACGCGCGCGAGCTCAGTCGAGGATCCGCCAACGGGCGTAGCGCCAACCGCAGCAAGACCAAGGCGTTGTCGTCGCCGGCGATCCTGTTGACTTTCAACGTATTGCACTCGACGCACTGGTGAACGAGCATCCACTCACCGTCCTGCCGGACCGACAGGCACAGCGCCGCCATGGCACCTCTGCACTGTTGTGCCCGGTCACCCGGAACACGACCATCGACGTGGCGGCTGGCCAGACAGTTCGGGCAATGGTTCCGATGTGCGGTACCCGGGGCCGTAGTGGAAATGTCCAAACGGCATGTGAGACAACGGAAGCTTGATCCTTGTTCGCCGCCGATTCCGTGCAATACGTGCTTGGTCCGTTGCGGTGCCCGCCGCGCGCGGGTGCTGGGATTCCTACGTGGCATCTGCTTTCTCACCCCTCACAAGTCGCCGAAGGCTTCGAGCGGGAAGGGTGGTTGTGCGAGCGGCCGCACCGCCATCCTCATCAACAACAACTGGTTGTCGTCACGGCTGACGGGGTTGGAGGTGAGTTCGAGGCACTGTGCGCAGCGGTGGATGATCATCCAATCGCCGCTTCGCAGCACCGCGATCGAAATGGGGGCCATCCGCATTCCGCAGTCCGACGGTCCACCTTCCACCTGGTCGAAAAGGTGTCGGGAATGCAGGCAACTGGGGCAGTGGTTTCGGCGATCACCATCGGGGCCGTACGTCATGACGGTGAGTCCGCACTGAATGCACGAGAAGGTGTCGGTTTTCGAGATGGAATTGTGTGATTGAGGCACTGGAGAACTCCTAGCTGAGTGAATAAAGCAGGTAGGAGCAGGCCGAGTGGCCTCGCGGCTGTCAGTCCGTCGTTTCGGGGATCAGCAAGTGACCCTCGAGGTTGCCGGCAGTGCAGGGGCGAGAGGCGCGCTCGGCGCGGGCTGGGTTATAAACACCTTCTGGATCGGTACTACGGGCCGCTCTGGCCAGAACCGAAAGTACAACGGGACCTGATTGCCGCGCCATCTATTTCCGGCGACGACTACCTGCCCGAACGGGTAGGTAAGTGCCTCTCCTTCGGTGGGTGTGCCCCGACTGCTGTCCGCGTAGGCTCGGGGCCAGCACTTGTAAGGTGGATCACACCAGTTGGTGCTCGGGCGAGCGAGCTGGGAATTCGCGAAGCGGTGATCTCGGTGCCGCGCGAGAGGAGAGTGGGGTCGTGTCCGTGGCATATCCGGATGCTGTGAACCACGGTGTTCATCGCCGCGGCACTGCTGCTCGACTGGTCAAATTTCACGCCCCCGAGATCGTCTTCGGTATCGGTTCCCTGGTCGAGGCAGCACACGCGACTCTGCGGTTCGGCGGGTTCCGCCCGTTTCTGGTCACCGATCCCGGCTTGATCGACGCGGGGTGGGTCAGCGAACTCGAGGACCATCTCACGGAGCAGGGCTTGACCGCGACAGTGTGGTCAGGGCTGACGCCCAACCCCAAGGACTTCGAGATCGCGGCCGGTTTCGAGGTGTACCAGGAAGGCGAGTGCGACGTCATCATCGCGCTCGGTGGCGGTTCCGTCATCGACGCGGCTAAAGGTGTAGCCGTCCTCGCTGCCAACGGCGGCAACATACTCGACTACGAGGGTGTCGATCAGGCGACAAAACCGATCCCGCCGTTGGTGATGGTTCCCACTACGTCCGGAACGGGCGCTGACGTGTCGCAGTTCTGCATCGTCACGGACACGACCCGCGGCACCAAGATCACCATCATCGGCCGTGCCCTGGTGCCAGATGTGACGGTCATCGATCCGCGGTTGCTCACGACGATGCCCGAGTGGCTCAATGCAGCAACGGGATTGGATGCACTGACGCACGGAATCGAAGCCTTCGTCTCACTGGCGCACAATCCGTTGACCGATCATCACGCGCTCCGCGCGGTCGGCCTCGTAACGGAGAATCTGGTGCACACGATCCAGGACCCGATGGAGATGGAAGCTCGATCGGTGATGGCGCAGGCGAGTCTCGAGGCCGGGTTGGCGTTCACCAACGCGATACTCGGAGCCGCGCACGCCATGAGCCATCAGGTGGGCGGCATGCTTGATCTGCCACATGGCGTCATCAACGGAATTCTGTTGCCCCACGTCATCCGATTCAATTCCACGACGGATGCTGCCCCCTTTGTTGCCATCGCTGCGGCACTGAGCCTTCCTGAACAGCACGGCACCCCGGAGGAAGCAGCGCTGGCGGTGGCCGACCGGGTCGAACGTCTCGCCCGGGAGGTTGGGGTCCCGAAGGGGCTGGGGGAGTTGGGTGTTCGCGAGGAAGACCTCAGTCGACTTGCCAGCTTCGCGTTACTCGACGCCTGCATGTCCACCAATCCCAGGGAAGCGACGCAGGAGCAGATGGTGGCGTTGTTCAGAGGTGCGTTGTGAAGAGGGCCAGTGTGATGCGGTGCAGGGTGATGTGGTGCAGGGTGAAGCGGTGCAGACAATGACCGCGGACCTGTCGCGACTCACCGGATTACGTTCAGGTAAGAGTTCGTTTTATCCGCAGTACCGCGGTGCGGCCGAGCGCCTCGAACGCGTCGTACATGCGTTGGAATTGATCTCGCGGGCTTTGGTGCGAACCGTCGAGGGACCGGAAACCCTCGTCTGTGCGGTGGCGGAAGCTGCCCGTGCTCATCTGAGTGCCAACTGGATAGTCTTCGCCTTGGCCGACGGAACATTGCCCGACGCCGGACCACGGCGATTGGTTCTCGGCCCGGACGCTACCCCTTTTCTGGTCGACAACGTCGAGGGGCCACCACTTCCGGAGGACGTCGTCGAATGCCTCGACGACATCCGGTGCGGAAGAATCGAATCCAACTCGGTGATCGACGCTCACTATGCGTTTGTGCCGATCGTACTCGGCGGCGGTGTGGTCGGCGCCTTTGCTGCCTGGACGCCGGCCAACCGGACGCTCGATACGACGGACGGAGCCGTGCTCAGCATTCTGGCCAGCCAGACTGCTGTGGCCCTGCAGAACTCGGCGCTCTACCAGCGCGGACAACTACTGCTCGAACGAGCCGAAGACGCATATGCGGAGGCCAATCGCACTGCAGCCGACCTCGCGGTGCGCAACAGCGAATTGGAGTCCACGCAGCGTCAACTCGGAGTGGCTCACCGGCACCAGGTGGTCGACGACGAACGGCACCGGATCGCCCGCGAACTTCACGACAGCGTGACACAGGCTGTGTTGTCGGCCGGCATGCAGATCGAGGTCTGCCGGAGCGACATCCCGGAGGCGGAACGCAGTGAAAGACTGGACTTGGCAAAGGATTTGACCAGGCGGGCGGTCGAGCAGCTTCGCTCGGCGATCTACGCGCTCAATCATTCCTCGGACGCGGACCGGACGTCGCTGCCCGAGATGCTCGAGCAGCTCGGCGTGGTTCACATGCCGGACGGGTTGGCGGTCAGCGTTCGCGTCGGCGGCACCCCGACCGAGCTTCCAGGCGATGCCGAACACGCTCTTCTGCGGATCGCGGGGGAGGCGCTGTTCAATGTTGCGGTGCATGCCCATGCGAGTCGAGCGGTCCTGCGGTTGACCTATCGAGCGGATACGGTGCTGCTGTCGGTTTCCGACGACGGTGACGGCGACCCTGCGCGGATGCGTCTGATCCTCAAACTCGCAGCCACCAACGACGTCGACGGCCGTCATCGCGGACTGGCGAACATGCAGACACGAACTCTCGAGTTGGGTGGTGCGCTCGAAGTTCGGCGCGCGCGGATCGGTGGAATTCAGATTCTCGTGCGACTGCCACTACCACTGCCACAGGCACTTCCGCTCCAGGCGGATGTCGACAATCTTTGCTCCACCACTGAAATCGAGAGCGAGGAATCATGACCACTGCGCGTCCCGTCATCACCCGCGGAGCATCGCCGGTTCAGGGATTGGTTCGAATCGTCCTGGTCGACGACCATGCAATTTTGCGGCAAGGGCTCCGCTCGGTTCTCGAGCGCGAAAGCGACCTCGAGATCGTGGGGGAGGCTTCGTCTCTCGCCGAGGCGCTTGCCGTGGTCGACAAGGTGGGCCCGGACATCGTCTTGATGGATCTGAAACTATCCGCCAGTTCCGACTACGAGGGACTGACCCTTTGTGGCCAGTTGTCTACGGCGCATCCCGGGCTCGGACTGTTGGTTCTCACCACCTTTCTCGACGATCAACTGGTGGTGCGAGCGGTACACGCGGGCGCTCGCGGCTATGTCGTCAAAGACGTCGACACCACCGAATTGGTGCGTGCGATCAGGGCTGTCTCGCGGGGTGAGAGTGCGTTCGATTCTCGCAGCGCATCGGCTGTCGTCAGATCGCTCAACGGGCAGTCGTCATCCAAAGAACGACTGACCGATCGTGAACTCGAAGTACTGAGACTGCTCGCAAACGGCTTGTCCAACATCAAGATCGGTGAGCGATTGTTCATCTCGCCGACCACGGTCAAGTTCCACGTCAGCAACATCATGCGCAAACTCGAGGTGAGTCGGCGAGCAGAGGCCGTCTACGCCGCGAGTAAGCAAGGTCTGATCTAGCTCCGCTCGGAGACCGCCCAGGCGCGCAGCGCCTGATGCTGTACGAGGAGCACGCTCGATCGAGTTGTGCGCAGAGTCGACGCGGTCATCTCGGCAGTCAGACCCACTGCGATTCGCAATACCAGGACCTCACGTTGGTCGTCGGTGAGGCGACGTGGGCGTTTGAATTGTCCGTCGATGTTGCGTGACTGGGGAATTGACGCAATCCGTTGCGAGGCCAACTCGTAGGCGAAGTTCTCGATGCGTGTGTCGGCCGAGATCGTTTCGGACATTCGTGTGACGACGTCCAGGGTGCATTGATGGGCGAGATCGTCGGCGAATGTTGCGACAGGCGTCCCGAGAAGCCTGGCGCGATAGTAGAGAACGACGCGAGGGTGCAATCGGGCCAGGAGTTTCGACAGTGCGTGATGATCGCCGGCGAATGCCCCGGCGGCGTTGCGGTTCAAGGAAATCGATTGTTCACAGGTTTCGGGTGAAGCGGTTCGTGCGGAGGGTGGCGTCGGTGAAGTCTTCGCGCCCCTGATCGACAGCTTCATCAACAACTCCTCGGGTACAGCGCACCTCATCATGCTGGAACGAGAATTGAGGTACCCCACCGAAAATGCGGGTAAACCTGAAGTTACCTTCCAGGTGTCCGGTCTTTTCGCTGGGAGCGCCAGTCCGCGAGCATGCGCGGCATTTCCGCGGCCATGAAGTCGAAGAAGTCGCGCAGATCTTCCATGCGATCGCCGGCCGTAGTGCCTTCACCGAGGACCCGAATGCCCTCGTCCGCAACTGCCGAGACCTGGTAGAGGGACGATTGTTTCGTGACAAACGCGTCGGCCCACATGTCGACGCTGACGCAGTAGTGCTGACGCCTCGATCCGGGGACGGCCACTCGCTCGATCAATCCGACTTGCTGGAGGTATCTGACTGCTCCGGAAATGGCGGCGGGGCTCACTCCCAACCGAGATCCGAGATCTCCTGGCGTGGACGAGGGTGTCTCGCTGGTCATCAACGCGGCCCACACGCGGGCAGGCATCGGCGGAAAACCCATGTCGCTCAGAACGAGTGAGAGTCGTTCGACAAAATGTCGGCTCTCGTCCGGTGCAACGGTGTGGCTGGTGTCGGTCATCGGAACCCTTCGATCTTTTCTTCTTTTCTATCTTCACACATTTGTGAAATCGGCGTACGGTCAAATTCATGGGTGCGGCAATTTCAGTGAAAAGCCTCGTCAAGACCTTCGGTACCACCCGCGCGCTGGACGGCCTCGACCTCGAAGTCTCAGCAGGTGAAGTGCACGGATTCCTGGGACCGAACGGCTCTGGAAAGTCGACCACTATTCGGGTGCTCCTCGGCCTGCTCCGCTCGGACTCCGGAGACGCAACTGTTCTCGGCGGCGATCCGTGGCGAGACGCTGTTACCTTGCATCGACGTCTCGCTTACGTGCCTGGCGACGTGAATCTGTGGCCCAACCTCACCGGCGGGGAGGCTATCGATCTGTTGGCGGGTCTGCGCGGTGGCTTGGACCGAAAACGCCGCAGCGAGTTGCTCGATCGCTTCGAACTTGACCCGACCAAGAAGGCGCGGACGTACTCGAAAGGTAATCGGCAGAAGGTTGCACTCGTGGCGGCGTTTTCGTCCGACGTCGACCTTTACGTACTCGACGAACCGACATCGGGGCTCGACCCGTTGATGGAAGCGGTGTTTCAGGACTGCGTCGAGGAGGTGGCTCACGCCGGAAAGACGGTCTTGCTGTCGAGCCATATCCTCGCCGAGGTCGAAGCGCTGTGCGATCGCGTGAGCATCATCCGCGACGGGCGGACGGTGGAAGAGGGAACGCTGTCCGAACTCAGGCATCTCACGCGCACGTCCATCTCGGCGGAGACACAGCGCCAGATCGGCGGACTCGACGGGCTCGGCGGGGTCCACGACGCGGTGATCGACGGTAACCACGTCACCTGCGAAGTCGACAGCGCGCAACTCGGACCACTCATGACGTACTTGGTCGGATTCGGAATCGTGGCGCTCACTTCCACTCCGCCGACACTCGAAGAACTCTTCTTGCGTCATTACGGTGACGAGCGCGCCAGGGAGACTTCGGTCCACCTGCGAGCCGAGACCGGTGTACGGCCATGACCGTTGTTGTCGAGGCCGCTCCACCGGTACCTGCCTCGGCAAGTCAATTCACCGGCACACGCCGACTGGTCCGGTTGGCTTTGCGACGGGACCGAATTCAGCTTTCGGTGTGGGTCATCTCGATCGTCTTGTTCATGCTGCTAGTCGTCGCCAGTGTGACCGGGCTGTACTCGACACCCGAGGAATTACGAAACATCGCAGTCAGTTCCGCAGTATCGCCGGTGGCGCTGGCGACCAACGGAATCGTGTCCGGCGATTCGCAGGGCGCGATAGTCGCCAGTCAGTCGGTGCTCGTGTTCGCGTTGGTGGCGGCATTGATGAGCACCCTTGCGGTGGTTCGTCATACACGACAGAACGAGGAGACCGGCCGTGCCGAGATGATCGGTGCTGCGGTGGTGGGTCGGCGAGCGCTTCTGACGTCCGCACTGATTGTCACGGTCGGTGCGAACGTGGTTCTGACACTGGGAATTGCCCTGGGATCGATCGCCGTCGGTTTGCCTGTCGTTGGTTCGCTCGCGTTGGGTGCTTCGATAGGTGGGACCGGAATCGCGTTTGCCGGTGTGGCGGCGGTGACTGCGCAGATCACCGACGGTGCTCGTACGGCCAACGGTCTGGCGGGTGCCGCGATCGGTGTTGCCTTCATGCTGCGCGCGATCGGCGACGTGAACAGTACGGTCGTCGACGACGGAACTCGCGTGGTGAGCGGTTGGTTGTCGTGGCTTTCGCCGATCGGATGGGCGCAACAGATCAGACCTTTCGACGACGACGCCTGGTGGATCCTGCTGTTGCTGATCGGATTTGCGGTTGTGCACGTGGTGGTGGCGTTTGTTCTCATCGGCCATCGCGATCAGGGAGCGGGGCTCGTGCAGCCCCGGCCCGGCCCGCCGACCGCAGCATCGTGGTTGCCGTCGGCTTGGGGCCTGGCGTGGCGCATGCAGCGAATGACGATGTTCTGGTGGATCTTTGCCGTTGTCATTCTCGGGTTCGCCTACGGCGCTGTGGGCAACGAGATCGACGCGATGGTGGGATCGTCGCAGCAGACCGCGGAGATGTTCGAGAAACTTGGTGGCGGCGGTACGGATCTGGTGGATTCGTACTTGGCCACTGCTCTCGGTCTCACCTCGATTGTCATCGCGGCATATTCGGTCCAGAGTCTTCTCCGGATGCGGGGTGAGGAAACATCGGGACGGCTCGAACCGTTGCTGGCAACCTCTTTGTCGCGGTGGAGGTGGATGCTTTCCCACCTGGGTATGGTTGTGGGTGGGGTGATCCTCGCGCACGTCTTGATGGGTGCCTTCACCGGATTTGCCTTCGGGCTCGTCACGGACGACATCGGCGGCAACACACTTCGCATGACAGGCGCTGCCTTGGCCTATCTACCCGCGGTGCTTGTAGTCGTGGGGTTGGTGTCGTTGGCTTTCGGACTGTTTCCGACCTACGCGTCGGCGCTCTCCTGGGGAATCTTGGCGGCATGCATCGTGCTCGGGCAACTCGGAACGTTGCTGAAGCTTCCACAGTTAGTGCTGGATCTGTCACCCTTCACCCACGTGCCGGGTGCCCCCGCCGAGCCAGTGACAGTTCTACCGCTGCTGGCAATGATCGTTGTGGCAGTAGTGCTTTCGACAGCATCGCTTGTTGCGTTCCGTCGTCGCGACCTCCAGGGGTAGTAGGGCTGAACTCAATTGGGAGTTCAACCCAGAATTCGACGAAGCTGGCGAGCCCGAGCAGCGAGCCGTCCGGTCGAGTCGAATAGTTCGGATTCGTCAACACAGAGAGTGTCTGTCGCCCAGGCGGTCCCGTGGCGTAGGCGATACCACGGTGACAGTGATTGGGGATCTGCCGTGAGGTGCTCCGGTGTGAAATGCGCGGTGAACTCGATAGTGGGTATAGCCACGGGCATCGTCAGTGTCGCGAACAATCCGGGCGGAAGCGCGTCGAGAAGGACCGCGGCGCGCTCTTGGGCCGTGAAATCGAGGTCTGTGAGCAATCGGATCCAGACGTCGAATTCCGGGGAGTCGCCACCGGCGAACGGCCTCGCGGAATTGATCGGCCGGATGTCGAGGTGCTGGGAGAACGGCACAAAATCCACCGGGATCTCCAGCGGCGGCAGGGTTGACGGGTCGGCCGGAGTCGGTGCGGCGACAGGGGCGGACATCGTTGTGCCTCCTGTGTCGCGGGCTAGCCGAACGAGAGCGGATCCCGAACCGGTCAGCGTGACGTGGCAACTGACGGTCCGCCCGCCCCGCATATCGTCGACAGTCAGCTCGGCCGGCCCCGGAGGGACGGGGCGGTCCAGGTGCGCCGTGACTGCCAGAGGTTCGGCTCCGGACGCGTCGGCAGCCACTCGCAGCATCCGTGCAACGGCGAGTCCGCCCTGAATGCCGTCGAAACTCCGCCAGCTGGAGTCGAATTCGGTGTGATGACACGCTGCGTCGGTCGACGGCGCTACCGTCGCGGACGCCTGACTATTGGTTGCCATAGTCAGCACCCTAGATGCTGACTATGGCTATGGCAAGCTAGGGTCTACTCGGGAGTGCTGGACGACCCACCGAAGACCATGTAGATGAGGATCTGAAGAATGCCGAGAGGATTGATCTCGCCGAGGCTGCTCATGTGTGAGGAACTCCTGTTTGCGGGGATGGGTACTGTTGCGTCGCAACGTCACTGAAAGTACGGCAATTCAGACAATGCGGTGCGGAATTTACCGATAATTCACTGTCCGCGAGTCGGGCGACAGTGCAGGTAGGCGTCAGTGACTACGTCGAGAACGCGATTGCCGTCTGCATCGACCAATTTCGCTGTGATGGTGACCAATCCCCGCGCGCGATTGTCGAACACGACGTTGTCGACGGTGACCTTTCCGCTCAGGGTGTCACCGGGGCGAAGTGGACGTAGGAAGCTCACGTCGCGCATGGACTTTCCGGCGATCACGTTCCACTGGTCGTAGAGACTGTCGACCACCAACTTCTGGCAGATCGACAGGGTGTGCAGCCCGCTGGCGATCAACCCGCCGAAGACCCCGGACCCGGCGGCTTCCTTGTCGATGTGAAACCACTGGGGATCCCACTGGGTTGCGAACTCGACGATCTCCTCTTCGGTCACCGAATACGAGCCCAATGGGATCACTTGGCCGATCTCGAGATCTTCGGCGAACACTGTGCGTTGGTGAAGGGCGGCCGAATCATTCATGTCTGTGTGAATCTCCTGCGTGTTCCGGGTGTACTCGGAACATACTCCACGCAGTGCGTTCGGCTCCTTCGCAAGTCCTTGTCCAGGGTCACTAGAATCGTCACATGGTTGACGACGCGAAGATCGAGCCGAGGGCGCTGGCAGGAACGTGGCACTTCGAGCGCGACATCGTCGACCGCCTTTCCGGTTCCACCAAGCATGTCTTCGGCGAGACCACTATCTCCGACGCCGGTGACGGTCGGATGCGCTGGTACGAGAGTGGCACTCTGCGTGACGGCGATCTGGAATTGCCAGTGTTCCGCACTCTGTTCATTGCAAAGCGCGGCCTCGAATGGGCCGTGACATTCGAAGACGGCAGAGAGTTCCACGACTGGGCGCCGGGGGAGGAAGTCGAGCACCTGTGCGGTGCGGACACCTACCGCGGGCGAATCGACGTCACTGCAGTAGATGGATCGGCTTGGGCGGTCGTCTGGACCGTGACGGGGCCGAGCAAGAACTACACGATGACCACGCATCTCACCCGGCCCTGATCGCAGCGATCACCAGTTATTCGACGCCGATCGTCACCTCGGTGGACTTCACGAATACCGTTGCGGCTTGGCCTGGTTCGAGGTCGAGATCCAGTGCGGCATCGCGGGTGATCGACGAAGTCACGATCTGGTTGCCGCCGTCCAACTTCACCTTGACCGTTGCCATGACGGTGCCGAGGTTGACCTCGGTGATGGTGCCGGTGAGTTGATTTCGTGTGGACAGTCGCATCTCTGAAACTCCTGTGCTCTGGGGTGGGTGTACTTCGACCATAATCCGATGGTCGCGTATCTACCCAGCGATTCCGCAGGTGCGGACATGCGGGCACCGCAGGTGCGCGAATATTGTCGGGCGGTGGAGGTAGATTCCGGTCATGACTGAACCCGTGAAAGGCCCGGCGTCGTATTTTCCGTCGATCGAGAAGAAATACGGTCGGCCGATCGGTGAGTGGCAAGAGCTGATCAAAAGCTCAGACCTCACCAAGCACATGGAATTGGTGAATTGGTTGAAGTCGGAGCACGGGATGGGGCATGGGCACGCGAATGCACTTGTCGCCCATACGCTGAAAGAAGGTTAGTTCTTTTCAGGCGGCCGATGCGTCCAGCACCAACCAGCCGCCGTGATGCTCGAATACCTCGAACGGCACACCGGTCTGCCGGCCGACCGCACGCAGTGACTCGAGATCGAACGTACGGATGTGGCCGTGGCACGCGGTGGCTTCGTCTTCGAAGGGGACGGCTATGACGACCCGTTGACGTGCGATTCGGAGTGCCTGCGCGATCACGGCTTCGCCGACCGAGTCGTCGACGTGCTCGAGGAGATGAATTGCGGTGACGGTGTCGGCGCTGTTGTCCGGTGCCGGTACTTCACCCGCGTCGCAGATCACCGTGTCGATCGTGATGCCGAGTTCGGGGGCTACCGCGTCGAGCAGGATCATCGTTCCGGGCAGGATGTCCGTGGCGGTCACGTCCATTCCGGCGCGCGCGAGCCGCAGGGGCAGGAAACCGAAGCAGGAACCCAGATCGAGTACGGAACCGCGAACCAGTTCTTCGGCTTTGTCGTGAATCGGCGCGAAATCTGCAGTGCCGTCCAGTAGTTCGGCAAGGGAGTTCCGGTAGTAGGTGGTCCAGGATTCGAGAGCGCCGTCCACGGTGGACCGAACCAGTCCGACCATCGTCAACTCGAATTCGTCCTGACCGAACTCCGCGTCCTGGATCGACGAGGTGACTCCGGCTACGAGTCGCTCGCTCAGATCGGCGGGAGTGAGGGAGTGCCTGACGTGGAGTCTGCCGCCTCGACGATCGAGCGAGATCGGACCGGAATCGACACGTTCGACGGTGACATGCCCGAACGACCACAAGCCCGGCGTCGACGGTGCCAGTGAATCCAGGACCGGTTCGTTCGTGATGGTGGACATGATCGCCTTTCTCAGGTGGTGATGCCGGTCCGCAAGGACTGCGTACCTGTTTTCAAGAGTTCCGGTAGCTCGAGTGAATCGTCGGTGAGCCACTGTTCGTACGCCGACATGGCGACCCCGAGCAGAAGATAGCCGACCGTGCGTGGGCCGTGATCGGTCGGCTCGAGATTCATTCGGCGTGCGACGTAGTCGGCGACCACCTGCCGCCAACCTTCGTACATCACCACAGAGTATGCCTGAAGCGTCGGAACTTCGAGGATCAATTCCATCCGTTTGCGATGTACCGCAGTCTCTTCCGGCGGGAAGGTGTTGAACGTCAACAATGCGGATTCGAGTGCGTCGACCAACGGTATGTCAGCGGGCAGTGAATCCAGGTGCTCGCGCATCTCGTCGAGATGTCCGTCGAAGTCGCCCCAGGGGACGGCGTTCTTGGACGGAAAGTAGCGAAAGAAAGTCCGGCGCGCGATGCCGGCGGCGTCGGCTATCTGGTCGACGCTCACCTCGTTGAAGCCGACGGTGGAGAACAGTTCGATGCCGATCGTGCTGATTCCCTCCCTCGTTGTGGAGGGGCGACGACCTATCCGAGCGGACGGTTTCTTGCGGCTACGCATACTTTTTTCGCTCCATGTGTGTCATTCTGCACTCGATGCCATTACAGTGGTGAACCGAGTCACAGTGAAGTCCCACTAGTGACCACCAACTCCCAGGTTGGAAGTCTGATCTACAGACTTCCAGACGGAGTGCGACCGCAGGAGGAATCCATGTCAGATCGTGACAACAAGGCGCTCGAGAACGACCTCGTCGAGGAGTCCCTCGTTGAGGAAGTTTCCATCGACGGCATGTGCGGCGTGTACTGACCGTGTCTGCTTTGGATCTCGATGCGGGGTGGAAACTCCACCCGCAGGTAGCGCTTCGCCCCGAACCTTTCGGGGCGTTGCTCTACCACTTCGGAACGCGCAAGCTGTCGTTCCTGAAGAACACGACCATCGTTGCGGTGGTCAAGGCGTTGCCAGACCATCCTGATGTCAGGTCCGCACTACGTGCGCAAGGCATCGAAGATGACGCGGCTCCCCAATATGCCCGCGCGCTGAGCACTCTCGCCGATTCGCACATGATCGTGCCTGTCTGAGCCAGACGCTCGCCCCCACGTGCGGAACAGCCCTTCTGCACGTTCGCCCGCTTCATTTCTTCGCGAGGACACAGCCATGACCTCAGTTCTTGAACAGCCCTCTCCGCCCGCCAAGGTGGGTCGCCTCGTCGATCAGTTCGAACTCGGACTCGACGCCCCCATCTGCCTGACGTGGGAACTCACCTACGCCTGCAACCTGTCCTGCGTGCACTGCCTTTCGTCGTCGGGTCGCCGTGACCCCAACGAGCTGAGCACCGAACAGTGCAAGTCCATCATCGACGAGCTGCAACGTATGCAGGTCTTCTACGTCAACATCGGTGGCGGCGAGCCGACGGTACGCTCCGACTTCTGGGAGCTCGTCGATTACGCAACGGACCACCAGGTTGGCGTGAAGTTCTCCACCAACGGCGTGAAGATCGACAAGAAGGTCGCGGCACGGCTTGCGGCCAGTGACTACGTCGACGTGCAGATTTCCATCGACGGTGCCACCGCTGAGGTCAATGACGCTGTGCGCGGGCCTGGTTCGTTCGCAATGGCCGAGCGGGCTCTCGCGAACCTGAAGGAAGCCGGCTTCAAGGACGCCAAGATTTCGGTGGTCGTCACGCGGCACAACGTCAGTCAGCTCGACGAGTTCAAGGCTCTCGCGGACAAGTACGACGCGACCCTGCGCATCACTCGACTGCGCCCTTCGGGCCGCGGCGCCGACGTGTGGGACGACCTGCACCCACGCCCGGAGCAGCAGCGTGAGCTCTACAACTGGTTGGTGGCCAACGGCGAAGGCGTCCTGACGGGCGACTCGTTCTTCCACCTCTCCGCGTTCGGCGATGCACTGCCCGGTCTCAATCTCTGTGGCGCGGGCCGCGTCGTGTGCCTGATCGACCCGGTCGGTGACGTGTACGCATGCCCGTTCGCGATTCACGAGCAGTTCCTCGCCGGAAACATCGTGAAAGACGGTGGATTCCAGGAAGTCTGGCAGCACTCGGACCTGTTCGAGGAGCTGCGCTCGCCGCAGACCGGTGGCGCCTGCAGCAAGTGCAATCACTACGACTCCTGCCGGGGTGGCTGCATGGCAGCCAAGTTCTTCACCGGACTGCCGATGGACGGACCTGACCCCGAATGCGTCATCGGTAACGGTGAAATGGCATTGGCGTCGGCGGGAGAGGTCCCGAAGTCCAGCGTCGACCACTCCCGTTCCGGTCAACGTAAGACCCCACGTGCATCGGTGCCACTGACACTGATGATGCGTCCGCCCGCCAAGATTTGTGACGAAAACCCGCTTGCGGGAATGCAGTAACTACTGCGCGATACCGACAGTGCGGCGAAAGCTGCACCCCAGAGAGGTCAGTTCAATGGCTAAGAATGCTTTCTTCGAGACGGTGGCAGAAGCACAGCGCCGTGCGAAGAAGAGGTTGCCCAAGTCCGTGTACGCGGCGTTGGTGGCGGGATCCGAGAAAGGGCTGACGGTCGACGACAACGTCGCGGCATTCAGCGAACTGGGTTTCGCTCCTCACGCTGCGGGACTGTCGGACAAGCGCGAGATGTCCACCACCATTATGGGCCAGGACATTTCGTTGCCCGTCATGATTTCACCGACAGGTGTGCAGGCAGTGCACCCCGACGGTGAGGTAGCGGTAGCTCGTGCAGCTGCAGCACGGGGAACAGCCATCGGACTGAGTTCTTTCGCCAGCAAGTCCATCGAAGAAGTTGCCGCGGCCAACCCGCAGGTCTTCTTCCAGATGTATTGGGTCGGCAGCCGCGACGTGCTCCTGCAGCGTATGGAGCGCGCTCGCGCTGCCGGTGCCAAGGGCCTGATCATCACCACCGACTGGTCCTTCTCGTACGGTCGCGACTGGGGCAGCCCGTCCATCCCCGAAAAGATGGACCTCAAGGCGATGTTCCAGTTCGCTCCCGAGGGCATCATGCGCCCGAAGTGGTTGCTGGAGTTCGCCAAGACCGGCAAGATCCCCGACCTGACAACACCCAACCTCGCGGCTCCCGGCCAGCCGGCACCGACGTTCTTCGGCGCGTACGGCGAGTGGATGCAGACCCCGCTTCCGACTTGGGAAGACATCGCCTGGCTTCGTGAGCAGTGGGGTGGACCGTTCATGCTCAAGGGCATCATGCGCATCGACGACGCCAAGCGAGCTGTCGACGCCGGTGTCTCCGCTATCTCGGTCTCCAACCACGGTGGTAACAACCTCGACGGCACCCCGGCGCCGATCCGCGTGCTCCCGGGCATTGCCGAGGCCGTGGGCGATCAGGTGGAAGTTGTTCTCGACGGCGGCATTCGACGCGGCGGCGACGTCGTCAAGGCGCTAGCACTCGGAGCCAAGGCCGTCATGCTCGGGCGCGCCTACCTGTGGGGTCTCTCGGCAAACGGCCAGGCCGGTGTCGAGAACGTGCTCGACCTGATGCGGATGGGCATCGACTCGGGGCTGATGGGCCTTGGCCACTCGTCCATCACCGAACTGAGCCCGGCAGACCTGGTGATCCCGGAAGGCTTCACACGCTCACTGGGCGCCAGCTGAGATTGCGGTTCCGATAGAGCTGTGAGTTGACACTCGACGAACACACAACCCTGGCCGGACGCTTCGTCCGGTCCAGGGTTGTTTTCGGTCCGCATGAGACCAATCTTGCTGTGGGAAGATCACTTTCCGATCGGCACCGTGCGTACTACCAGCGCCGCGCCGAGGGTGGAGCCGGAATCGTCGTCACCGAAGTGGCCTCGGTATTGGAGAACGACTGGCCGTACGAGCGGGCACCGCTGGCGTCGGAGTGCGGCCCGGGGTGGCAGTCGATCGCGGCCGCATGTGCTCCGTACGGAACGCTGGTTCTTGCCGGGCTCGGCCATACCGGCATGCAGGGATCGAGCGCATACTCCCAATCGGTGCTGTGGGGACCGTCAAGAGTGGCCGACCCGGTGACGCGTGAGTTGCCGATGGCAATGGGGCAGCCGGAAATCGACCAGCTGATGGCCGGCTTTCGTGAAGCGTCGGCAATGGCCATCGCTTCGGGAATGGACGGAGTGGAACTCGATGCCGGTCCTCGAAGCATTCTGCGACAGTTCCTTTCGGGTCTGACCAACACTCGGCAAGACCGATACGGCACTGATCGCGTTGCCCTTGTTCGCGAGATCATCTCGGCAGTGCGCGAGGAAGTCGGGTCGGACCACGTTGTCTCCCTGCGGTTGTCCTGCGACGAGGAAGCACCATGGGCGGGACTGACACCCGATCTCGCCGCCGGTTTTGCACGCGATCTGTCGCCACTACTCGATCTCCTTGTCGTCGTTCGTGGCGGACTCTATTCGTCAGAGGGGTACCGACCCGACTTTCACTGCCCGCCGAACTTCAACCTCGATCTGTGCCGTGAGATCAAGGCCGCGGTCTCGATTCCGGTTGTCGTGCAGGGGAGCGTCGTGGACATCGCCGACGCTCGTGCAGCGCTGGAAGTGGCCGAGTTCGTCGAGATGACCAGGGCCCAGATCGCGGACCCGGACCTGGTCGTGAAAGCCGCGCGCGGTGATCGTCCACGGCCGTGTGTGCTCTGCAATCAGACGTGCCTCGTGCGTGATCCTCGCAACCCGGTCGTGACGTGCGTGGGGAATCCGAGCGCGGGTTTCGAGACGGTGGACCCCGATGAGCGAGAGCAGATTTCGACACCGGGAGCCGTGCTGGTCGTGGGGGGTGGCCCCGCCGGGATGGAAGCCGCGCGGATCTCGGCGGTGGCGGGGCACTCGGTCACACTCGTCGAGAGTTCATCGCAGTTCGGCGGCATGATCCGAACTTTTGCGCGAGGTGACGGCCGCAGCCGGTTCACACTCCTCGCACAGTGGCTCGAGGACGAATGCCGTCGTAGCGGCGTGACGATGCGGACCGGGGCGGCGGTCGAGGCGCAGGACCTGAGTGACGCACGTAGTCGGGGCGAGCTGATTGTTTTTGCCACCGGTAGCGCTGCGCGGCCGCCGACGTATCCGGTCGACGATTCGGTTCGGTGGTTGGATGCGTCGGAAGCCTTCGAGAAGTTGACCACCGTGGGGCCGGGTCCGGTCGCGCTGATCGATCCGCTCGGTGGACCGATCGCGGTGGCGCTCGCAGAAGCACTCGCGGTCCAGGGCGTCTCCGTCTCGATTGTGACCCCGGACAGCATCGTCGGTTCGAGGCTCGGTGCGAGTGGGGATCTGGTCGGCGCCAACACGCGCATCCAGCAGGCCGGGGTCACCAGGGTGCTCGCGTCCCGTGTCATCGAAATCGCCTCAGGGGCCGTCTGCGTCGAGCACGTTCATACCGGCGAGCGGTCACAGCTCGAGTGTGAAGTGGTGATCGACTGCTCGCCCCGTCTGCCGAACGAAACGCTGAAGGAAGCGGCCGACATCCAGGTGGGTGACTCGGTTGCCCCGAGAACTGTTCTCGAATCCATCCGCGAAGGGCGCTTTGCAGGGTTTACTACTAGAACGAGTTTCAATTCTGCAGAGAGGGCTATCTCATGACACAGGGTTCAGTTCGTTCGCTCGAAGGTCGCGTTGCTTTCATCACCGGCGCAGCGCGCGGTCAAGGACGTGCGCACGCGGTCAAGATGGCGCGCGAGGGAGCAGCGATCATCGCAGTCGACGTGTGCGCGTCGGTGGCGTCGGACAATTCTTACGACGCAGCAACTTCCGAGGATTTTGCCGAGACGATACGTCTGGTCGAAGCGGAGGGTGGGAAGATCCTCGCTCGCGAGGTAGATGTCCGTGACGGCGCAGCGCTCACCGCGGTGGTCAAGGATGGTGTCGAGCAGTTCGGACGCCTCGACATCGTGGTCGCCAATGCCGGGGTCTGCAACTGGAATCGATTCTGGGAAATGTCGGACGAGCAGTGGGAAACCCTGATCGACATCAACCTGACCGGAGTCTGGAAAACCCTCAAGGCATCGGTGCCGGCGATCATCGAAGGTGGGCGCGGTGGATCGATCATCGTGGTCAGTTCGGTGGCCGGACTCAAGGCGCTGCCCGGACAGGCGCACTACGCGAGCGCCAAGTTCGGTCTCGTCGGTCTGACGCAGGCCGCGGCAAAGGAACTGGGGGAGTACAAGATCAGGGTCAACTCGATCCACCCTTACGGAGTAAATACGCCGATGGGGGTCGACCAGGGCGCGCTCGAGGTATTTGCAAAGTTTCCGCAGTACCTTCCCAACTTCACTCCGATCCTCTCGGACATCGCGTTCGCCGAACCCGACGAGATCGCCGATACCGTTCTGTGGCTCGCGGGTGACGGTTCACGCACCGTCACGGCAAGTCATATCGCTCTCGATCAGGGAAACTCCAAGGTCTGATGACGCCGTACCCGCGCCTCTTCGCGCCACTGCGCCTGGGCAACCTGACACTCCGCAATCGGGTCGTGTTCTCCGCACACCTGACCAATTACGCGGAGAACGGGTTGCCGACGGAGCAGCACGCGAGCTACTACGAGGCGCGGGCACGGGGCGGTGCGGGTCTGATCATCACCGAGGAACACTCGACGCATCCTTCGGATCGACCGTACGAGAAGATGATTGCGGGCTATCGGCCGGAAGCGATCGAGGGATACCGGCGGATCACCGACGCCGTTCATGCACATGGTTCGTCGATTCTCGCGCAGATCAACCACAATGGGGGTCAGGGCGCTGGAACCTATTCGCGATCGCCGCTGTTGGCGCCGAGCGCCGTTGCGGATCCGTTGTTCCGCGAGGTGCCCAAAGCTGTCGACGACGCGGACATCGCCGAGATTCTCGCAGGGTTCGCCCTTGTTACGCGCAACTGCGTCGCCGGTGGCTTCGACGGGGTGGAATTGCAGGCGTCGCAGTCGTCCGTCGTGCGCGCGTTTCTGGCACCCTCGACCAACCTGCGCACCGATCGCTACGGCGGGGGCGTGGCGAATCGTGCTCGTTTCCTTCTCGAAGTGCTCGGGGTCCTGCGTAAGGCCATCGGCCCGGATCGTGTGCTCGGTGTGCGCCTGAGTGGATACGAAGGAACGCGGGGTGGCATCGAACTGTCCGACGCGGTAACCACCGCCCAACTGATCGACGCTGACGGTCACGTCGACTACATCAACACCACCGTCGGAATGGCCACGGAAACACTGCATCTGGTCGAAGCATCGATGGCTGTACCCACGGGCTACGCCAACTTCGTCCCGTCTGCGATCAGGGAGGTCGTCGATCTTCCAGTCGTCGGAGTCGGCCGTTTCAAGACGCCGGAGCAAGCCGAAGCTGCACTCGAGGACGGTGTATGCGATCTGGTGGGCGTAGTTCGCGGGCAGATCGCCGATCCGGATTTTGTGAACAAGGCGCGTGCTGGTCAATCGTCAGAGGTGCGAACCTGCCTGTCCTGCAACCAGGAATGCGTCGGGCGGATGGGTCTGGGGCGTTGGTTGGGGTGCACCGAAAATCCGCGCGCCGGTCGGGAAGCGGTCCCGCTGCCGATGCCGCGGCGACGGGGCCGCACGGTGGTGGTAGTTGGCGGCGGCCCGGCCGGCCTGCAAGCTGCGGCCACCGCGGCCCAGCGAGGTCATGTGGTGACGCTGTTCGAGCGTGAACGAAGACTTGGCGGACAGATTCTTACCGCCTCGGTGGTATCGGTTCGCCGTGAGCTCGCCGACCTCGTGCGAAATCTCGAATCGGAGTGTCGCCGAAGCGGTGTGACGATCGAGCTGGGTGTTGGAGCTGACCTTGCGATTGTGGAGGAACGGGCGCCCGACGTGGTCGTGATCGCAACCGGCGCGCGGCCCGTGCGCCCAACGTGGGCGGGTGGATCAGAGCGTGTCGTAAGTGTTCGAGACGTTCTCGACGGCAGGGTTCTGCCGAGCGGAACGGTGCTCGTATACGACGAGTTGGGATTCCATCAAGGTACGTCGGTGGCTGAATTCCTGGCTGATCGAGGTTGCGCTGTCACGATCGCGACCAACGGCATGGTGGTTGCCCAAGATCTGAGCGTCACCCTGGATTTCGAGGGGTGGAACCGCCGGGCGTTCGAGAAGTCGATCGTGCAACGGACGGATCTGATGGTGACTTCGGTGAGCACTACAGCCTCGCCGCTGGTGAGCTTGGTTCACCTTCCGACGGGTGTGGTCGAGAAAGTCGCGGTCGACTGGGTGGTCTTCGCGACACAGCAGGAACCTGTCGACGAGTTGTGGAACTCCTTGCGGGGAAGTTCTTTCGAGATATTTCGCATCGGTGACGCCTTGTCTCCGAGACGTTCGCACGCAGCGGTCATCGAGGGGCATCGGGCTGCGTTGGCGATATAAGTCGTCCGTTTTGTCTCTGGTTCTCGAAAGTATGTTCGATTAAACTTTCGGCATGGACAGTCGGGAAGCGTGGCAACTGGATGGCGAGGGCCTCAAGAGTGAGGTTCTCGATCTGGTGCACGCCCGGCACGAGTTGCAATCGCGGATGGTGTTGCTGATCGTGGAAATGTTTTCCCGTGAGGTTCTCGGGGGGAAGGGTTTTCGGGCGATCGCGCAGTGGTTGCACGGTTCGACGAATCTGGAGATCGGTGAGTGCAGTCTGCTGGTCGGGTTGGCGCGGTTGTTGATGCTCGAACCCGTTGTGGGCGATGCGTTTCACCGTGGTGACGTGGATGCGTTGAAAGCCCGTCAGGTGGCGTCGTTTTGTCAGCATCCACCGAAGAACATGACCCTGGCGGATGTGGACAAGGCTCGCGGGATTCTGTTGGGGTTGGCGTCGAAGAACATTGCGGACTGTGATGCGGTGCGGGCGGCGATTCGGCGGATCGAGAAGCAGTACGGCAAGCGTGGGGACGGTGTTCCGGTCGGCGAGGATTCGGAGCGGAACGAGTTCTACGCCTCGAAAGGCCTGTACGGCAGAGTAACTGTGAAGGGCGACTTGGATGCTGTGAACGGGGCGCGTCTGATCACCTTGTTGTCGAGTCTGTCCGCTCCGACGCCGGAGAAGGACGGCGTGAAGGACACGCGTACTCCGGCATTACGGCGTGCGGACGGGTTTTGCGAGTTGTTGCGCCGGTACGAGCGGGCGGGGTTGGGTCCGATCGAGGGCGGGGTGAAACCGCACATCACGGTCACCGCCAGCGCGAAAGACATGACGGACCTTAAAGTTCTGAAAGACCTCCTGCTGTCCACGGAGGAACTCGGGTTTGCGTGGACGGATTGGGTGGGTCCGATCAGTATCGACACTGCCCGGATGTTGGCGTGCGACTGCACCGTGACGCGGATCTTGTTGGATGAGAATGGTGTTCCGCTCGAGTGCGGTAAGGAAGCGAGAACAGCAACGGTGCCGCAGCGGCGGGCATTGGCGGTTCGGGATGGTGGGTGCGCGTTTCCGGGGTGCGGGACGCCGTCGGGGTGGTGCGATGCTCACCATATTGTTCACTGGGGTGATGGTGGCCCAACAGATCTCGACAATCTGATCTTGTTGTGCGGTCATCACCATCGGACGATGCACCACACCGAGTGGCGGGTGGAGATCGGCCCGGATCGGAAGACGGTGTTCTACCCACCGATGTCGATCGATCCGTATCAGCAGCCGATCGGCGGGAACAGTCCACCGACAGCGGCGTGACCGCGACAACCGAAATCTGATACACCGGGGCACAACCATGCCCCGGTGTATCCGCATGCTGTGTTGCGGTGGGAGGGGCCGGCACCAATACGATCGGGGGATGAGTTCTCCGCGTGACCTTGCTGCCATCCCGAGTCCTGCGCTCGAAGGCACTGCGCTCACCGTCGTGGTCCCGGTCGGTTCTTTCGAACAACACGGACCGCACCTGCCTCTAGATACCGACACGCGGATCGCGAGAGCAGTCGCACAGGCTCTGCCCGACGTTGTCGTGGCCCCGGCCATCGAATACGGGGCGAGCGGCGAACACGAAGGGTTTGCCGGCACGATTTCGATCGGTGCCGAGGCTATGGAAACTCTCGTCGTCGAATACGGAAGGTCGGCGTTCAGATGGGCGAAGCGGGTGCTGTTCGTCAACGGCCACGGCGGAAATGGTCCCGCGCTGGCCAAAGCTGTGGCACTTCTTCGATACGAGGGACGTGACGCCGCTTGGGTGCCGTGCGCTGTTGCGGGTGCCGATGCGCACGCGGGACACACTGAAACGAGCCTATTGCTGCACCTTTCGCCCGATTTGGTGCACATGAGCCTTGCTGAGACAGGAAATTTGTCTCCTATCGCGGACCTGATGCCAGGAATGCGTTCGGGCGGTATGGTCGCTGTGTCGCAAAACGGCGTTCTCGGCAATCCAGTCGGGGCTACCGCCGAAGACGGCGCATACATCTTCGGTGAGTTGGTAGGACGCGTGACGGATGGACTGGCCCGGTGGGAGCCTGGTCCAGATGGGAGGCTTCGGTGACGACCACGACCGAGTGGGGGCGGACGGTCCACCTGCGACGGCTTTCGAGGCTGCGACGAGTTGCAGCACGACGGGCTACGTCCCTTACGATCATCTGATGCGACCAGCAAGACTCCCCGACGGCTTCGGCATTCGGTTGGACCCCAAGGTGCGCACGTACTCGGGCGGCCGGGTGCTCATCGGCGGCTCTCCGACACGGATGCTCAAGCTGGCTCCGACGGCTGCGGCGATGATCGGTGACGGCTTCCTCGAGGTGGTCGACCAGCAGAGCGCTGCGGTTGCTCGTCACCTTCTCGATTCAGGCGTCGCGAATCCTCGTCCGATGTCGACACCGTCTGCGGCAGATGTCACCGTCGTGATTCCGGTCAAGGACAACCAGGCCGGCGTCGAACGCCTACTGCCCGTCCTCAAGGATCTGACTGTCATCGTTGTCGACGACGGTTCGGAAGTGCCGGTGGAGCCCCGTCGCGCCTGCCCGGGCACCGGAACCATCACAGTGGTGCGGCACGAGAGCGCCCGCGGACCCTCGGCAGCGAGAAACTCGGGATTGCGTTCGGCCCAAACACGTTTCGTAGCTTTCCTCGACTCCGACGTCATACCGCGTGCCGGTTGGCTCGAGTTGATGTTGGGCCACTTCAGCGATCCAGGGGTTGCCCTTGTTGCGCCCCGCATCGTCGCCCTCGATCCGTACGGGACGGCGCTGGCGCGGTACGAGAACATGCGATCGTCTCTCGACCTCGGACGCAAAGAAGCTGCGGTGAAGTCGGGAAGTCCGGTCGCCTATGTCCCCAGCGCGGCCGTGATCGTCCGGCGCGACGTGGCACTCGAATGCAACGGTTTCGACGAGAGTCTCGAAGTGGCCGAGGACGTCGATTTCTGCTGGCGACTGCAGGCTGCGGGTTGGCGATTGAGGTACGAACCGGTTGCGCATGTCGCCCACGATCATCGAGTTCAGTTCGACAAGTGGTTCGCCAGGAGAGCGTTCTACGGCACGGGCGCGGCGCCGTTGGCTGCAAGACACGAGGGTTCGGTTCCGCCGATGGCGATGTCGTTCTCGACGCTCTTCGCGTGCATCGCCGCCGCAACACTGACCCGTTCCGGTCTTGCGAGTGCGCTGGGCGCTCTGCTCTTCACGGTGTATCGCCTGCGAAAGATGTTCAACGGGCTGAGTCAGCCCACCCGGATCGCAGCGATCCTCACTGCGCAGGGGTTTGTCGGAGGATTCTGGCAACTCGCCTCGGCGATGTGTCGTCACTACTGGCCGGTGACTCTTCTGGCGGTGATCGCCTCCCGTCGAATTCGGCGACTGGCCGTCGCTGCGGCAGTCACCGAAGGTTTGGTGGACTGGTATCGCCACCGTGAGCCAGGCGGGCTGGGTCCGGTTCGGTACGTCTTCTTCAAACGAGCAGATGACATCGCGTATGGAGCCGGACTCTGGCGGGGCGCGTTCGACGCCCGTGACTGGGCGGCGCTGAAACCTCGAATCACCAAGTGACAGAAGCCGACTACGCAGATTTCCTGGTTGTCGGTGGTGGCACGTGTGGCTGCGTCGTCGCAGCCAGGCTCAGTGAAGATCCATCCGCCACGGTGATGCTCCTCGAATCGGGAAGCGGATATCGTTCGGCGCTCGAACTTCCGGACGTCCTGGGTGATCCGTACCGACTGCCGGTCGGACCTGCGAGCGAATACACGTGGACGTATCCGGTCGAACTGACACCGCGTCGGGCGTCCACGATTGCGCGCGGGCGGACACTCGGTGGGTCCGGGGCCGTCAACGGTGCATACTTCACGCGCGCGACCCGCGTAGATTTCGAGAACTGGCCGAGTGCTTGGCGATACGACGACGTCTTGCCGTACTTCAAGAAGTCTGAGACGGATCGTGATTTCGAGGGCGAGTTCCACGGGACCGCCGGTCCGATCCCGGTCGAGCGTCGAGCGTGGGACCAACTGCATCCACTGAGCGGTGAGTTTCATGCGGCAGCGCTCGGAGCAGGTTTTCCCGACGACGTCGACAAGAATGCGCCGGACTCGTTCGGCGTCGGCCGAGTGCCACTGAACGTGGCGGATCATCGTCGGATCAGTACTGCGATCGGGTATCTGATGCCGGCGTTGCACCGCCCGAATTTGCGGGTGGAATCCGGAGTGAACGTCATTCGCATCGTATTCTCGGGAACCCGTGCGATCGGCGTCGACGTTCTCGACGACGGCAACGTCCGACGCATTCGTGCCGACCACGTGATCGTGTGTTCGGGTGCGGTGGCGACGCCGCACATTCTCTTGAATTCCGGTGTTGGTCCGGCGGAACAACTTGCAGAGCAAGGAGTTTCCGTCATTCTCGATCGACATGGCGTCGGCCAGAACTTCGTCGACCATCCGGAAGTGCTGCTGCCGTACCATTTTTCGACGCCTCGCACGATTCGCTCGCAGACACCGGTGCTGGAGACTGCACTCAATCTCGCCGAGCTTGAAATCCGCCCGTACACCGCATCTTTCACAGACTTGGTTCCCGGTGTGCCTCGCATGGATCACGGCGTCGGGGTGGTCCTCATGGCGCCGCGCAGTCGTGGGAGCATCGAACTGGCATCGGGGGATCCCGCTGGGGCACCGCGTATTCGATACAACTACGTCGCGTCGACGCACGATCGAGCAGCCATTCGGGAAGGAATGCAGATCGCCGAGAACCTTCTCGAGTCGATCGCCGAGACCGGGTTGATCGATCGCCCCGTCGTGGAGTACACCGACGAGTGGATCGAATCTCGCCTCGGTACGTCCTTGCACATGTCCGGTAGCTGCGTGATGGGTGCCGAATCGGACCTGTTCGCAGTCGTCGATGATCGGTGCCGTGTGATCGGCGCGCAAGGACTCAGTATTGTTGACACGTCAATCCTGCCGACGATCCCGACCCGCGGCCCACACGCGACCGCGGTGATGGTCGCGGAACGAGCAAGCGCCATCCTGCTCGGTGACGAGTGACCGCGAGGGGCAGCAGGCTAGGTCGACAGTCATACCGAATGGTCGTTCTCGCCTATGGGCTGTGATCGGCGTTACAGTGGTCCACGGAGCGGAGGAACGCAAAATATGGCACGTGAACAGGCTGTGTCCGGCAACCCGTGGGTGGCGGTCAGGCCAGGCGATGACGTCGCGTTACTCGCGCGGCGACTTTCGTCTGCCCATCAGTCGTTCATCGATGCCCGCGGCGTGCCCGGCCAAGGGCTGACCGACGACTCCCATGTCCGTTCGGTCGTGCTCGAGTCCTGGATGCGGAGCCGCAACAAGGGAGTAAATCCTGACGTTGTCGGCAATCCTGAGATGCTCGAGGGGTTGGAACTCGAAAAATATCGGTCCGCGCATCCCATGTCACTGATCCGTCCGGTGATTCGGAAACTCCTGGTGGAAGATGCTGCCGAGACCGGATTGCTGATCGCGATCAGCGACGCACACGGTCGACTGCTCTGGGTGGAGGGTGACAATTCGGCCAAGGACAAAGCGTTGTCCATGAACTTCGTCGAAGGCGCCGACTGGAGCGAAGATCGTGTCGGCACCAATGCGCCGGGAACGGCGCTTGCTCTCGATCACTCCGTACAGATTTTCGGATCCGAGCATTTCAACCGAACCGTGCACGACTGGAGTTGTTCGGCCGCACCCGTCCACGATCCCACCACTGGGCAAATCCTTGGTGCCATCGACATCACCGGTGGTCCCAGGGTCGCGGTTCCCGAAGTGCTGTCGCTGATCCGTGCAACTGTTGCGGCCGCCGAATCGGAATTGCGATTCCACCTCTTGAACTCGCCTATCCCGCTCAGCGCCACGGCTCCGCGCCTCGAAACATTCGGTGCCGGCCGGCCGACGCTGGTTCGCGGCGGTGACCGCATCCCGATTTCGCAGCGTCACGCCGAGATTCTCCTTCTGCTCTCCGAACATCCGGAGGGTCTGAGCTCCGACCACCTTGCGGTCCTGCTCGACGAGGGGGAGCTCGACGCAGTGACCATCCGCGCGGAAATGTCGCGGCTTCGTAAGGTTTTCGGCGCCGACCGGCTGGCTTCGCGTCCTTATCGGATCATCGCGGAGTTCACGACAGACGTCGGCGACGTGCGGGCAGCGTTGGATCGCGGAGACGCGGCGACGGCGATGAAACTGTATTCGGGCCCGGTACTGGCAGGCTCGGCCTCCCCGGGAATCGAAGAGGTGCGGGAAGAACTACGCACCAGGGTTCAGGCGGCTCTGCTGCGTGGAGGTGACGCCAACCTTCTGGCCCGGTGGACCACGTCCGTACACGGGCGCGAAGACTCCGTCGTGTGGGAGGCCTACCTGTCCACGTTGGATCCTCAATCTCCGCTGTATTCCCAGGTACAGGCAAGAATTGATCTCCTCGACCGCCAATTGGGCATCTGAGAATCATCTGCGTTTCTCGCACGCAACGTACTTGCAACGTTGCAACTCCTAGTGTTGTGAATCACACCCCACCGGGGGGTGGGATTGCAGTCACCGATTTGGTGGGTGCGCCCAGGAAGATCACGTTTACATAGGAGCTTGCAATGACCGTGTACGCCCGCCCAGGTACCGCCGACGCGATCATGTCCTTCCAGTCTCGATACGACAACTGGATCGGCAACGAATGGGTTGCTCCGGTCAAGGGTCAGTACTTCGAGAACCCGACACCGGTGACCGGACAGAATTTTTGTGATGTGGCTCGTTCCACCGCAGAAGACATCGAGCTCGCTCTCGACGCAGCGCACGCAGCAGCTCCGGCCTGGGGCAAGACCTCGGTCGCCGAGCGCGCGATCATCTTGAACAAGATCGCTGATCGTATGGAGGAGAACCTCGAATCCATCGCACTCGCCGAGTCGTGGGACAACGGCAAGCCGATCCGCGAGACCCTCAACGCCGACATTCCGCTCGCCATCGATCACTTCCGTTACTTCGCGGGAGCTATTCGCGCACAGGAAGGTTCGCTTTCGGAGATCAACTCCGACACCGTGGCGTACCACTTCCACGAGCCGCTCGGCGTAGTCGGCCAGATCATTCCGTGGAACTTCCCGATCCTCATGGCCGTGTGGAAGCTCGCACCCGCCCTTGCTGCCGGCAATGCCATCGTGCTCAAGCCTGCCGAGCAGACACCCGTCTCGATCCTGCACCTCATCGGCATCATCGGTGACCTGCTGCCTGCCGGTGTGCTCAACATCGTCAACGGCTTCGGCGTCGAGGCCGGAAAGCCGCTCGCGTCGAGCCCGCGTATCAAGAAGATCGCGTTCACCGGTGAAACCACCACAGGTCGCCTGATCATGCAGTACGCGTCGCAGAACCTCATCCCCGTGACCCTCGAACTCGGTGGCAAGAGCCCCAACATCTTCTTCTCCGACGTCCTCGCCTCCAACGACGACTACCAGGACAAGGCACTCGAGGGCTTCACGATGTTCGCCCTCAACCAGGGCGAGGTCTGCACCTGCCCGTCACGTTCGCTGATCCAGGAAGACATCTTCGACGAGTTCCTCGCGATGGCCGCCATTCGCACCAAGGCTGTGCGCCAAGGGGATCCGCTCGACACCGACACCATGATCGGTGCCCAGGCCAGCAACGATCAGCTCGAGAAGATCCTCTCGTACATCGAGATCGGCAAGGCGGAAGGCGCCAAGGTCATCACCGGTGGTGAGCGGGCCGAACTCGGCGGAGACCTGTCTGGCGGCTACTACGTCCAGCCGACGGTGTTCACCGGCAACAACAAGATGCGCATCTTCCAGGAAGAGATCTTCGGACCCGTCGTCTCGGTCACCTCGTTCAAGGACTACGACGAGGCCATCGAAATCGCCAACGACACGCTCTACGGTTTGGGCGCCGGTGTCTGGTCCCGCGACGGCGGAGTCGCGTACCGCGCAGGCCGCGACATCCAGGCCGGTCGCGTCTGGACCAACACGTACCACCAGTACCCGGCACACGCCGCTTTCGGTGGATACAAGCAGTCCGGCATCGGCCGCGAGAACCACCTGATGATGCTCTCGCACTACCAGCAGACCAAGAACCTCCTGGTCAGCTACGCCCAGAAGGCTCAGGGCTTCTTCTGATCGACCCACCGGCACCCGTGAGCCCCTCGCTGCGGGTGCCGGTGCGAGGGACTGCAACACGCGAAACCTGCACAAACACACGGAGGTTGGAATGAGCGCCACGGACACACCCGATACCGGCGCCGTTCCACCCCGGTTGGTGACCACCGCTGGGGCGGCTGACCTGCTACGCCGCCTCAGCGGGACTCACGGCGAACTGATGATGCATCAATCCGGCGGATGCTGCGACGGCTCGGCCCCGATGTGTTATCCCTCAGGCGAATTCATCGTCGGGGACCGTGACGTACTACTCGGAATCGTCGATCTCCGACTTGCGGTCGGAGAGATTCCCGAAGACCTTCCCACCGGAACCGACGCTGTACAGGTCTGGATTTCCGGATCACAGTTCGAAGCCTGGAAGCACACCCAGTTGGTGCTGGACGTCGTGCCCGGCCGCGGCAGCGGATTCAGCCTGGAGTCTCCTGAAGGATTCAGATTCCTCAGTCGAGCAAGGGCATTCACACCGGACGAAAACGAAGCACTCGGCGCGTCGAGCATTCTCGTAGGCGCTGATTGGGAAGCGGGCGTGCGTCCATCGCCCCCGACAGTTCCCCAGGTCGTCGCCGAGGCCGTCGATGCCTGCCCGGTGCCAGGCGCGGCCGCCCGATCGTGAGAACGGCCGCCTGAAGAAGATCTGAACAGACTCGGGGCCGCTCACATGACAGCCAGTTAACAGCACGGTCATCTCCAGGCGACCTTCTCCGTACATCGCCCACATACCGTTCATTTCACGCGACGCATCCACCGTGCGTCGTCTCATTCTTGACCGATTCAGAGGATGGACATGTCTCTTTCCGACCACGCAACCGGCAAAAACGCCGGTGCCGCGGGTGCACACCACGACGGCGCAGACTTCCATGCGGAAGACAATTCGTATCTGGAGAAACGAACACTCCGAAAGGGAACAGCAGGGTGGGTGCTGCTTGCGGGGTTGGGTGTCAGCTATGTGATTTCCGGTGACTACGCCGGCTGGAACAACGGTCTGGCCGAAGGTGGTTTCGGTGGCCTTCTCATCGCGGCCGTCGTCATCGCGGGGATGTACCTGGCGATGGTGCTCGGTATGGCCGAGATGTCGTCGGCGCTTCCGGCTGCGGGCGGGGGGTACACGTTTGCCCGACGGGCCATGGGTCCCTGGGGTGGATTTGCCACCGGCACAGCGATTCTCATCGAGTACTCGATCGCGCCCGCAGCGATCGCGACCTTCATCGGGGCGTACGTCGAGTCGCTGAACCTGTTCGGGATCACCGACGGCTGGTGGGTGTACCTCGCGGTGTACGCGATCTTCATCGGCATTCACCTCACCGGCGCCGGTGAGGCACTCAAGGCGATGTTCATCATCACCGCCATTGCACTCGTCGGCCTGGTCGTGTTCGCGGTTTCGGCTGTCGGCCTTTTCGATTCGTCCAACCTCACCGATATCGCCGTCGACACCAGCGCAGTCGGATCGTCGTCGTTCCTGCCATTCGGTCTGCTCGGAATCTGGGCCGCCGTGCCCTTCGCGATCTGGTTCTTCCTTGCCGTCGAAGGTGTACCGCTGGCCGCCGAGGAAGCACGTGAGCCGGAGAAGAACGTCCCCCGCGGCATCATCATCAGCATGTTGATCCTGATCGTCACAGGCGCAACGGTTCTCTTCCTCGCCACCGGTGCGCTCGGCGCCGACGCCCTGTCCACCTCCGGAAATCCGCTCGTCGAGGCGCTGGGGGACAGCGGAGCGGCAAAGGCCGTCAACTACATCGGACTTGCCGGTCTGGTCGCGAGCTTCTTCTCGATCATGTACGCCTACTCACGTCAGACGTTTGCGCTCTCCCGCGCCGGCTACCTGCCGAAGAACCTGTCGGTGACCAACAAGCGCAAGGCCCCCACTCTCGCGCTCGTCGTTCCCGGAATCATCGGCTTCGCGCTCTCACTCACCGGTGAAGGTGCCATGTTGCTCAACATGGCGGTGTTCGGCGCGGCAGTCAGCTACGTCCTGATGATGGTGAGTCACATCGTTCTTCGTAAGCGTGAGCCGAACATGCCGCGCCCGTACCGCACGCCCGGCGGTATCGCCACCACCTCGTTTGCGCTCGTGATCGCGGCAGTGTCGGTGGTGGCCACCTTCCTGGTAGATCCCGTTGCGGCATTGCTGACGTTGGTTGCCTTCGGAGTTCTGATGGCGTACTTCGGTCTCTACAGTCGTCACCACCTTGTTGCCAACTCGCCGGACGAGGAGTTTGCTGTACTTGCACAGGCGGAAGAAGAATTGGGATGAGTCGCGGGATGGCCAAGTATCACCAGCAGGTATCCGGAACCAACTACTCGTTCGACGGTCTCGTCGATCTGATGGCAAAAGCGACACCACTGCGGTCGGGTGACGAACTAGCCGGTTGCGCGGCAAGCTCCGATGCTGAACGTGCTGCTGCCCAATGGGTTCTGGCTGATCTTCCGTTGACTGTGTTCCTCGAAGATCTGTTGGTTCCGTACGAGGACGACGAGGTGACCCGGCTCATCATCGACAGCCACGATCGCCTCGCATTTGCGCCGGTGGCCCACCTGACTGTTGGCGGATTACGGGACTGGCTGCTCGAGACTGCGTCGGCGCCGGAAGCTTCAGCACGCTTGTCTGCCGTGAGTCCCGGTCTGACCCCCGAGATGGTAGCCGCGGTCAGCAAGATCATGCGCAATCAGGACCTGATCGCCGTCGCCAAGGCCATCACGGTCACCGCGGGGTTCCGCACCACCATCGGACTGCCTGGACGGCTGAGCACCCGACTCCAGCCAAACCACCCGACGGACGATCCACGCGGCATTGCGGCGGCCACATTGGACGGTCTCCTGATGGGATGTGGCGACGCCGTCATCGGCATCAACCCTGCGACGGATTCACCCCAGGCCACCTCGGATCTGCTCCACCTGCTCGACGACATCCGTCAGCGATTCGAGATCCCGACTCAGTCGTGCGTGCTCTCTCACGTGACCACCACGATCGGACTGATCGAATCGGGGGTGCCGGTCGATCTTGTCTTCCAATCGATTGCCGGTACCGAAGGCGCCAATTCCGGTTTCGGAGTGAACATTCCGCTACTGCGCGAGGGTAACGAGGCCGGACGCTCCTTGAACCGCGGAACGGTCGGCAACAACGTCATGTACCTCGAGACAGGGCAGGGGTCCGCCCTCAGTTCAGGTGCCCACTACGGCACCGGTGGAGTCCCGGTCGATCAGCAGACACTCGAGACCAGGGCATACGCCGTGGCCCGAGATCTCGAGCCGCTGCTGGTCAACACGGTGGTCGGTTTCATCGGTCCCGAGTACCTCTACGACGGCAAGCAGATCATTCGCGCGGGCTTGGAGGATCACTTCTGCGGAAAACTCCTCGGGCTGCCGATGGGAGTGGACGTCTGCTACACCAACCACGCCGAAGCCGATCAAGACGACATGGACAACCTCCTCACCTTGCTGGGCGTCGCCGGCGCGGCGTTCGTGATCGCGGTGCCCGGCGCCGACGACGTGATGCTCGGCTATCAAAGTCTGGCGTTCCACGACGCGTTGTACGTGCGTAAGGTCCTCGGTTTGCAGCCCGCCCCGGAGTTCGAGACCTGGCTCCACAACTTGGGGATGACCGACGCAAACGGTCGGGTTCTTCCGATCGACGCCGAAATGTCGCCGCTGCGGGCTTTGACGGTGAACTCATGACCGAAGATCAGGCACCGATCCTCGATTTCTGGGGTCCACTGCGCAAGACCACACAATCGCGTATCGGGCTGGGGCGTGCCGGAGATTCGTTGCCCACCAAGCGGGTTCTCGAATTCAAGGCAGCACACGCCGCAGCCCGCGACGCAGTGCACGAGCCACTCGATTCCGAGACTCTCGCCAGTCGGGTCGACGGGGTGGGTATCGGGGCACCGGTGGTGGTCGCGAGCAGCGTCTCCACCCGCAGCGAGTATCTACGGAGACCCGACCTGGGGCGACAACCTGCGGACCTGAGCGCGATCAAGAGCTCCGACAAGGAAATCGGGTTCATCCTCGCCGACGGACTCTCCCCGCGAGCACTGATGGACCACGGCGAGCAACTACTGTCCGCGTTGGTCACGGTGTTGGGGGAGCAGTACTCGATTGCGCCGCCGGTGATCGCCACGAATGCCCGTGTGGCACTGGGTGATCACATCGCCGCCGCGATGGGAGTGCAGACGGCGATCGTCCTGATCGGCGAACGTCCAGGGCTCTCCGTTGCGGACAGCGTCGGGATCTATCTGACTCACCTTCCGCGCGTCGGTCGTACCGACGCGGATCGAAACTGCATTTCCAATGTCCACCCACCCGAGGGTCTCGGATACGAGCAGGCTGCTCGTGTCGTCCTGGGGTTGGTGACGGGAGCGCGCCAATTGGGCCGCTCCGGCGTCGACCTCAAGGACACCTCTCGCGCCGACGCCGTTGCGTCGGGAGAAGTGCTGACGCTCGACTAGTTGACAGCTGCACGGCATACCCGGGTCGATCGACACTCGGGTATGCCGTCGTACCCGAATCACGACGAAAATGAGGGAATCGATGTTCCGTTCGCTGCATGCCCGCGCCCTGTGTGCGTTGGCCGTAGGTAGTGTCCTGTTGAGTGCAACTGCATGTAGTTCGGCCGAGAGTGCCACGAAAGAGAATGCGGCGCAGAGTAGTTCATCCTGCGCGGCGTTGGATCCCAGTCTGGCGTGGTACGGCGACAACCGTGTGAGGTTGGATGCCATGATGACGGAGTTCGGAACGTGTGGAGCTGCAGGTCATGTCGATGACGGCGCTCCGTTGGCGCTCTTCGACTGGGACAACACAGTTGTCAAGAACGACATCGGAAGCGCCACTGCATTCTGGATGATCAAGAACAACAAGGTGTTACAGCCCGCCGGAGCGGACTGGGCAACCACCAGTCGCTTCATGACTCCAGCCGGCGCTGCCGCACTTTCCGCCGCGTGTGGCTCGGAGACCGCCCCGGGTCAACCCTTGGTAACCAGTACCGACTTGGACTGCGCTGACGAGATCGTTGCGGTACTCGAGGAGAAGACTCGCGACGGACAGGTTGCATTCGACGGCTACGATCACCGCTGGACCAAGGCTGCATACGCGTGGGCGGTGCAGTTGATGGCAGGGCACACCGAGGGCGAGATCACCGAGTACGCCCGCGCAGCGCGTGCTGAGAATCTCGCTGCTGCAGAAGGATCCGATCAGACTGTCGGTACGACGGAAGTCGACGGCTCGGTGCGTTACTACGCGCAAATCGAAGATTTGGTGAAAGCCCTCGGCGCTCATGGATTCGACGTGCGGATCATCTCCGCGTCGGCCGAACCGGTCGTTCGAGTCTGGTCGGAGCAGCTGGGATTGGATGCCGATCACGTGATGGGAGTTCGGCCGATCGTCGAGGGCGGCGTTCTGACGGGGCGCCTGCGGGGATGTGGTGGGGTTGCGGACGGTGACGACTCGGTCATTCCGTACATCGATGGGAAGCGGTGTCAGGTCAACGAGGTTGTCTACGGGGTCCAAGGGCCTACGGCGTTCGAGCAGTTGCCTGCCGATCGGCGTCAGGTGTTTGCTGCCGGTGATTCTGTCACCGACGTGACGTTCCTCGGAGATGCGACCGGTGCGCGCCTGGTGATCAACCGCAACAATCCCGAACTGATGTGCAATGCCTACGACAACAGTGACGGAAAATGGCTGGTCAACCCCATGTTCATCGAACCGAAAGCACAGGCGGATGCTCCCTATCACTGCTCGACCGATGCCTACACCGACGCGGCCGGGGCCAAAGGCGCCGTAACTCGTGCGGACGGCAGCGTGATCCCCGATCAGGCCGATACCGTCGCGTGACAGTCGGCTTGCTGCGGTGACTTCACAACGATCGATCGGCGTGTGATCTGATTCTTTCGAGCCCTTTGTCGGGCTGCGGAAACCCACGGGTGTCCGCTGTGATGCTGGAGCCGCAGAGGCGGCACGTGAGTAGGAGAAATCGATGGCCTTCGCTGGCAATGTGGACGAGTTGGCACTGCTCCAAGCAGTACGTCTCAAGGAGCGGGTCGGAGCGGTTGTACTGGCCGAGCACTTGGGCGTCAGCGCAGCGTCCGGTCAAGCTGCGTACGACGCACTTGTCGCGCAGGGTAAAGCGGCCGAAGCAGAAGGTGCCATCAGCCTGACCGAGAAAGGCCTCGCGGAACTCGAAGATCAGTTGGACGCTGAGCGGGTCTCGATCGACGAGGACTCCATCGGCGAGGTGTACGAGGCTTTCGTTCCGCTGGACGAGGAGTTCGTTGCACTTATCGACGACGCGGACGCGAATTCCCTTGCCGAGCTGGACCGCCGGGCTGCAAACCTGTTCGACGATTTGTCGGCATTCGTTCCGCGGTTGTCCCGCTACCAGGATCTCTTCTCGGATGCTCTCGCGAAAGTTCAAGCGGGGGAGTTCAAGTGGATTTCAGAACCGATCATCGACTCCTACGCCACGGTGTGGGGAGAGATCCGTCAGGAGCTTTTCGGGGCTGCCGGAAAGGCTTGATTCGTAGAGCTGGACCCTGACGCAGTTCAGCGTGGGCCGTCCGATTCGTGTGAACGAATCGGACGGCCCACGGCATGTGGAGAGCGGTGAAACTCGTTACCATTGCATACAAGTCGTGACCGAGATCACTCCTACCCCCTTTCGGGGGTAGTGCAGGGGTGAGCCACATCACTACCTTTCCTCCTATCGACGGTGATGCCCACAGGGCGACACCACGGGACCACGGAGGAATCGAGTGACCACAGTCTCTCCCACAGGCGGCAACAGCGCCGCCGGCGCCGGGGGTGCGAGTGCCGCAGGCGCGACACAACCCCCGCAGACCACCAGTGTGCGGCGCGTCGCGATCGCGAGCTGCATCGGCACGACCATCGAGTTCTACGACTTCTTCATCTACGGAACTGCTGCGGCACTTGTCTTTCCGACGGTATTCTTCCCCGCGCTCGGTGCCACCGCGGGAACCGTCGCATCGTTTGCGACCTTCGCAGTCGCATTCATCGCCCGGCCCGTCGGCGCAATGCTGTTCGGACACTTCGGTGATCGCATCGGTCGCAAGAAGACTCTGATCTCGACGCTCCTGCTCATGGGTATCTCGACGCTCCTGATCGGCTTGCTGCCCGGTGCGGCAACCATCGGTGTTGCGGCTCCGATCATCCTGGTGCTCTTGCGATTCGGCCAAGGCTTCGCGGTCGGTGGTGAATGGGCAGGCGCAACTCTGCTCACCGCGGAATACGCCCCACCGGGCAAACGTGGTCTGTATGCGATGTTCCCGCAGCTCGGCCCCGCAATCGCCTTCGTGCTCTCGAGCAGTACATTCCTCATCACCGGCGCTGTTCTCGGCGATACCAACCAAGCCTTCCTCGACTACGGCTGGCGTATCCCGTTCTTGTTCTCCATCGTGTTGGTCGGCATCGGCCTCTACATGCGACTCGCTATCGAGGAGACCCCGGTCTTCAAGGCGGAGCAGGCAGAGCGCGTTGCAGAGCAGAAGAACGAAGCACCTCGCACCCTCCCGTTCCTGGATGCCTGGCGGTTCCAGACCAAGGAAATCCTGCTCTCGGCCGGCGCCCTCGCTTGCCTGTTCGCGTTCTTCTACATGGGCACGGCGTTCCTCACGAGCTACGGAACCAAGACCCTCGGCTTCTCCCGCCCGTTCGTCCTGTCGGTCGGTATCGCGTCCGCCTTCGTCTTCGGTGCGGCGATCATCGTCTCCGCCTTGTACTCGGACCGCATCGGGCGTCGCAAGGTCATCATGATCTCTTGTGGTCTGGCTGTGGTGTGGGCGCTCATTCTGTTCCCGCTCCTGGACACCGGAACACCGATTGCGTTCATCCTCGGAATGTTCGGCACGCTGATGATCTTCGGAATCGCGTACGGCCCCTGCGGTGCGCTGCTTCCGGAAATGTTCCAGACCCGCTACCGCTACACCGGTGCCGGCCTCGGCTACAACCTCGCCGGAGTGCTCGGCGGCGCAGTGCCGCCGCTGATCGCCGCACCGCTGGCCTCGGCATACGGGAGTATGGCCATCGGAATCATGTTGGCAATCCTCGGCGTGGTGAGTCTGGTCTGCACCTGGGCGCTCGTCGAGACCAAGGACCACGCCCTGTAAACACTGTGCGCCTTTATTAACCGCCGGCGGTTAATAAAGGCGCACAGCAGGCGGGTGGGGTGTCCGGACTCTGAACAGTTACGGCCACCCCGCACCGGGAAGTATGTCGTGCATCACACCGAATCGAGTAAATTCGTAGATGAGAGGGTCCGCTGCGGCGGCCCCTCTCATAGGTGCCTGAACAGGTAACCGGAGAGGACAGAACACATGAGTACGCCGCTGCCCAGCTATACGTCCGGAGTATGGGACGGTCCGATGCTGGGCGACACCATCGGAGACAACCTCGATCGCACGGTTGCCGCACACGGCGACCGCGATGCGTTGATCGACCACGCCAGCGGTCGACGATGGACGTACCGGGAGTTCGCCGAGCAGGTGAACGGGCTCGCTGCCGGACTACTTTCCCGTGGTGTGGGGAAGGGCGACCGGGTGGGAATCTGGGCTCCCAACTGTCCGGAATGGACGTTCACGCAATACGCGACGGCAAAGATCGGCGCGATCCTGGTCAACATCAATCCGGCGTACCGCTCGCACGAGTTGCAGTACGTGCTCGAGCAGGCCGGAATCTCGACGCTGGTGTCTGCGGCCAGCTTCAAGACCTCGGACTACGCGTCGATGATCGAGACGGTGCGGCCGCAGTGCCCGGATCTGACTTCGGTGCTCCTGCTCGGTTCACCCGAGTGGGACGCGGTGCTTGCAGACGGCTTGGCGGCGCAGGCAAGCGATCCGGCTCCGCTCGCCGCAGCCCAGGCCGCGTTGTCGGCCGACGACGCGATCAACATCCAATACACCTCGGGCACTACCGGTTTCCCGAAGGGCGCGACGCTCAGCCACCACAACATTCTCAACAACGGCTACTTCGTCGGCGAGTTGTGCCACTACAGCGAGGTCGATCGGGTGTGCATCCCGGTGCCGTTCTATCACTGCTTCGGCATGGTGATGGGCAACCTTGCGTGCACCAGTCATGGTGCTGCCATGATCATTCCGGGCCCCGCATTCGATCCGCGCGCTTCGCTCGAAGCCGTCCAGGCCGAAAAGTGCACGTCCCTCTACGGCGTTCCGACGATGTTCATTGCCGAGTTGGCGCTGCCGGACTTCGACAGCTTCGATCTGTCGTCCCTTCGCACCGGCATCATGGCGGGTTCGCCCTGCCCGGTCGAAGTGATGAAGCAGGTCATCGATCGCATGGGCATGGCAGAGGTGTCCATCTGCTACGGCATGACGGAGACGTCGCCGGTGTCGCTGCAGACCCGCTCGGACGATTCGATCGAGCAGCGCACCGAAACCGTCGGTCGGGTGGGACCGCACCTCGAGATCAAGATCGTCGATCCGGCAACCGGACTGACGGTGCCGCGCGGCGAGCCGGGCGAACTGTGCACGCGTGGTTACTCGGTCATGCTCGGCTACTGGGAGAACCCGGAGAAGACCGCCGAGGCTATCGACGCTGCCCGGTGGATGCACACCGGAGACATCGGCGTCATGGACGAGGCCGGATACGTCGCTATCACCGGACGCATCAAGGACATGGTCATCCGCGGTGGCGAGAACGTCTATCCGCGTGAGATCGAGGAGTTCCTTTACACCCATCCCGACATTCTCGACGCGCAGGTCATCGGTGTGCCGGACGCCAAGTACGGCGAGGAATTGATGGTGTGGGTCCAGATGCGCGAAGGTGCAGACGATTTGGACGCCGATTCGGTCCGTGCCTTCTGCACCGGCAAGCTCGCGCACTACAAGATTCCGCGGTACGTCCATGTCGTGGACGAGTTCCCGATGACAGTCACAGGCAAGGTCCGCAAGATCGCGATGCGAGAACAGGCGATCGAATTGATCGGTCAGGCCTGAGCATATGTCCGCGAACCCAGGGGAGCGTGAGCCGGTACGCCCCGAGATCGCGCTCTCCTGGAAGCGTTCTCGACTGAGTGGCCTCGATCCGTCGTCGGCAATCGCCGTGGACACCGAGGAGCAGGACGGCGAGTCTCGTCTGCTCCGGGCCGCCGCGCCCGTGCTCGACGAGGTGTCGCAACAGATCGCGGGCACCGGTTTCTGTGTGCTGCTTGCTGATCGAGAATGCCGCGTGGTCGCTTCGGTGTACTCCGACAGCCGCGTCGAGCGGACGATCGAGCGGTTGGGCGTCGTCAACGGTTCACGCTTCGGTGAAGAGCACGCCGGTACCAATGCGCTCGGTACGCCGCTCGAGGTAGGTCGAAGCGTGGTGATCCACGGGGACGAGCATTTCCTCGACAGCCTCAAGGGATTGAGCTGCTACGGCCAGCCGATCCTGCATCCCGTCACACGTCGCGTCGAGGGTATTCTCGACATGACCGGCGTTGTCTCGCAGGCAAACCCGCTGTTCGCGCCCTTCCTTGCGCGTGCTGCAGCGGATATCGAAAAACGACTGCTCGAAGGCTCCAAAGCGTCGGAGCAGCGGCTGGTCGACGCATTCCAGCGAGTGTCACATCAGCGCCACATTGCCGTCGCGGCCATCGGCGACGACATCCTGCTGAGCAACCGAACGGCCTTGGATCTGCTCGACACCGCCGACCACGTATCACTCCGGTCCTTGATCGCCGATCTCAATCCTGATCAATCGAGGCTTGTGACAGTCGAATTGGCGTCCGGTGCGCTGGCGCGAGTTCAAGCCGACCGGATTTCCGGGGCCGACGGCGGCGCACTCTTCCTGGTCGAACCACTCCAGCGGGAACGGGCACCCATCCGCAGAACCCACGAGCGAGCACCATCTCCGGGGGAGCGACTGCGCCGAGACCTCATGCGAGCGCGGACCTCGTCGTCCGCAGTTGCCATCTCGGGTGAAGCAGGTTCCGGTCGAACTTCGGCAGCATCGGACGTGGTCGGGAGCGTCGACGCCAGTTGGCACGATGCCACGCGGATCGCGTTCGACGGCCGTGAGCAGTGGATCACCGATCTTGTGCGAGCAGCCCGAAAGCGTACGGGCGTGGTCGTGATCGAACAGGTGCAGCTCCTTCCCGATTCGGTGTTGCCACTGGTTGCAGACCTGGTCGATGCCAGCGCCGAGGGGCCGAGGATTGTGTTGACCAGCGGCGCGGTCGCGGATTTGCCGCCAGCCATCGTGTCACTCATCTCGCGTTGTGCCTCCAGGATTGCCATCAACCCGCTGCGCGAGCGACAGGCTGAGATCGCCGAGTTGGCTCAGGCGATGTTGGAGGGGATCTCGCCCGAGTTGAGGTTGACCGCCAGCGCTGCCGAAGCGCTCGCTGCGGCCAGTTGGCCGGGCAACCTGGCCGAATTGCGCGTCGTGTTGAATCGGGCCTCAGGTGAACGCTCGAGCAATCGCATCGACGTCGTCGATCTGCCCGAGGACTATCGCACCACGACCAAGGTGTCGCGGTTGGCAGGGCGGGAGAAGGCCGAGCGCCAGGCGATCATCGGAGCGTTGAAAGACTGCGGCGGCAACAAGGTTCACGCGTCGGCGCAACTCGGAATCAGCCGAAGCACTCTCTACACACGGATGCGGGCGCTCGACATCACTGTGTAGTTTGCTGTCCGAATTGAGTTGTACAAAGTTCGGACAGTTAGCACCCCCGGAAGCGCGGAAGTATGGCGTGCATCACATTCGCACCTCACTACTTCAGGGGAGTTTCCGATGACGGCAGTAGCCGAACACACCATCAGTTCCGCGGTACAGGGTTTCCTGAACGGACCGAAGAAGCTCTACATCGGCGGCGAATTCGTCGACGCCGCTTCGGGCCAGACCTTCGCGACGTACAACCCGGCTGACGGACAGAAGCTCGCAGACGTGGCACACGGCCAGGCCGAAGACATCGACCGCGCGGTACGCGCCGCCCGAACGGCTTTCGAGGACGGCCCCTGGTCTCGGATGAAGGCAAACGAGCGCGAGCGGATGATCTGGCGCGTCGGCGACATTCTCAGTGCTCGTGCCGAGGAATTCGGTCAGCTCGAAGCTCTCGACAACGGCAAGTCCGTTGCCATCGCCACCGCCGTCGACGTGGCTTGGGCCGCAGACGTTTTCCGCTACTACGCGGGTTGGGCCACCAAGATCGAAGGCAGCACCGTCAACGTGTCGATGCCCTTCTCTCCGGGCGGCGAGTTCCACGCCTACACCCTGCGTGAGGCAATCGGCGTCTGTGGACTGATCGTGCCGTGGAACTTCCCGCTGCTGATGTCGTCGTGGAAGCTCGCCCCCGCGCTCGCCGCCGGCAACACGGTGATCCTCAAGCCCGCTGAGCAGACCCCGCTCACCGCACTGCTTCTCGCGGAGGTCTTCGAAGAAGCCGGATTCCCGCCCGGCGTCGTCAACATCGTTCCCGGCTTCGGCGATGCAGGTGCTGCACTGTCCGGCCACGACGACGTGGACAAGGTCGCGTTCACCGGTTCCACCGAGGTGGGTAAGAAGATCGTCGACGCCGCCAAGGGCAACCTGAAGAAGGTTACGCTCGAGCTCGGTGGCAAGAGCCCCAACATCGTATTCGCCGACGCGGATTTCGATTCCGCTGTGGAGGGTTCACTTAACGCCTGGCTGTTCAACCACGGCCAGTGCTGCGTTGCGGGTACCCGTCTGTACGTCGAGGACACCATCTTCGAGAAGTTCACCGAGGCCGTCGCGCACGCAGCGAGCCAGGTCAAGATCGGACCCGGCCTCGATCCCACCACCCAGCTCGGACCGCTGGTCTCGCAGGAGCAGTTCGACAAGGTCACCGGTTACCTCCGTGAGGGGATCGCCGACGGCGCACGTGCACTCACCGGCGGTAACCGCTGGGGCGATCAGGGCTACTTCGTCGAGCCGACTGTCTTCGTCGACGTCAAGCCCGAATTCTCCATCGTTCAGGAGGAGATCTTCGGACCCGTCGTGGCAGCGCTGCCGTTCAACGCGGACGACGGACCCATCACTGCCGCAAACGATTCCATCTACGGACTTGCCGCCGGCATCTGGACCCGTGACATTTCCAAGGCCCACCGCACGGCCAAGCGTCTCAAGGCTGGCTCGGTGTGGATCAACCAGTACAACGGCTTCGACACCGCAATGCCTTTCGGCGGATACAAGCAGTCCGGTTGGGGCCGCGAGCTCGGCGCTTCGGCTATCGATCTCTACACCCAGACCAAGGCCGTCAACATCGCCCTCTGACCGACCCCCATCGCTCATTCTCTCGTCCGACAATCAAGGAGATCACCAGTGAAGACCAAAGCTGCTGTACTGCTCGAGCCCGGAAAGCCTTTCGAGATCATGGAACTCGACCTCGACGGCCCAGGGGTGGGTGAGGTACTGATCAAGTACACCGCTGCCGGACTGTGCCATTCGGATCTGCATCTGACCGACGGTGATCTCCCGCCGCGTTACCCGATTGTCGGCGGACACGAAGGCTCGGGCATCATCGAAGAGGTCGGACCCGGCGTCACGAAGGTCAAGCCGGGCGACCACGTCGTGTGTAGCTTCATCCCCAACTGCGGCACCTGTCGCTACTGCTCGACCGGTCGCCAGAACCTTTGTGACATGGGTGCCACCATCCTCGAAGGTTCGATGACGGACGGTTCCTTCCGTTTCCACGGCAACGGAATGGATTTCGGCGGAATGTGCATGCTCGGAACATTCTCCGAGCGCGCCACCATTTCTCAGCACTCGGTGGTCAAGATCGACGATTGGCTTCCCTTGGAGACAGCAGTGGTCGTCGGCTGCGGCGTGCCTTCGGGTTGGGGAACGGCAGTAAATGCCGGTAACCTTCGCGCCGGTGACACCGCTGTGATCTACGGCATCGGTGGTCTCGGCATCAACGCCGTCCAGGGCGCCGTTTCGGCCGGCTGCAAGTATGTCGTGGTGGTCGACCCGGTTGCTCTCAAGCGTGAGACCGCACTGAAGTTCGGTGCAACCCATGCCTTTGCAGACGCCGAGAGCGCTGCTGCCAAGGTCAACGAGCTGACCTGGGGACAGGGCGCCGACGCGGCGCTCATCCTTGTCGGCACCGTCGACGAGGACGTGGTCAGTGCAGCGACAGCAGTGATCGGCAAGGGCGGCACCGTGGTGATCACGGGTCTCGCCGATCCGGCCAAGCTGACCGTGCACGTGTCGGGAACCGATCTGACGCTGAACCAGAAGACGATCAAGGGCACATTGTTCGGATCAATGAACCCGCAGTACGACATCGTGCGTTTGCTTCGTCTCTACGATGCGGGTCAGCTCAAGCTCGACGAACTGATCACCAACACCTACAGCCTCGAAGACGTCAACCAGGGCTACCAGGATCTGCGTGATGGCAAGAACATCCGTGGCGTGATCATTCACGACAAGTAGGACAACTGCTGTGCGCCTTTATTAACCGCCCGTGGTTAATAAAGGCGCACAGCACTATTTCTTGGCGTTCGACAAAATCTGCATCAACTGAAGTAGTGCCGAGAACTTCGCGAATACCGAGCGCGAGACCACCGGACCGAAAGCCGCGGTGTCGGTTGCATCGAACGCGTCGAGCAGATCGCGGAAGCTTTCGACCTGTTTGACCATCGCGTCGAGATCGACGTGCGTGGCGGCGTCGGCATCACGCAGAGCTAGTAGGTACTGCGGCGCCGTCACCAAGGCGACTGCCGGGATCTTCCGGTCGAACAGTGGTTCACCCTCGCCGAAATGAATGACCGGTCCTGGCGCCACGATTCGGCGATCGCCTGCCCCGATGTCGCGCCACAGCGGTGCAACGATGTCGTGTACTTCTCGGCTCGTCGCGTAGAGCAGTTCCGGTTCCGGAGTGGTCACCAACGCATAGCTGCCGGTCGAGGTGTCCTCGGTATCACCCAGCGCGCCGAGGTGTTCGATCGCGATCCCGGCTACTGCGCGCGCCTGACCGGCTTCGCCCTTCCACATCTCGGGGTGCGCTTCGAGCCAGGTGGAGGTTGCCTGTCCGTGCTTGGACACCGCTGGAATTCGCAGGTGGCCAGTCGTCAGCACAAAAACGTACGACCGTCGATGCGGCTGCGCGACGGCGTGCCGCGCCAAGGCCAACATTCCCAGATGCCCGTTCTCCTCGACGCCGTTGGTTCCGTCGCTGTGAGTGATGAGCAGAATCGTCTCTTCCGGTGATGTCCCCGGGGATACCGCCCACACCGTGTCGGTCCGGGTGTCCGGATGCAGAGTTGCATCCAGAACCAGAGTCGCCCGCTGACCGGAACGAGCTGCAGCGACAACCTTCCTGCCCTCGTCGCCGGCCACCCAGACGGCGGGGATGTCGTGGTACGGCTGCGTGAACGGAAGATATTGTCCCAGTGCGTTGTCCGGAGCGATGTCACGCCACACCGCGATCACGCCGAGCACTCCGGCCTTGCGGGCCTTGTCGAGTTTCGGGCCAAGAAGGGTTGCGGAGAGAACCGGATTTCGAAGAGTCTCGTCGGTGGCGATCGGACCCCACTCGCTGACCAGTAGCTTGCGGGGAAGATCGACGTGCGGGACCTCGATCACCGCGATCGCGCCCTTGGCCAAGGACCACTTGGGGCGTCGCGCGCTGACGTAGACCAGGGGAGCGGAGATTCCCTGAGGCCCGGTCAATCCCGAGTAGGGGAATGCGGACGAAACATTGATCGGTCCCGTCGGCAATTCGATGCGAAGCCCCTCAGATGTGTCCGGTAGATCCCAGCGTTCGAAAGTGTGTGAATCACGCCGGACTTCGAGGCCCAGTTCGGTCAGTTCGTTCGCGACTTCTTCCACCACAGCGTGGTGTGAAGGTGATCCTGTCAATCGTGGCCCCAGCGCGTCGAGTCGCTGTTGGCCGGCAAGGAGGAGATCGCGATCGACGGCCTGGCCGTGATTCATGGGATTGCCTTTCGTACTACGCGACGTCTGCTCTGGTGAGGCGCCTGCCCGTGTCGTGTCCACGGTACCGAGCGGTCTGAAAAGGAGACGGAGAGCGCGCCGGATATGCCGTTTTCGCAGATATACCGGGTGCCAATGGGCCGATCGGTCCGTACCGTATGACCTTGGCACCGAAAGACTCCGTGTTCTTCGGACAGACCAGTCCACGGCGAGAGAGGCCTACGTTGGCTACGTATCTTTACAGGTTGGGGAAGTTCGCTTTCCGCCACAAGTATCTTGTGGTGGCCGCGTGGATTATCGTGATCGCGGTGGTGGGAGGCGCTATCAGCGCCACAAATCCGACGTTCTCCAAAGAATTCAATCTTCCGGGCACCGATTCACAGCGTGCGACCGAGTTGATGAACGAGAACTTTGCAGCGGCAGCGGAGCAGCAAACTCAGGCGTCGACCAGCATTCTCATCGCGGCAGACGACGGGCTTGCCGCGCACAGCGATCAGATCGACCAGTTGATCGCACAGGCTAAGACGTTGCCGGACATCGTCGATCCCGAGAAGATCGTCAATCCGGTCACTCTCGCGGAGGCCAATCCGGCGGTGGCGTCAGCCGTTCTCGGCGACAACGGCAAGGTCGGGCTGATCCAGCTCAATCAGTCGATTCGCATCGAGGATCAGACGCAGGCGAACAAGACGGCGTTCCTCGATTTGATGGCAAAATTCCGCACCGGTGGCCTGCAAGTCGAAGGCACCGGTTCGATGATGCAGGTGCAGGCCGCGGGCGGTCTGTCGGAGATGCTCGGCTTCGCGGTGGCGTTCATCGTGATGATCGTGGCGTTCGGCGCACTCATCGCGGCGTTCATCCCGTTGTTCACTGCAATTCTGGGAATTGCGCTGGCCACTCTGACGGTCACACTCGGCTCGGGCTTCTTCGACATCAACGAAGGTGTCACGGGAATCGTCACGATGATCGGCATCGCAGTCTCGATCGACTATGCGTTGTTCATCGTCTCGCGCTACCGCAGTGAGCTCAATCTGGGCGGAACCAGGGAAGCTGCTGCCGGACGCGCAGTAGGTACAGCCGGTTCGTCGGTCGTATTCGCGGGCCTGACAGTGGTGGTCGCGCTGGCAGCCCTGGCGGTGGTCGGGGTCCCGATGATTACGCAGATGGGAATCTCGGCAGCGGTTGCCGTCATCATCGCCGTGCTCGGCGCAATCACGTTGATCCCGGCAGTTCTGGGCATCTTCGGTCGGTTCGCGTTCTCGCCTCGTATTCCCGGGCTTCGCCACGGTGACGAGCCCGAGACGATGGAATCCAACGGACATCGCTGGGCCAAGATAGTCACCAAGTACCCGTGGCCGATCGCGGGTGCTGCTCTGGTCCTCCTGGTGATCGCGGCTATTCCGATGACGAAGCTCGAACTCGGACTCTCGTTCACTCAAGACGAAGAGCGACCGGCACTGGCCCTCCTGCAACGAGGATTCGGTGAAGGCGTCAACGGCGAATTGTTCGTCGTGCTCGACGCGCCCGACGGCACCGACATCACTGCGATTGCCGAAGGCACTGTCGCGCACATCAAGGGCCTCGACAACGTCGCAACGCCGGATCAGTTGATGTGGGTCGGAAACGGACCGGACGCGGCAAACCCGATGGCGGGCGCAAACTCTGCGCTCATCGCGGTCACCCCGCAGATGTCTCCGAGCGGCCCCGAAACCCACGAGCTGATGAATCAGATCCGGGACTACGGATCGACGGTGAAGTCGGAAGGCGCAGAACTCGGTGTAGCGGGTCAAACCGCGATCGTTGCAGACATGTCGTCGAAGCTCAGTTCCGCGCTCATCCCGTATCTCATCGTGGTTGTGGGGCTGGCGTTCATCATCATGATGGTCGTCTTCCGTTCGATCTTGGTGCCGCTGACCGCAACTCTCGGATTCCTCTTTTCCGTCTGTGCGACCTTCGGCGCCACGGTGGCCATTTTCCAGTTGGGCGACTTCGGGCTGATCGAGCACACACAACCCATCATCTCGTTCCTGCCGATCTTCATGATCGGTGTGGTCTTCGGGTTGGCGATGGACTATCAAGTGTTCCTCGTGACGCGAATGCGCGAGGAATACGTGCACGGATTGTCGGCCAAGGACGCCATCATCTCCGGCTACACCCATGGTGCTCGCGTGGTCGCATCGGCGGCCATCATCATGATCTCCGTGTTCGGCGCATTCATGCTGTCCTCGGAGACGACAAGCAAGATGATGGGCTTCGGTCTCGCGGCGGCAGTCTTCTTCGACGCCTTCATCATCCGCATGATCGTGATCCCTGCGGTCATGTCGATCCTCGGTGATTCGGCGTGGAAGTTGCCCGCGTGGCTCGACAAGATCCTGCCGAACGTCGACATCGAGGGTGAAGCGATTCGGCGGATTCCGATCGAGCAGGATCCGGATTCCGATCCAGACCCGAATCAGGTGCCGGTGAGGGTTTAAGCACTCAGGTCGTCAGGACGGGGTGCCGGTTGCACAGCAACTGGCACCCCGTTCTTCTGTCTTCATGCGGCGCTCGCGCGATAGGAAACCATCCGGTTGGTAACAGAAATCGCTGCGATCGCGACAGGACTTCCAGAGGCGACGCGCATCGGGAGCGAGCCGTGACAGTGACTGCGAGGGTACGTGTCGAAGGAGCAAACCGATTCGAAGCGGGCCGAGAAGTGGACCTTCGCGCTGACGGTCGTCTCCCTGATCGCCGGTGGGACAGTGGTTGCCGGGCTGGTGGATCGGTGGAGCAGCTCGCCGTCCGATGACATCTCGGTAGCTGCGTCATCGTCGGTCACCATAACGTCCACACCGGACGAGATTTCGGCGGAGGACGTGCCTGAATTCTCGTACGTTACGCCGAGCGCGGTGTACCCGACAACGATTCCGGGTTGTGAAAGCGTCGCAGCGCCAGAAGAGGATTCGTTCTTCTCCTATATTCTGGACGGATCTGACACGTACGACGATCCACGCTTTCCGTGGTTCTCGAGCGCCAAGGCAGCCGCGATGTCGGAAGCGGTCAAGCAGGCGCTCCCGAAAGATGTCGAGCTGAAGTTCGCCAGCCCGGGTAATTCGCTGCAGTTCGGGCCGATCTCTGCACCTTCGAACACAGATGGGCTGCCCGAGGGATTCTCGCTCGAGGAGTTGGCGTCCACCACTGCGTCCGGGACGCTGATTCGGGACGGGAAGATCGGCGCGCTCAGCCTGATGCTGCACTCGAGTTCTGATCCGATCCCATCGTGTGTTGCGGGGTCGCTCGTCGAACGTCGGGTGCTGGCCGACCAGTCTGTGGTGGATCTGCAGGATACGTGGAGCGAAACCAATGGTGTACGCACCCTTAATCGGTCGGCAATGTTGTACGGAGTCGACGGGACCCGTATTCAGGCGTATGTCAACGACACGAACAACGACGGAGGTCCGGACGCCGAGAGTTCCGGCGTGGTGCCACTGACGCTCGACGAACTTGTAACCCTTGTCGAAATGCCACAGTTGCGAATCACCGCGCCTGTTCCACCAGGCACTGCTCCGCTTCAGATTGATTGCGGCGGTTGGACGGACGAGTCATCAGGGCGGGAACTGGATCGAGGAATCGTCGACGCGCTCGGTGAAGCGCTCCGATCGGGTTGGCGCGCAGCACCGTCAGAAGAGCCTGACCTCGGCAGCCAGCTGGGTGATCTGGTTCTGGCCGAAAACGACACCACCACTGCGTGCCAGGATGTCGTTGCACGGTCGGGCGGCAACGAGTCGCGTCTGAGTATCTCGATTACCAGTGGACAGCCGCTTCCTACGCCTCCGAACAAGTACGACCCTTCTTACGACGGACACCCGCTCTCGATGGTGACCGCCGAGGACGGGTCCGTGATCGAACGTGATGAGAGTCGCTGGGAGAATGTCCACAGGTCTGTAGTAGTTACCCACCCCGGTGGGACGCAAGTAACGGTGAGCTCTTCGGCAGAGGCACCGAACGTGCCGATGACGTTCGAGCAGTTGGAGTTTCTCGCGACGATCGACGGGCTGGAGATTCGATGACCGCCAGGTATTCGCCCAAGGCCCGCCTTCGGATCGCAGCCGCCGTAGCCGTAGTCACGGTCACCGCCGCCATCGCCACGGTGGTCACGTCGACGAGTTCCGGACCGACAGCGATCTCGTCGCCGCCATGGAGCGTCGAGGCCTCCGAGATTCTCGGGCGCGAGTTCGCGATATTTCGGAGCCCACTTGTTGGAACCGAATTCAACATGGACATGGGCGGATTCATCGACGCCGGATCACTCGTGGTCACGATGGTCGGCATGCCGGACCGCCAGGCGTATTCGTTGGACGACGCGGAATTGGTCGGATTGGACGCTGAGGACGGCGCGGTCCGTTGGCGCACGTCGGCGGTCGACATCGGTGGTTGCTCCGAGACTTTGCTCGGCAGTTCGGTGCTGTGTTTCTCCGGGCCGTACGTATCCGGTGGTTCGTACTCACTTTTCGATATCGAGACAGGAGAGCGTCGAGACATCAAGACGCCGTGGGCACCGATCATCGCGGTTGTCTCGGGTGACACGGTCCTCGCGCTCGAGGGTGATATCGAGAGCAACGACGTTCGCGTGCACAGCGGAACCGTCGACGATCCGGAAGCGAACTGGTCCAAAGCGTTCGACGTCGGTGGATCGTGGGAAGCCGGATACGTCGATCCGGTGATGTCGGTGCACGGCGATCTGGGTGTGATCGCTCTCGACGAGTCTCTGGGATTCGATCTGAAGACGGGCGAACAGCGGTGGGTACACGGTTACTCCACCTGTTCGACCGCGCATACATCGTCGGACGGCGTGACATTGGTGTCGGATGGCGGTTGCGAAGGCGATGGCCGTCCGACAAGTGAGTACGCGCTCGATCAGAACGGGCGCGAGTTCGCCAGGACGGACGAACTGCCCTCGGAGTCCTCGTACTACGGCGGGCGATACAGCCGAGATGATCCCGCGGGAAGATCGACTCCGATCATTCTGGGACACAGCGGTTTCGACCGGACTTCCGGCGAGAAATTGTGGTCCAACAGTGAACTCTTCGACACCGCACAGTCGTTGGCGGTGATCGGCCACGTGGTTGCCGTGACACGTTCCGGTCCCGAACCCGAGGTCCAGTTCGTGGACCTCTTCACCGGTGAGGTCCTGTGGCGATCGAACGCTGAGCGCGCCGGGGCGGTTGTCTGGCACGGCGATGTCGTTATCGACGAGGGAAACGTCTACGGAACGGATGTCCTTACGGGCCAACGTAGTTGGGAGGTTCGGGTGGATCAGGACGGGGACGACGAGTTCACCCCCTGGGCGATGCCGCGGGAGCTGTGGGCGGGGGACAAGGTGCTGTTGCGTTCCAGTGAAGACCGCATCACGGCGTTGAAACTGTCTTGAGTGCTTCGGCCTCCGGTGCCGGAACAGTTTTCCCGGTGATCGGATCGACTTCCTCGAGCGGTGGAACGTCTTCTCCGTCGAGCACTCGGCGCATGCGCTCCTTGTCGAGCTGCCCCTCCCAATTCGCGACCACGAAGGTGGCGACACAGTTCCCAAGCAGGTTCACCGAGACTCGCATCGAGTCCATGATTCGATCGGCGCCCAGCAGGAGGGCGACTGCGGCAACTGGAATTGCGCCGTTGGCATGACCCCCATCAAGTGACCCGCAAGCTATGAGAATCCTTCCGCCCTGATCAAGGGCATGAAA